>CBCTVZ010000015.1:0-30258 GCA_965150505.1 uncultured Robinsoniella sp. | reverse complement strand
AGTAGATACCAAGCACCATATCCTGAGAAGGAACGGCAACTGGACCACCATCGGAAGGTTTCAGCAAGTTGTTCGGGGATAACAGAAGGAAACGGCATTCTGCCTGCGCTTCCACAGAAAGAGGCAGATGAACAGCCATCTGGTCACCGTCAAAGTCTGCGTTGAACGCGGTACATACAAGCGGATGCAGTTTGATTGCCTTACCTTCAACAAGGATTGGCTCAAATGCCTGAATACCAAGTCTGTGAAGTGTAGGGGCACGGTTTAACATAACTGGATGTTCTTTGATTACTTCTTCCAGAACATCCCATACTTCTGGCTGAAGTTTTTCTACCATTTTCTTTGCATTTTTAATATTGTGAGAGGTACCGTTTGATACCAGCTCTTTCATTACGAACGGCTTAAACAGCTCGATTGCCATTTCTTTTGGAAGACCGCACTGATAGATCTTTAATTCCGGTCCGACAACGATAACGGAACGACCTGAATAGTCAACACGTTTTCCAAGTAAGTTCTGACGGAAACGACCGGATTTACCTTTCAGCATATCAGACAGAGATTTCAGGGCGCGGTTTCCTGGTCCTGTTACAGGACGGCCACGGCGACCGTTGTCGATCAGGGCATCTACTGCCTCCTGAAGCATTCTCTTTTCGTTTCTGACAATAATATCAGGCGCTCCTAATTCCAAAAGTCTTTTCAGACGATTGTTACGGTTGATAATTCTTCTGTACAGATCATTTAAGTCAGATGTTGCAAAACGTCCTCCGTCAAGCTGTACCATTGGACGCAGATCTGGCGGAATTACAGGAATTACTGTCATAATCATCCATTCCGGTCTGTTTCCTGAACCACGGAATGCTTCGATTACTTCCAGTCTCTTGATAATTCTTGCGCGTTTCTGACCTGTGGATTCTTTTAATCCCTTCTTTAACTCTACAGATTCTGCTTCCAGATCAATCGCTTCAAGCAATTCTTTGATTGCTTCTGCTCCCATTCCAACACGGAATGTAGGTTTTCCATCTGGTCCGCTGAATTTCTCACATGCTTCCTGATATTCACGTTCTGTCAGAACCTGTTTGTACATCAGATTACTTCTTCCTTTGTCCAGAACGATATAGTTCGCAAAGTAAAGTACTTTTTCCAGCACTCTAGGAGAAATATCGAGAATCAATCCCATGCGGGATGGAATCCCTTTAAAATACCAGATATGAGAGACTGGCGCTGCAAGTTCAATATGGCCCATACGCTCTCTTCGCACGCTGGATTTTGTAACCTCTACACCACATCGGTCACAGATTACGCCTTTATAACGGATTTTTTTATATTTTCCGCAGTGACATTCCCAGTCTTTGCTTGGTCCAAAGATACGCTCGCAGAACAGTCCATCCTTTTCCGGTTTCAGAGTTCTATAATTAATGGTTTCCGGTTTCTTTACTTCTCCGTGTGACCATTCTCTGATCTTTTCAGGAGAAGCAAGACCGATCTTAATGGAATCAAACGTCATCGGTTGATATGTTTCATTCGTTGTTGTTTCTGACATTTATGGTACTCCTTTCCATAATAACTGTCTTGATTCGTGAACTGCTGTATTTCCAAATTTTATTCTTCGTCGCTGCTTCCTAAAATCTTGCTTGCAAGGAAATCAGCATCGTCATCACTATCTACAGAATAATCATCTTCTTCGATATTGACATAATCCTCTCCGTCATATTCCTGTTTGCTGTAGCCATGACGAGAGAATTCATTTTCATCCTGATATCCGTCATTTCCTTCCATAGTTGCACGAATATCTGCATCGCTGTAGTCAACCGTCTCCATGATCTCCACTTCTGTCTGATCTTCTTTGAGTACTTTGACATCCAATCCAAGGGACTGAAGTTCTTTCAGCAATACCTTAAAGGATTCAGGAATACCAGGTTCAGAGATATTTTCTCCTTTGATGATTGCCTCATATGTCTTCACACGTCCGACAACATCATCTGATTTTACGGTCAGAATTTCCTGAAGTGTATAAGATGCACCATAAGCTTCCAGTGCCCATACCTCCATCTCTCCGAAACGCTGTCCTCCAAACTGCGCTTTACCACCTAATGGCTGCTGTGTTACTAAGGAGTAAGGACCTGTAGAACGCGCATGGATCTTATCATCAACAAGATGATGCAGTTTCAGATAGTGCATGTGTCCGATTGTTACTGGACTGTCGAAATATTCTCCCGTTCTTCCGTCACGAAGTCTTACTTTTCCATCTCTTGAAAGCGGTACTCCTTTCCAGAGCGCTCTGTGATCTCTGTTTTCATACAGATAATCCATAACCTCAGGAAGCAGTTCCTCTTCATGTTTTTCTTTAAATTCATCCCATTCCAGATTGACATAATCATTAGCCAGATCCAGTGTATCCATAATGTCAATCTCGTTTGCGCCGTCAAAGACAGGAGTTGAAATATTAAATCCAAGCGCTTTTGCTGCCAGACTTAAGTGAATCTCCAATACCTGTCCGATATTCATACGTGAAGGCACACCAAGAGGGTTCAGCACGATATCAAGCGGACGACCATTTGGAAGGAATGGCATATCTTCTACAGGAAGTACACGGGAGACAACACCCTTGTTTCCATGACGACCAGCCATCTTATCTCCTACAGAGATCTTTCTCTTCTGAGCAATATAGATGCGGACTGCCTGATTTACTCCAGGTGAT
The DNA here is from genome assembly GCA_965150505.1 of uncultured Robinsoniella sp. GTDB lineage: Bacteria > Bacillota > Clostridia > Lachnospirales > Lachnospiraceae > JAGZHZ01. The sequence continues at coordinate 27,560 of CBCTVZ010000015.1, read as the reverse complement.
AATTCATCTCCATTTTCTCTTGTGAATACTTTTGCATCAACAACGATACCGTATTCTCCGTGAGGCACTTTCAGGGAAGTATCACGAACTTCTCTTGCTTTCTCACCAAAGATTGCTCGAAGCAGTCTTTCTTCTGCTGTAAGCTCTGTCTCTCCTTTTGGAGTTACTTTTCCGACCAGAATATCACCTGCACGCACTTCTGCACCGATACGGATAATTCCACGGTCATCCAGATCTTTCAACGCATCGTCACCGACACCAGGAACGTCTCTTGTGATCTCTTCTGGTCCTAATTTTGTATCTCTTGCTTCTGCTTCATATTCTTCAATATGAACAGATGTATATACATCATCCATGACAAGTCTTTCACTCAGAAGAACAGCATCCTCGTAGTTATATCCTTCCCATGTCATAAATCCGATCAGAGGGTTTTTACCAAGAGCGATCTCTCCGTTTGAAGTGGAAGGTCCGTCTGCGATAACCTGACCTGCTTCTACATGATCGCCTTTGAATACAATCGCTCTCTGGTTGTAGCAGTTACTCTGGTTACTTCTTGCAAATTTTGTCAGATGGTACTCATCTTTTGTTCCGTCATCATTTTTCATGATGATCACTTTGGAAGTGGAGTACTCAATCGTACCAGATTTCTTTGCTACGATACATACGCCGGAGTCTACCGCTGCTTTTGTCTCAATACCTGTACCAACAACAGGAGCTTCTGTTGTCAGAAGAGGAACGGCCTGTCTCTGCATGTTAGATCCCATCAGAGCACGGTTCGCATCATCGTTTTCCAGGAAAGGAATCAGCGCTGTAGCAACAGAGAATACCATCTTAGGAGATACGTCCATGTAATCAAACATCGTACGCTCATACTCCTGTGTCTCTTCACGGTAACGTCCAGATACGTTTTTATGCAGGAAATGGCCTTCTTCATCAAGTGGCTCATTCGCCTGTGCTACATGGTAATTATCTTCCACGTCAGCTGTCATATATTCTACTATATCCGTAACACGAGGGTTTTTCGGATCTGTTTTATCAATTTTACGATATGGAGCTTCGATAAATCCATATTCATTAATTCTTGCATACGTTGCAAGGGAGTTGATCAATCCGATGTTTGGACCTTCAGGTGTCTCAATCGGACACATTCTTCCATAATGAGAATAGTGAACATCTCGCACCTCGAATCCGGCTCTGTCTCGTGACAAACCGCCAGGTCCTAATGCGGAGAGACGTCTCTTATGTGTCAGCTCTCCAAGCGGGTTGTTCTGATCCATAAACTGTGACAGCTGGGAAGAACCAAAGAATTCTTTTACCGCTGCTGTAACTGGTTTAATATTAATCAGAGACTGTGGTGAAATACCATCCATATCCTGTGTTGTCATTCTCTCACGGACAACACGCTCCAGTCTGGAAAGACCGATGCGGTACTGATTCTGAAGCAGCTCACCTACTGCTCTGATACGTCTGTTGCCCAGATGGTCGATATCATCATCATTTCCGATTCCATATTCCAGATGAATATTGTAGTTGATGGAAGCAATGATATCTTCTTTTGTGATATGTTTTGGCACAAGCTCATGGCTGTTCTTTTTCAGAGCATCCTTGAGATCTTCTATGTTTTCATTTTCTTCTAAAATCTTTTCTAAAACTGGATAGTATACGCCATCCTCAGCAATGCCTAATTCTTTCAGTTCTTCTCTGCTCAGATCCACATAGTGCATCGGATCAACCATCATATTAGAGATGACTTTTGTATTGCACGTTTCTGTCTGAATCCATACAAAAGGAACTGCTGCATTCTGAATTTCATCAGCTAATTCGCGAGATATTTCTGTGCCAGCCTCTGCCAAGATCTCCCCTGTAGTCATATCAATAACGTCCTCAGCAAGAATATGACCGGCAATTCTATTGCTCAATTTTAATTTCTTATTAAATTTATAACGTCCAACTTTTGCCAGATCATATCTTCTTGGATCGAAGAACATGCTGGTAATCAAGCTTTCTGCACTGTCAACGGCAAGCGGCTCGCCCGGACGAATCTTCTTGTACAATTCCAAAAGGCCTTCCTGATAACTTGTAGCAGTATCTTTTGCCAAACTTGCCAAAATCTTCGGTTCTTCACCGAATAATTCTATAATCTCTGCATTTGTACCGATTCCCAGGGCACGGATTAAAACAGTGATCGGAACTTTTCTTGTTCTGTCCACACGAACACTGAAAACATCATAAGAATCTGTCTCATATTCCAGCCATGCGCCACGGTTTGGAATTACTGTAGAAGAAAATAATTTTTTTCCTAATTTATCATGTGCAATCGCATAATAAATACCCGGAGAACGCACCAACTGACTGACGATAACTCGCTCAGCTCCGTTGATTACAAATGTACCGGTTGCTGTCATAATCGGAAGATCACCCATGAAAATCTCATGTTCGTAAATCTTGTCCTCTTCTTTATTATGAAGCTTCACCTTAACTTTTAAAGGTGCAGCATACGTTGCATCTCTCTCTTTACACTCTTCAATGGAGTATTTCACATCGTCCTCGCACAATGTAAAGTCCACAAATTCTAAACTTAATTTTCCACTATAGTCAACAATTGGAGAAATGTCGTCAAAAACTTCTTTCAGCCCCTCATTCAGGAACCATTGATACGAATCCCTTTGCACCTCAATCAAGTTAGGCATTTCGAGAACTTCTTTTTGCTTCGAATAACTCATACGCAGGCTTCTGCCATTTGTTATAGGACGTATCCTGTTTTTCTTCATTGATGTTTCACCCCTGTTCTTTCTATCTAAAATGCAGTTTTCTTCGTTCACTTTTGGGCATAGTCGTGCCTTAGGGCACACTCTTGCACAATAGTGCATTTTCCATGCTATCACAATTTTTTTAGAATGTCAATCTCATTTTTTCTGCTTTTTTATTTCTTTTTTGCCAATTTCCAAGCTTTTAAAAATGTAAGCAGAGAATGCGGTCAAAATTTCTTTTTGCACTCTCTGCTCTCTCTTTAATTTGTATTGTTTAATACATATTGATAAATGTCTCTGTATGTCTGATCTGTGTAATGAACGCCGTCCAACGTTCCAAATCCTATCTTTTTCAAATAACTATAGGCATCCAGATAGCGCATAGGAAATGCTGCTTTCATCTTTTTATTAAAAGCTTCCACTTCCTTTGTTGATTTACGTCGTTCAATAATATCCGGATAGTTGACATCATCAACCGGATTTACTGACATAATATAAATCTTTGCCATCGGATACATCCGAAACAGTTCTCTGTACAGATTAATATACTTTTCACAGTTTCCTACGTCGTTGACACCCAAATTTAAAATAACTTTCGCCTTTGGATTTTTTTCCAGATATTTCTGTAATTCTCCCATTCCGGTACTTCTAAACCAGATATAACCGCTTCCGCTTTTTGCCACATACAGATGATCTGGATTATTGATTACCCCGCTCATCAATACGGTTCTGGAATCTCCGCAGAAGATATATTTTCGTTCTTCACTGTCTTCCACTCTGCGTCCATCGCTGCCCAGATAATAACCGTCTACCCACTGATTTACAAGCATGATTCCTTCATTTGAAAAACAATACCAGCTTCCATCAATAAATTTCCAGCCGACTGCCCCTGAACCGTCCGCTTCAAAATAGCACCAATAATCATTGTGTACCTTTTCCCAGCCGATTGTCACTCTTCCTGTCTCTGTCAAATGATATTGTTTTCCATCAATCATCTTCCATCCTTGCACAGGTGTTCCAGCAGCTGAAAAATAATGGCGATATGTTTTTCCGTCCGAAGAGTCTTTGATCATTTCCCAGCCGGAAGCGCGTGTCCCATCTTCCCTGAAATAATACATTTTATCTTCGATCTTTGTCCAGCCGCGCACCATCAGACCACGCTCATTAAAATAGTAATACTCGCCTCCATACCGCAGCATTCCTACCGCTAATGTTCCATCCGGTTTCAGATAACAAGTGCGGTCTCCATTTTTCAGCCAATAGTTGATTGCAAGCTGACCATTACTCTTAAAATAATATTTTCTATTTCTATATGTATAAAATCCGACACGGCGGTATCCATTTGCATCAAAGCAATAAATTCTTCCGTTAATCCGCGCCCATCCGTTTTTCAGATATTGATTTGTTTTCAATTTAAAACGATATCCTTTTGAACTCTTTACCCAAGTTCCCACCTTATTTGGCGTCTTTCTCATATTGCTGACTAAATCATACTTGTATGCTGAAGCTTGACGGATATCCTCAATATTTAAAGCAGCTTCCGCAGAAATCGAAGAATCTGGCGCTGTAAATGATAACGCTGTACATAAGTAGATCATAAGACTTGTTTTTTTCCACCATCTCATCGTTCCGTTCTCCCTTCTGTATGACACGTTTTTGGGGTATATGAAAAAAGGGAACCGCAATTACGGTCCCCTATGATCACTCGCAAAATTATTTTAAAGTAACTTTAGCGCCTTCTGCCTCTAATTTTGTCTTCATCTCTTCAGCTTCAGCTTTGGATACACCTTCTTTGATTACCTTAGGAGCTCCATCAACTACTTCTTTAGCTTCTTTTAAGCCTAATCCTGTAGCTTCACGAACAACTTTGATAACTTTAACTTTGTTTGGTCCAACTTCTGTCAGTTCTACGTCGAACTCATCTTTTTCTTCTGCTGCTTCTGCTGGGCCAGCTGCTGCTACAACAACACCTGCTGCTGCGGATACACCAAATTCTTCTTCACATGCTTTTACTAAATCGTTTAATTCTAATACGGATAATTCTTTGATAGCTTCAATAAATTCAGCTGTTGTTAATTTTGCCATTATTCTTTCCTCCTATAATCTCTTTTATCTGTTCCGGCTATTAAGCCTCTTTTGCTTCAGCGATCTGTTTAACCACACGAGCGAAGTTTGCAATAGGTGACTGCATACTTCCAAGCAATCTTCCAAGAAGTTCTTCTCTTGATGGGATGCTTGCCAGTGCCTGTACTTCTTTCTCATCGTAGTAGTTACCTTCTACAACTGCTGCAACCAGTTTTAAGCTTGGGATTGTTTTTGCATATTTTGCAATGATTCTTGCTGGTGCTGTAGCATCAGTTTTAGAAATTGCAACTGCGTTTGGTCCTTCCAGATGTTTGCTCATTGGCTCACATGGAGTTCCCTGGAATGCAAAGTTCATCATTGTGTTTTTGTAAACTTTATATACAATACCAGCTTCTCTTAACTCTTTACGAAGAGCTGTGTCCTGTTCTACAGTGATTCCACTGTAAGTAACTAATACGACAGCTGCTGCGTTGTCAATATGTCCAGCAATCTCTTCCACGATTGGTTTCTTAAGTTCCACTTTTGCCATGAATGGTGCACCTCCTTATAGATTTGTGTACCGCCGTCTCAAATTTTGGAATATAAAAAAGCCTCTCTGTCCGCACGACAAAAAGGCTGTAAATTCAAAAACATGAACTATACTCCTCGGTAGGCAGTTTCCTTTTACACTTTTCAGTACCTACTGTCTTCGGCAGTTTCCTGACATAATATATCATCTATATCGGGGTTTGTCAAGATCTTTTTCGATAAAAATAGTTCCATAAAAATAGCTGCGGAAAAATAAAATGTATTCCGCAGCCATCTCATTTTTTATTTTGCTTTTGTACGAATTTCTTCTTTGATCTCTGCGATAAACGCATCTAATGCTTTCTGTCCCTGATCTCCGTCTTTACGGCTTCTGACAGCAACTAAGTTTTCTTCTTCTTCTTTTGCTCCTGCAATCAGCATATATGGCACTTTCTGTGTCTGTGCTTCACGGATCTTATATCCAATCTTTTCAGAACGTGTGTCGATCTCAGCGCGGATTCCAGCCTCTTTTAAGGCATTTAAAACTTTCTCGCCATATTCGATATATTTATCAGAAATAGGAAGCACTTTTACCTGAACTGGCGCCAGCCATGTTGGGAATGCTCCTGCAAAATGCTCGATCAAAATACCGATGAAACGCTCAATCGAACCGAATGCTACACGGTGAATCATGATTGGTCTGTGTTTCTCTCCATCAGCTCCTGTGTATTCCAGATTAAAGCGCAGTGGTAACTGGAAGTCAAGCTGAATCGTTCCACACTGCCATGTTCTTCCGATAGAATCCTCCAGATGGAAGTCAATCTTTGGTCCATAGAATGCGCCGTCTCCTTCGTTTACTACATAGTTAAGTCCCAGATCGTCAAGAGCGCTTCTCAATCCGTCTGTAGCCATCTCCCAATCTTCATCGCTTCCCATGCTGTCTTCTGGACGTGTAGACAATTCCACATGATACTTAAATCCAAACAGGCTATACACTTCATCGATCAGTTTTGCAACACCTTTGATTTCATCTTTGATCTGTTCTGGTGTCATAAAGATATGCGCATCATCCTGTGTAAAGCAACGCACACGCATCAGTCCGTGAAGCTGACCAGATTTTTCATGGCGGTGAACAAGTCCCAGCTCACCCATACGCAGAGGCAGATCACGATAAGAACGTGGTTCTGACTGGTATACTAAAATTCCTCCTGGACAGTTCATAGGCTTGATTGCAAAATCCTGCTCGTCAATCACAGTTGTGTACATATTGTTTTTATAGTGATCCCAATGACCAGATGTCTCCCACAGACTTCTGTTTAACATAATTGGAGTGGAAATCTCCTGATATCCATTTTTTGTATGCAGTTCATGCCAGTAATCGAGCAATGTATTTTTTAACAGCATTCCCTTTGGAAGGAAGAATGGGAATCCCGGACCTGCATCGTGCATCATAAACAGTCCCAGTTCACGACCTAATTTTCTGTGGTCACGTTTCTTTGCCTCTTCCAACATCGTCAAATACTCATCCAACTCTGCTTTTTTAGGGAAAGAAGTTCCATAAATACGAGTCAGCATTTTATTATGTTCGTTTCCTCTCCAGTAAGCTCCGGCAAGGCTTGTCAGTTTGAATGCTTTTACTGGTTTTGTGCTCATCAGATGAGGGCCTGCGCAAAGATCTATAAACTCGCCCTGCTGATAAAAACTAATCTCTGCATCTTCTGGAAGATCTTCGATCAGCTCTACTTTATATGGCTCTTGACGTTCTTTCATAAAAGCGATTGCTTCTGCTCTTGGTTTTGTAAAACGTTCAATCGGCAGATCTTCTTTTACGATTTTTTTCATCTCCGCTTCAATTTTTTCCAGATCTTCTGTGCTGAATGGAGTTTCTCTGTCTAAATCATAGTAAAATCCATCTGCTATAGATGGTCCGATTGCCAGTTTTGTGTCAGGATACAGACGTTTTACTGCCTGCGCCATAATGTGAGATGTTGTATGGCGATAAGCTGCCAGTCCTGCTGGATCGGATACCGTGTGAATATTCAATGCGCAATCCTGATCGATAACGTGTCTTAAATCTACGATTTCTCCATCTACTTCACCGACTGCTGCCATTCTTGCCAGTCCTTCACTGAGGTCTTTTGCGATCTCGATGACAGACATTGGCTGGCTGTATTCTTTTTTTGTGCCATCTTTTAATGTGATAATCATTTTTTTCTTCCTTTCTGTACTTCATTTTCTGTCGGACCTATCACGTCCTGCCGAAAAAAAATCCCTTGCAGCCACTTTGACTGCAAGGGACGAATACTTCATGTGATTCGCGGTTCCACCCTAATTGTTATGAAAACCACTCATTTATGACGATAACGGAGTCACCGGACCGGATTGGGGTCACTCAAAGGTAGTTTTCGGCTGCTTTCCGATAAGATACTCCCAGCTCTGTATCTCTCTCTGTGATCTTTCGGCAACGTACTCTTCTTCTCAACGTGTTGTCCTTATACTGTATTTATCATATAGCAGGAGACGAATCGTGTCAAGAGAAAAGATTGATCCTACACGATGTTTCTTAGAATCTTAAGCTCAAACAGCTCAGTCCGCCGTCAATCTTGCGATATTCAGAAGTATCCACCAATAAAACTTCATATCCGGCATCTTTTACAATCTGCGCTACCGTTGGGAAGTTTGCCGGAACGATTACTTTTCCGTTTACCCAAATACAGTTTGCGGCATATGCTTCTTCCTGCGGAATGACATATTTGTTGTATTTTGCAAACTCTGGTTTGTCAATAAATTCTCCTGAAACAAGCATATTGTTGTTTTCAATATAGTTGACGCCTGTTTTTAAATGAAGCACTTCTGTCAGTTCCACTTCTGATCCTGTCAGTCCATATTTTTCCAAAATTGCGATGAACTGGCGGATTCCTTCTTCATTTGTTCTTGCAGAACGTCCTACATAAAAGTGATCTCCCACCATCATAACATCTCCGCCTTCCAGTGTTCCTGGCGCTTTGATGTACTCGATGCAGTCCTCACTGTAAAACTTCTTGATTACTGGAATCATTGCCTCTACTTCTTTATTTCTGGAAGCTGCTCCAGGATTTGTAATGATCGCACATTTTCTTGTCAGCACTGCTGTGTCTTCTACGAAACAGGAATCCGGAAATTCTTCGTCTGCCTCCAAAACCGTCACATTTACTCCACAGCTCTTTAACGCTTCAATATAAGCATCATGCTGTTTTAATGCCAGTTCATAATCCGGTTTTCCAAGTTCTGGCGCTGAGGTAATTCCTTCTGTAATTTTACTGCATGGTCTTTTTACAATCACATTCTGAAACATTGTTCTCTCTCCTATCGTCTATAATACTTTTGATAAAAACTCCTGCAGACGTTTATTCTGTGGATGTTCAAAAAATTCTTTTGGCGTATTTTCCTCTTTGATAATTCCCTCATCAATAAATAAAATCTTTGTCGCCACTTCTTTTGCAAATCCCATCTCATGCGTTACGATTACCATGGTCATTCCTTCATTGGCAAGTTCTCGGATCAAGTCCAAAACTTCTCCGACCATCTCTGGGTCAAGCGCAGAGGTTGGCTCGTCAAAAAGCATAACTTCCGGATTCATTGCAAGTGCGCGCACGATTGCGATACGCTGTTTCTGTCCTCCTGAAAGTTTATTCGGATACTCGGAAGCCTTATCTTCCAAACCGATTCTTTTCAGAAGACGCATCGCATTTTCTTTTGCTTCTTCTTTTGTCTGAAGTTTTAATTTTACAGGAGCAAATGTAATATTTTCCAATACTGTCTTATGTGGAAACAGATTAAAATGCTGGAATACCATTCCCATTCTCTGACGCATTTTGTCAATATCTGTTCTTGGATCTGTAATATTGATTCCGTCTACCCAGATTTCTCCTTCGGTCGGCTCTTCCAAAAGGTTTAAGCACCGCAGGAATGTACTCTTTCCGGAACCACTTGGTCCTAATACTACAATTTTTTCTCCCTGTTCTATCTTGTAATCTATTCCATTTAAAACTTTCAAATCATGAAAATTTTTCTTTAAACCTTTAACTTCGATCACCCTGTTTTAACCTCTTTTCCAATATGCTTACACCCCAGGACATTACAATAACGCAGATAAAGTACACAGCTGCGATAAAGAACAACGGCATCATCGGCGACATGGTACGGCTTCTGACTAAGTCAGATGCTCTCGTCAAATCTACAACCGCAATATATCCTACAATAGAAGTTTCTTTTAACACTGCAATTCCCTCGTTACACAGGGCTGGCAGCGCGGACTTAAACGCCTGAGGCAGTATGATATGAAGAATCGTTGTAGCTGCGCTCAGTCCCAATGAGCGTCCTGCCTCCATCTGTCCTGCATCTACGGAGTTGATTCCTCCTCGCACAACCTCAGAAACATACGCTGCTGAGTTCAAGCCCATTGCGATACAACATACTACAATCTTATTTGGGAAACCTGCCATAATAACAAATGCCATAATAAGCAGCTGTACAACAAGCGGAACGCCTCGCATTACTGCGACATACAATCCTAAAATTTTATCTATAATCCAACAAACTGCGTACAAAAGCTTCTGTGGAAGTGTGATTGGTTTTCTTTTTTTCATCTGCGTAAATCCATAACGCATAACAGCAATCATAATTCCGGCAACCAATCCCACAATCAAAGAAACTGCGGTAATTAAGAGCGTATTCTTAAATCCGGTTACAAACACTTTATAGCGGTCATCTCGGATAAAAGTTTTCTCAAAATCCGTAACGATGGTTTCTATCCAGCTCATACCCTTTTTCCTTTCTTTTTCTGTTTTGTTTTTTCAAAAAATAAGATCTTTCTCTAAAAGCCAAAAAATATTCTTTACTTTTGAGAGAAAACTTTTGCGAGAAAATAGCGGCAAACTTTTTTCTGCCGCCATTTTTCTCAATTTTTCCTCACTGCACGTTTTTATTCTTCACTTGCAAGAGATGATTTTTTGCTGTGGTCTAAGATATATTGATCTATTGTGCCATCTTCTTTTAATGGTTTGATAATCTCATTTACTTTTTCAATCAGCTCTGTCTCACCTTTTGCAGCTGCGATCGCATACTGTTCTAACGTAGAACTTTCATCTTCATACACTGCCTCAAAACATTTTAAATCTTCATTGATCGTACAGATATTTTCTGCAAGCAGCTTATCGCATACAATTGCCTGTACATCCCCTGCATTTAATCCCATTGCCGCAATCGTCAGATCCTTATACTGCTGAACAGATGCGCCTGTACCTGCCAGAACGCCCATATTCACTTCATCTGATGCCAAGAAATCTCCTGTTGTTCCTAAATGTACACCGATTGTATATCCTGCCAAATCGTTGATATATTTTACATTTTCATCATCTTCTTTTACAACAATATACTGGTAAGTATCGCAGTATGGCTCAGAAAATTCCATTGTATCCAGACGATCCTCTGTGATTGTGATTGCTGCGATTGCAAGGTCTGCCTCTCCGTTTTCCAGATACATAGAAAGAGAATCAAATGCTGTATTGATAATCTTCAGATCTACTCCTAATTCTTCTGCAATGTCAGCTGCCACTTCCATATCAACTCCCACTACATTTTCACCTTCCATATATTCAAATGGAGGCCATGCTGCATCCGTAGCAACGATCAATGTTCCACGTTCTTTAATACGCTCCAGAGCATTATCCTCTGCTGCCATGGTTGTAAATCCAGCCATCATACAAACACTCATCATTATACTTAAATAACATGCGACTGCTTTTTTCATAATTGCTTCCTCCTCAACGATAATTTCCTATATTTTTTTCTTTTTTGATCTGCAAATCAGAAAACAATCTTTTCTCTTCCATACTTATCACGCATAAATTTTTAATTTTTTTCTGAATCCTGCATATTTATACATATTATAACAGCATTAAAAAAAAATGCAAGTTTTTTTCCTGCATTTTTTTCATTGTATTATAATTTCTTTTTTATCTGATAAATTTTTTTACCTCGATCTTATTTTTTAATCCCAAAAAGATTCTTTTTCCCAGCTTTCGATTTCTCCTGTCTCAGCGTTAATTTCAAATTCATATTCATAGCCGTCATATAACAGTTCTCCCTCATACATCAGTTCTCCGTCATCATAATCCAGCTCCATATATAAATCGTCTTCACTTGCCCCAGAAACTTCATCCAGTACAATCTGCTGTGCCTCTTCCTCTGAAATCTTTGCCTTTTCCAATAAGGAAGAATCTTTAAATTCTCTCTCGATCTCAAAATCTACTTCTAAAATCTTTCCTGTCTTGGCATCAATCTCATAGTCATATTCTTTTTTATCTGTATAAAATTCCACATTATAGAAGAGCGTTCCATCATCATGTTCAAACTCTACTCTTGATTTTTTAATTTCATCTTCTTCAATCTCGGCATCTTTCAGTGCGATTTCCAACGCTTCTTTTCTGGAGATTTTTACTTGATCCTCCTTGTCTTCTGCAAAAGCGCTTCCTGTTCCTGCTGCCAAAACAAATGTTGCTGTTAAAATTCCTGCAAATACTTTCATTTTTTTATTATTCATAATCAAACCTCCATAAATATATTTCAATATGTTTCATCATCCATATCGATTTTTCGCTTCTTAAAAATATCTGTTTTTCAAAAATATTTCCTTACTTTCATTTCTTTTTCTTTGTTGAAATCATTATAAGAGCGAAACATTAAAATAAGATTAAAAAATAAATTATTTTTCTAATTTTTTACAGGAAAAGAAAATGTAAACTTCGTCCCTTTTCCATAAATGCTCTCTGCTGATATCGCACCTCCATGTGCTTCCACAATCCATTTTGCCATAGCAAGTCCCAGTCCACTTCCTTTTTCTGATCTTGAACTGTCTGCCTGATAAAATCGCTCCCATATATGAGGAAGTTTCTCTTTTTCAATGCCAATCCCATTATCTTCTACAGATCCTATAATTTTTCCATCCATCTTCTTAATTCCAACACGAATCCATCCCCCTTCTCTTCCATATGTGACAGCATTGCCTATCAAGTTCATCCACAGACGGATAAACATGGTCTCATCTACATATCCTTCTATCCCTTCCTCAATTTCTGTCTCAATATAAATATTCTTCTGATCTGCAATCTCCTGCTGTTCCTCCACAGCAATCTCTGTCACCATTGAAAGATTCAGCCATTCTTTTCTGATTGCCTGACGATTTTGATCTGCTCTTGCCAGAAAAAGAAGCTGAGATGTCATATCTGCCATATTTTGAGCTTTTCTCTGAATAACCTGCACTGCTCTTTCTTCTTCCTCAGACAGCCTTCCGTCTTCTAACAAATACTCGCACTGTGACAAAATCACGGCCACAGGAGTACGCAGTTCATGCGAGACATCTGATGTAAATTGTTTTTCTTTTTCAAAGGAACGTTCCAGTCGTTCCAACATCAAGTCAAAAGTCTCCCCTAACTTGTAAATCTCATCTTTGTACAAATGATTTTTACATATGCACATTTTTTTCTTTTCTTCTGTTTCTCCTAAGTCCATTGTCTCTTCTTTTTTATTTTTGTTTATTCCAATTCGTTTTGACAAATCTCCTTTTTCGTAAATCTCACATGCTGTAGCTGTGATCTTTGCTACAGGGCGAAGTGTATGTCCGATAAAAAGATATCCCAGTCCAGCCGTCAAAAAAACCATCAGTGGAAATAAAATCACACTGAGACGCAATGTCACTGCCAGACTGCTCTCTTCTTTTGAGACGGACATAATTCCTCTGACAAATACCGGTCCATACTGTTCAATTTCAGATACCGCATCTAATACGTACCATTCTTTGCCTTCCAAAGAAATTTTTTTCAGTCCCTCTACCAATTCTTCTTCATGCGCAAATCGATGCGGAACTCTTCCGCCTATCATGTTTCCATCTGCATCATAAACAGAGAGATAAACGCCTTCCTCTGTCTCTAAAAGATCAGAGTCAATCTCAAGTTCTCCGTCTTCCCATTCCAGTTCATCAAATGCTTCCCATACCCGATCTTTTAATTCCCTGTGTGCAGAATCTAAAATCGCATTGCTGCTCAAAGAAAATAAAATTCCAAGCATTCCAATAGTCAAAATCATCATAAAAAATGTATATAACAGCGTTAATTTCCATCTTAATGTCAATCTTTTCATTTTTCCTCTCTCAACACATATCCAGATCCGCGCACCGTATGAATCAATTTTTTTTCAAACGGTGCATCAATTTTTCGGCGCAGATAGCGAATATACACGTCGATCACATTGGAAGAACCCATATAATCATAATTCCATATATTCTGTTCAATTTTTTCACGCGACAGCACAATCCCCTGATTGACCGCCAGATAGCGCAAGACAGCAAACTCTTTGCTTGAAAGTTCAATTTCCTTTCCTGCTCGCGTTACTTTATGCGTGTTAAAATCGATCTTTAAATCTGCAATTTCAATAATATTCGTCTGTGTTCCAACGGAAGCAGACTTTCTGATCATCACACGAATCCGCGCTAAAAGTTCCTCAAATGCAAATGGTTTTACGAGATAATCATCTGCTCCTAAATCCAGACCTGTCACACGATCTTCGATACTGTCTTTTGCCGTCAGAAGCAATACGGGGATATTTTTCTTCTTTTTCCGTATCGTTTTCAGAACCGTTAAACCATCTACTTTCGGCATCATGATATCCAGAATCACAACCGCATAATCAGTGACATCCAGATAGTCTAGAGCTTCCTGTCCGTCATAACACGTATCTACACTGTACTGTTGTTTTTCCAATCTTTTTTTCAACAGATCATTCAAATCTTTTTCATCTTCTGCAATTAAAATCCGCATCTTATCATTCCCCTTATTTTTTATTTTTAAATAGCAGAACGGTGCGAAGCCTAAACTTCGCACCGTTATTTCTTATCTTAAAAGATCTCCTGCAAGATAAACAGCACCGATCTCTTCTTCACTTGAGTTCGATACGATGATTTTTAAATTTTTCTTTCCTGTCACATCCAGTGTAAATGGAATCGTCTCTGTCATTTTTGTGATTCCATCCTGTTCAAAAATCAGCTCATCGTCCGAATAAATCTGGATCTTTCCAGTACCTTCGGAATTGGTCTTTCCACCTGTACAGACAACTCCTGAAAATTCTGTATATTTTCCATCCAACAGATATACGGCAAATCCATTATTTGATGTGTAGAAACAATAGGAGTCTTCATAGATTTCACCATAAGCATTTTTAAACAGTCCAGATTCATATTCCATACCTGAAGAGTCCACCAACTGTTGGTTTTCTAAATGTGCAGCTTCGCCATTTATGGTCTGTTTTTCTGCTTCTTTCAAGATCGTATCATTTAACAACAGCCATCCGTAACTGTATTCTCCCGTATTTGATGTTTTGATCGTCAGTTTCTTCACGCCTGTCACATCGACTGTAAACGGCATCGCTTTTTCCCAGCCACTGATATCTTTGACGGTGTACAGCAGTTTACCATCTCCAAAAAATCCAATATTTAAATTTGCATTTTCTTCTGTATCTTCATATGTGCTTAAAATTCCAGAAATCTCTGTGTACATACCATCCAGATCATAGGTCACCCAAGCATTATAAGAAGCATCCAGCACATAGGAGGATACATATTCCTTTCCATGGCTGTCATAAATCTTTTCCTGATATTCATACGATTCACTTGCTGCTATCTTATCTTCGATCTCTGCTAATTTTTTATACGTTTTCACGGTATCTTTATCAACAGTATCGGATGTTTCAGATGGCTCAGGTACTGCTTCTGTCTGCGTATCTGCCATATCCCACGCTGTCACTTCTGTTGCTTCCGACTCTTCTGACTCTTCTTCTTTTTCTGTCTGTGCTTCTGGCTCTGCCGAACCTGTCAGCAGATCGTCTACCAGATATAAATAAGCACTTCTTCCTTCTTTTTCGTCATCTGTGACAATCTTTAATACTTTTTTATCGGTCACATCGAGAGAAAATTCTAGTACATCTTTTGTTTTATCGTATCCAGATGATTCAAACAGCAATTCCTCATCACCGTAAACCTGTACTTTCAGTGAGACATCTGCCCCTGTATCTTTTCCTAAAACAAATTTTCCTGAGAAGGTCTGATATTTTTTATCCAGATTCCATGCTGCATAGCTGTCATATGATGCATCAAATCTTTTATATCCATCGTGAAGATTTCCCAGAGCATCCTGCCACAGTCCCAGATCAAACTGATATTCTCTCGCGTCAATTTGATCCAGCTTCTGAATCCGATCCACTTTTTGTACTACCTTTTGATCTGCCTGATACAATTTTGCCTTATTTAAAAGCAAGTATCCATTGTAAGAGTACTCTCCCATGTTTCGCACTGCGATGGTCAATGTCTGAACGCCGCTTACATCAACGGCAAAAGACTGTGGCGCGCTCTGACGTGTGATGGAGGACTGTCTATATAGCAGTTTTCCATCTCCAAACACTGCAAAGTCCATGCTTACACCGCTTTCTGCTTCCGCATAAACGGCTGTCTCACCACTTAATTTCTCATATTCTCCGTTCAGTTTATACTGTGTCCATCCATTTTGAGAAGTATTGTATGCAATCACGCCATAAGAGAAATTGCCATAAGAATCTTCATCATAGGAATCATACGATACTTCATTTTGATGAATCAACGTATCGCTTTCTGCCAGATACTGCGCTGTCTCCATCTGCTGATCCCAGACTTCTAAAATATATCCTGTCTCTTCCTCTTCGTTTATAGCATCGTTCCAATAGCAATCATACGCCTTTTTACTGCAGGCATAATGTTCCTTTTCATCGTAATTGTCAGGTTGATTATTATACCATCCATCGTATGCAGCCTCTTCTCCTGTCGTCCATCTCCATTGTCCTTCTAAGGCTTCATCTGTCGCGCCAATCCAGTACTGTTCCAGCGTTCCATCCTCAACCAACTTTTTGATGACACTTTGTTCCGTCCAGCTTGTGATCGTCACAAGACTTCCTCCAGCTTTCTCACAAAGTTCTTTTGCTTCTTTCCATGTCACAGCCGTGTCGAAACGATAATAACGATGACCGTCATACTCAATCATCGCCGCCGCGCGATCTGATGCTTCTTTTGAAATTTCAGGAATGACCGCCATGCTCTCAGCCGGTGAAGCCTCTGGTATATTCGATTTCTGTGTCTCTTTTTCAGACTCATCGTTCTTTAACGCTTCTTCCAGTTTTTCATTCGTCACCGCTGTAATTTCACGCTCTGTCCCTTCTTCTACGCCAAAAGAATCTTCCATTTCTGTCAATGCTTCTTCTAAACTTTCCTCGGAATAAAAGAGCTCATATCCATCCATGTTATCTTCTGTCACATCAAGCGAGCCATCTGCTTTTTCCACTACACTGCTGAGATAATTTACAATATATACCGAATAATAAGACACACTTTCATCTTGTCCCATCACCGGCACGGTCGCCTCATATACAAAAGCCACTTTATTTCCATCGTAATAAGAATGCTCTGCATATACTTTTACAATTTTATTTAATCCTGTTTTTACTTGATTCCACAAGATCAAGCCTTTATTTTCTGTCAGATTTTCCAATAATTCATTTTCATTGTTCAAAAGAATAGAATGGATCTGTTCTTTCAAATCTTTTTCGACAGACTGGAGATTTTCTGCATCGACAGATTCCAAAGTGAAATTATATGTGTCTAATCCAGAAATTTCATAACTCTTTTCATTGTTTGTCACTTTATATCCTGCCCTTAATGCAGCTTCCTCGTCATATTCTAAAGTGATATCCAGTGTATCTCCATTCTGGGCTGAAATTTCATATGGAATCTCATAGTAGGAATCTTCATCTAAATAATTATAGAGAGGATGTTCCATATCCAGTTCTTTTTCTACATCTATAGAAGGACAGATTCCTGAAAAACTGATATTTAAAATATCCATCAAGTCTACTTCCTGCGGTTCTTCCAATCCTTCTGCTGTTACATTTTTTTCACCACTTTTTACTTCAAATCCCACAACGCTGATATACGGTTGGCTCTCCTCTGTTTCTGCAAAAATACGAATTTCATCTCCATTGCTGATTTCAGATGTTTTTTCTCCATCTAAATCAAAATAATAAGAGATATAACTTTCAATCTGGGAAACCACTTCCTGCAATGTAAGGTCATTTCTCTTGTCTGGAATTTTTTCAGACAGATCTGCGCTTAACTTCTCATAATCAATCGAAACACTCAGTTCACCGGCACCGTTGTATCCTCTAAATTCTGCGGTCAGATAATCTTCCAGATTGATCGTCTCCACCTCTTCCAGACCTTCTGCTTTCCATTCGACTTCTCCGCCCTGAAAGACAATTCCATATTTTTCGATTCTGTCATGTTCTTCATTGACAGAATATGTCACTGTAATTTCATCGCCATTTGAAATGTCCTCATACTTACTTGCCGAAACGCTGACAACGCTTTGATACAGATCGCCATACAGCTCATCTGCAATATATTGTTCTGCCTGTTCAGAGTCCTCTACTTTTTTTACCATATCGACCGCTGCATTATACAGTTTTTCGTAATCCATATATGCGTTGACATATCCATGACCTTCAAATCCCTTAAATTCTGTCACACCGTATTGCGTCAGGTCAAGAATCTGCATATCAGTCAGTCCTGCCACTGTATATGTCACATCATCATTTTTTATTTTAATTTTATAGGACTTAAAAAAATCAGACGGCATACTGCTTTCAATCGAAAGTTCATCGCCATTTGACAACTCTTCATTTTTAGAAAGCTGAAAATACTGATCCGCATTTGCAAGCAATCCCTGTATCTCGCTTTCCTGCGCCGGTTTTAGTTTCTTTTCTGCTTTGATATCATTTAAAAAACTCTGCGCATCAAATGAAATTCTCGCCTTTCCTTCCCCGTTCAGTCCACTGCAAGTGACTTTTACATATTCATTCGGAATGATGGACATTCCTTTTGGACGCATAAAAATCACAATCAAGATGATTGCAACAAGGACAACTGCTCCTATCACATATCCTTTTTGTTTTTTCATTTATTTTCTCCTCCCTTTTTTATTCATACAAATATGTCCTGTCCTTTCTTACATATTGTATTTATTTCATTATACTACACACTTTTTTTTACATCAATTCAAAATGAGCTTCCCTTTTTTATCAATATTTTAAAAAATATTGATCCAGCTCTTGACAAAGAGCCAAACAAAAAAATGTCGTTCCTCCTTGAATTTTCAAGGTTGAACGACATTCTCTTTTTTATTATTACATAAATTTAGCTGTATTTAATTTTACGCCAGGTCCCATTGTAGGAGCAACGACAACACTTCTTAAGTACTGTCCCTTCAATGTACTTGGTTTTGCTTTTAAAATAGCAGCCATCAGCGTCTGGAAGTTGTCCGTTAATTGTTCTTCTGTGAAAGAAGCTTTTCCGATTGGCACATGGATAATGTTTGTTTTATCTAATCTGTACTCAATTTTACCGGCTTTGATATCCTGAACAGCTTTTGTTACGTCCATTGTAACTGTACCAGCTTTTGGGTTTGGCATTAATCCTTTTGGTCCGAGTACACGTCCCAAACGTCCTACAACACCCATCATATCTGGTGTAGCAACAACAACATCGAAATCTAACCATCCTTCATTCTGGATCTTTGGAATCAGTTCTTCTGCTCCAACGTATTCTGCACCTGCTGCTAAAGCTTCATCTGCTTTTGCATTTTTTGCAAATACTAAAACACGAACTTTTTTACCTGTTCCGTGTGGCAGAACAACAGCTCCACGGATCTGCTGATCAGCATGACGTCCATCACATCCGGTTCTGATATGAGCTTCAATAGTTTCATCAAATTTTGCTACAGCTGTTTTTTTCACTAAAGCCATAGCTTCTGCGGTATCGTATAAAGCAGCACGGTCTACAGCCTTAGCAGCTTCAACGTATCTTTTTCCTCTTTTCATATTAAATAACCTCCTGGTGGTGTTTGCGGGAATTTCCCTCCCACGTCCTTTTCGTTTTCAGTTTACTTATCCTTTATTCTCTGTGATGATTAATTAGTCAACAACAGTGATACCCATACTTCTTGCTGTTCCTGCAACCATGCTCATAGCTGCTTCAACGGAAGCTGCGTTTAAGTCTGGCATCTTCATCTCAGCGATTTCTCTTACTTTATCTTTTGTGATTGTAGCAACTTTTGTTTTATTTGGAACGCCTGATCCTGATTTCAGGTTGCAAGCTTTCTTTAATAAAACTGCTGCTGGAGGAGTTTTTGTGATAAAGCTGAAGCTTCTGTCAGCGTAAACAGTGATAACTACAGGGATGATTAAGTCGCCTTTATCAGCTGTTCTTGCGTTAAACTCCTTTGTAAACTGTACGATATTTACACCGTGCTGTCCAAGTGCAGGACCAACTGGTGGAGCCGGTGTAGCCTTTCCAGCAGGGATCTGTAATTTAATATAACCTGTTACTTTTTTTGCCATTGTTAGGCACCTCCTATGTGGTAATGTCGGGGGATTTCCCTCCCACTGCTCTGTCTCTAGACAGAGTATCAATCAGTTACATTTTCTTCAGTTCTGCGAAACTTATTTCAACTGGAGTCTCGCGTCCGAATAAATCAATATTCATTGTGACAACTTGTTTACTGTGGTTCATAGTCTGAATAACGCCTACCGTATCTTTCCATACACCGTTTGTCACAATTACGGTGTCACCTTCGTTGAAATCAACCTGAATTTCAGCCGGTTTAATTCCAAGAGGTTTCATCTCTTCCTCGGTAAGTGGAACTGGTTTCGATCCAGGACCAACAAATCCAGTTACACCTCTGGTATTTCTTACGACATACCATGTATCGTCATTCATAACCATGTTCAGAAGGACATAGCCAGGAAACATTTTCTTTTGAACCTGTTTCTTTGCGCCGTTCTTCATCTCCACGACATCCTGCATTGGAACTCTGACCTCCAGGATCTGATCTTCCAGATGCCGGTTTTCAATCGTTTTTTCAATGTTGGCCTTTACTTTGTTTTCATACCCTGAATAAGTATGAACAACATACCAGTTTGCTTCTGACATAAAATCACCTTTGTCCTTATTTTACTAAGAAATCAATACCATATTGAATTATGAAATCCATAACAGCAATAATTGCACCCAGTACGACAGAAGCAGTAACGACCGCAGCCGTTTGTTTTCCCAATGTTTTCTTGTCTGGCCAAATAATCTTTTTAAATTCTGCCTTCACGCCTTCAAACCAGCTTTTTTTCTTAGCTTTTGGGGCTTTCTGAACAGCTTTTTCTGTATTTTCTGCCATCTGCTTCACTTCCTTAATGGAACATATTATTTTGTTTCCTTGTGTACTGTGTGAGTTCTACAGAACTTACAATATTTCTTAGTTTCCATTCTGTCCGGATGAGTTTTCTTATCCTTCGTCATGTTGTAGTTACGCTGTTTACATTCTGTACATGCCAATGTGATTCTTGTGCGCACAACTTCCACCTCGCCTTCCTTGTGTTTTCTTCCAGTTCGCGATTCGTATCTTTTTAGGCATAAAAAAAAAACCTACTTCCATTCGCTCGTTCATTTTATCATACTGCCTGTCCTAAAGTCAAGAGTATTCTTTGTCCGTCAAAAATTTCCTTTTTTTGCCTTAATATGTTAAAAATTCAGATATCTTTGATCATCTGAAGATATCCCAAAAATTCAAATCCCATCTTTTTATACAGAGAGACTGCTCCTTTGTTCTCCTCTGTCACTTCCAGACGATACCGCTTTACATTCGGGTATTCCTCAAAAAGCCACTGGAAAAACTGTTTTCCATATCCATGTCCTCTTGCTTCTTTTTTGATAAAAATATCTTCGATCATCAGATTGATCCCGCCTGCCTCTGTCACAAAATAAGAAGTCAGATACGCATATCCAACAATTTTTCCATCTTCCTCCAAAATAAGTCCTCTTAAAATTGGATCAGAAGAAATCGCTGCATCAAGTGTCGCTTCTAAAATCTCTGGTTTCACCTCATGATCGACTGCATCGCTGTGATAAAATTCGTTCACCATCTCCATCACTTGTTCTTTATCTGATGCTACCATATCTCTTATTTTCATTTTGATCGTTCCTTTCTTGCTTCGATTACAATTTCTCTTTATTCTCTCACTCGACTCTCTCTTTTTTAATCAAAATATTTTTTCATTTTATTTCTCATTCGCTCTGCAGCTTAAATAAATACGATGGATTCGTGCGAAAAAAAGCAGACGCTCACACTCATGTGAAACGCCTGCCTTCTTTATTTTTCCATTTTTACAGACGCTTTCCTGTCAGCATTTCATATCCCTGAAGATATTTCTCGATTGTCTTATCTACAATCTCCTGAGGAAGTGTCCAATCATGATCTTTATTTTCTTTCAGCCAATCGCGTGCAAACTGTTTGTCAAAGGATGGCTGTCCATGTCCTGGCTCATATCCTTCTGCTGGCCAGAAACGTGAGCTGTCCGGTGTCAGCATCTCATCACCGATCACGATATTTCCGTTTTCATCAAGACCAAACTCAAATTTTGTATCTGCGATGATGATTCCTTTGCTTAAAGCATATTCTGCACATTTTTTGTACAGTGCGATGGTACAGTCACGCAGTTTCTCTGCATATTCCTGTCCTTTTCCTGGGAAATGTTTTTCCAGATGTTCAACACTCTGTTCAAAAGAAATATTCTCATCGTGATCTCCGATTTCAGCCTTTGTAGATGGTGTATAAATTGGTTCAGGCAGTTTATCAGACTCTCTGAGTCCTTCAGGCAGTTCAATTCCACATACCTTTCCTGTCTTTTTATAGCTTTCCCATCCGCTTCCTGTGATGTAACCGCGCACGATACATTCGATTGGAAGCATCTCCAGCTTACGGCACATCATACTGTTTCCATCAAATTTTTCCTGCTGGAAAAATTCAGGCATATCTTTTACGTCTACAGAAATCATATGGTTTGGAAGAATATCTTCTGTCATATCAAACCAAAATTTTGACATCTGCGTCAGAACTGTTCCTTTTTTTGTTACCTCGTTTTTCAGGATCACATCAAAACAGCTGATGCGGTCTGTCGCTACCATAATCAGGCTATCGCCATTGTCATAAATCTCGCGTACTTTACCTTCTTTGATTGGTTTTAATTCCTGCATGTTATAACTCCTTATTTTTAAGTATGATAGTTTATGGATCTGTATAAATAAACTATCACTAACAGATAGGAATTGTCAAGTCTTCTTCCTTTTGATCTTGTCATTTTGGAAAAAATTTAAAATAATTTTTGTGTTTTTACTGAATTTCAAGTTCTGCCTGTGCCACGAAAAATAAAAAACTTAAAATTGACAATCCTACTATACAAGTATATACTACAAAATAAGAGCAAAGACGCTTTCTGTATTCTGGATGAAAGTATCTTTGCTATTTTTATCTCTGTAGAGTTTATTATTTTTTATAGGAGGGTTTTTATGTATACTGCATCGGAAAAACGATATGAAACAATGGAATACCATCGCTGTGGAAACAGTGGTCTGATGCTTCCTGCCATCTCGCTTGGATTTTGGCATAATTTTGGTGACACAGCTTCTTTTGAAAATATGGAACAGCTTTGTTTCACTGCCTTTGACAATGGTATCACACATTTTGACCTCGCTAACAATTACGGGCCTAAGCCTGGCAGCGCCGAAAAAAATTTAGGACGCATTTTAAAAGAACATTTCAGACCGTACCGTGATGAGCTAGTAATCAGTACAAAAGCTGGATATGAAATGTGGTCTGGGCCGTACGGCAACTGGGGAAGCCGTAAATATCTGCTTGCCAGCCTCGATCAAAGTCTGTCCAGAATGGGGCTTGATTATGTTGATATCTTCTACCATCATCGTATGGACCCAAATACTCCTTTAGAAGAAACGATGGGCGCTCTCGATCAGGCTGTCAAAAGCGGAAAGGCTTTGTATGCCGGACTTTCCAACTATGACGGTGATACAATGGAAAAAGCAGCACAGATCTTAAAAGAACTGCACTGCCCATTTGTCATCAATCAAAATCGCTATTCTATTTTTGACCGCACGATTGAAAAGAATGGTCTGAAGTTTTCTTCTTCCAAACTAAAAAAAGGAATCATTGCTTTCAGCCCTCTTGCTCAAGGCACTTTAAGTGACCGCTATTTAGATGGTATCCCACAGGACAGCCGTATCCGCACAGACGGACGTTTCCTAAAAGAGACCATTTTGACTCCACATAAGCTAGAACAGATCCGTTCTCTCAATAAGATTGCACAGCAACGCGGGCAAACTTTAGCAGAAATGGCGCTTGCATGGATTTTAAGAGACGGCATTGTCACAAGCGTTTTGATTGGCGCTTCCAAGCCTTCTCAAATTTTAGATAATGTCAAAGCCATCTCCAACACTTCCTTTACTCAGGAAGAACTGGATTTCATTGATTCCATCAGTCTGTCTGTCTAATAGACAGACTGACTTTTTGTCTTATTTTTCCGTATTATCTTATCTTTCTTCCGTCCTTTAAAACAGCCTGAATCTCCAATTCTGAATCCATCAGCACAATATTTGCCTTTTTCCCCGCGGCAATCGATCCATACTTGTCATATTCGCCAAGACTCTTTGCCGGATTCATCGTTGCACAGGCAACAGCCGTCTCCAGAGGGATTCCCATTTTCTTTACCGCTGTTTTCATGCAATCAAACAAGTTTGTCACAGATCCGGCAAGCGCCCCGTCTGATACAAGTGTTGCATGTTTTCCTGAAACATTGACTTCCAAACCGCCAAGCGTATAAACGCCGTCTCCCATTCCAGTCGCGCGCATACTGTCGCTGATCAAAATCATTCGATCTTCACCCAACATTTTAAACGTAGCACGTACCACTGACGGATGAATATGAACTCCATCGCAGATCAATTCTGCCATCACATGAGGACTGTCTGCCACAGCGCCCACAACGCCAGAATCACGATGAGTGAAAGCAGACATCGCATTGTACAGATGAACAGCATGGCTAGCGCCATGGTCAAATGCTTCTTTTGCTTTCTCATAATTTGAATTTGTGTGAGCGAGGGAGACATGAACCTCTTCTTTTACCTTCTCAATAAATGACACAGCATCGTTCTCTTCCGGTGCAACCGCAATATATTTCACAAGCCCTTCGGCTGCTTTTTGAAATCTGCGATAGATTTCTTCTGAACAAGGAATAATATTTTTTTCATCCTGTGCGCCTTTTTTTACTTTGCTGATAAACGGTCCTTCCATATTGACACCGATCAGGTCACTGCCATCGTTTTGTGTTGTCTCCTGCCATTTTTTATAAGCTGCGCTGACAGAAAGAATATCTTCCAACTGATTGACAGGAAGCGTCATCGTTGCCGGACAGATTGCCGTGACACCGACCGATGCTTCATACTGTGCGATTTCTTTGAGCGCCTCGATTGTAGCGTCACAAAAATCATGTCCTTTACAGCCATGAAAATGAAGATCAATCAATCCAGGTATCGCATAATTTCCTTTTCCATCTAAAATCTCTTCCTCTGAGATTAAATCTATCTTTGCGCTTTCATCCAGAACCTCTTTGATGATCCCCTCTTCAATCCGAATCATCCCAGAGATAAATTTTTTTTCTTCTGTATAAACTTTTACATTTTTAATAAGCATATTTTTTCTCCGCAAGTATATTGAAACGTATTGAATCACTTTTATCCATTTATTCCGTTGCTTAAGATATTCTCCTGAAACCGCTAAAGTTTCATTTCTTATCTCGGAATTTTTGACATTGCCGCTTCATCGCCAATCAAGATCACATCGCTGTGCATCTGAAGAATTGAAGCCGGAACGTGCGGTGTAACAGGACCAAAAAACGCATCTCTTACAATGTCTGCTTTGTCAGCTCCGCTCACAACAACTAAAATTTTCTTTGCGCGCATGATTGTCTGGATTCCCATTGTATAAGCTTTTCTCGGAACTTCATCTGCTGATGCGAAGAAACGTTTATTTGCCTCGATTGTGCTTTCCTGCAAATCTACGCAGTGTGTCTCCTTTTCAAAGATGTCGCTTGGCTCATTGAATCCGATATGACCATTATGTCCCAGTCCTAAAAGCTGAAGATCAACTCCTCCAAGAGACTGAATCAATTCTTCATATCTCTTACATTCTTCTTGCGCATCTTCCTTCATTCCGTCTGGCAGATAAGATGCTTTCATATTCACATGCTGGAATAAATGCTCCTTCATAAAATAATCATAGCTCTGATCATTTTCCTTTGGAAGACCTTTGTATTCATCCAGATTCACAGAAGTTACACCTGAGAAATCCAGATCACCTGCCTGATACCGTTTTACAAGTTCTTCGTACGTTCCGATTGGAGTAGAACCTGTCGCAAGTCCCAAAACACAATCTGGCTTTACAATCACCTGCGCCGCAATGATATTTGCAGCTTTTCTGCTCATTTCACTATAGTCTTTTGCTATAAATACTTTCATGATTTTTCTCCCTTCTCTCTGCTGTCATACAGTTTTCATACATCTTTGACCTATTCCTTCTTTTTCACTGGGTATCTGGAATTTCAGATTTATTCTATCATATTTACTTCTAAAATCACAATATGTTCCGAAATTTATTTCTGCGGAATCATCTATGGAATATCTATGATGCCCAAATTTCCTGACTGCTACTTGTATAAAAAGGGAGAGAATTTCCCCCACTGAGTCACTCTCTCCCTGTATCAGTTTATACGATTTAATTATGCGTCTACTCTTTCAATTACAAGGTTGTCCAGTACAAGCTCTTTGTAACCGCCAAAGTTAGCCTGAGCTGCTTCTGGATCTACACCCTGCAGATCAGGAGCTGTCGTTGTGGAATAAATACCAATCCAAGTCTGTCCGCTTTCAGATCCTACTACTTCACATTCATAGTGACCGTCTGCATCTTTGCCCATAGCCATTGGCAGCGGATCTACTTCTGCTGTTCCGTCAAATTCTCCATCGCCTACAACAACTCCGTAGATTCCATCGCTTCCTGCCTGATAATCAAAGCTTACTTTATATGTTACGCCCGGCTCAAAGCGGAAGTTCTGAGGAATTGTCTGGTATGCCAGAGTATCTCTTTCAGTCAGTCCGTTTATTTTTACAGACCAGTTGCCATCCAGAACATCGTCCATCAGTTTTACATCCCATCCAGCCTGTGTATATGGTGCATGCAGTTCAGAAAGGTGGATACGGTTATCCTCTACATCTTCAATGCCGCTTACAACGAACGGATACAGTCCCTGCACGTTTGTCTCGAAATCCTGTTCAAATTTCACGATTTCGCCTGCTTCATTGTAAGTTACATTCTGAGAATCATTTTCTACTACTCGTACATCATCAAAGTATGTCTCTCCTTCGCCTGCTTCTCTCTCCAGTGTCAGTGTTACCTTGCCTGACTCTGGTGCAGTAAAGAATACGTACATCTGCTGGAAGTAACTGCTTCCATCCACTGTTGCGCTGCTGTTGCTGTGTGTATATGCTTTTACATAGTTCTTTGCAATGGAGCGAACCGTATAGTTGGATGCCAATACGTTATCGCCTTCTTTTACCGTTACGATTGCTTTGGAATCACTTCTGTTATCCACGCCAACCAGTACGGCATACTGTTTGCCTGCTTCCAGATCTGTCAGTTCCTGTGTCATAGCAGTTTCACCTGTCAGCTTCATCATCGGATTGCTGTACTGGCTCTTTGCAATTGTTGCTTCGCCATCGCCTGTCTGCTCCCAAGCATCGAAGTTTCCGCTGTTGAAGCCTGCATCTACGATGTGCATACCTTCACTCCAAGTAATGTCCAGATTGCCTTTCTGGCTCTTACATACCACATATGGAATCTCAGATTCTGCTTCCAGAGTGATCGTTCCATCTGTAACTTCTACCATCTGTTCGTCTGTCTTGCCAAGATCTGTCAATTTATAAACGACTACATTTTCCAGTCCAGCCCAAGAATCTGGAAGTTCCCATGTAGTAGTTCCGCCCTGTGTATTCCAGTGATACAGTTTTTCATCTTCAGAAGCAACCTTTTCGCCTGTCTGAGGGTCCCAATTCCAAGGAATCAGATATGTTTCTGTTCCTTTCATGTTACCCTGCTGAATATCTTCGTTTGTACGATCTCCTCTGGAAGGCGCTCCCTTAGAAATCACCTTGCCATT
>CBCTVZ010000014.1:0-32361 GCA_965150505.1 uncultured Robinsoniella sp. | reverse complement strand
AATTTCTCCGGACATCGAGAATCCTTTTTTTAATGACGTTGTAAATGCCATTGAAAAAGAGATTTATCGAATGGGATATCGAATGATGATGTTTTTTGTGAATGGGGATATGGAAAAATTGAGATCTGCGATCAATATATTAGAAACATTGCAGGCAGAAGGAATTATTCTGATGTCAAATGCGGAGGATGTTCAAGAAGCGTTCAATAACAGCACAACCCCCGTAGTTGTCTTCGACCGTGAGGCAAAAAACAGCAAGGAATTTTTATATATCCATTCTAATAATTATGAAGGCGGGAGAATTGCGGCAGAATATTTAATCCATTGTGGATGTGAAAATTTAATTCATATAAGAGGTCCTCAAAAGCTGTCTGTAGCGCGGGAGAGATTCAGAGGATACTGTGACGGATGCAGCAAACACCATATGGAAATAAAAAGTCTGGAGGCAGATTATTCTTTTGAATCTGGCAGAGAGGCTGGACGTGAGCTATTGAAGCGATATCCAGATGCAGATGGCATTGTAGCGGCAAATGATATTGTGGCGGCTGCGGTGATGAAAGAACTTCAATGCGCAGGAAAACGTATTCCAGAAGATGTACAAGTCATAGGATTTGACGATATTGAACTTTCCAAGATCATGAACCCTGAACTGACAACAATCAGGCAGCATGTGAGCGATATGGGAAAAGTGGCGGTTCAGGCGATCATCGATCATAAGGAACACAAAGAAAAAAGTAAAGAGATCGTTTTTTCAGTAGAATTAGTAGAACGAGGATCAACAAAAAAAATAAGAAGTAATGAGGATGAAAAGATATGAAAGTATTGAGCTATGGTTCACTAAATATTGATAATGTCTACACAGTGGACCACTTCGTGAGAAGTGGAGAGACCATGTCCTCTCTTCAAATGGAAATATTCTCTGGAGGAAAAGGATTGAATCAGTCGATTGCTCTGGCGAAAAGTGGAGTTTCGGTGTGGCATGCCGGAGCCGTTGGAAAGAAAGATGGAGACTTTCTTCTGGAGCAGTTGGAGGAAGTTGGCGTACATGTAGAACTGATTTCAAAACTTCCAGTTAAAACAGGACATGCTATTATACAGAGAAATAAAGAAGGACAGAATTGTATTTTGTTATTTGGCGGTGCAAACCAGCAGGTGACAAAAGAACAGGTTGATGATGTGATGGAGCAGTTTTCAGAGGGTGACTTTCTGATTCTTCAGAATGAAATCAGTGAGATTGGTTATATTATGCAGAAAGCGCACGAAAAGAAAATGAAAATTGTTTTAAATCCGTCCCCTATGGACGAGAAAATATTTACATATCCTCTGGCATATGTAGACTATTTTATTCTGAATGAGATTGAAGCCAGAGATTTGTGCGGACATGATGGAACGGGAGATGAACTGCTTGAATTGCTTGCAGAAAAATTTCCGATGGCTAAAATTGTTTTGACGCTAGGGGAGGATGGAGCTATTTATAAAGATCAGGAGATGGTGATTCGCCAGCCGATCTTTAAAGTGGATGTAGTGGACACTACAGCGGCAGGAGATACATTTACAGGATTTTTTATCGGAGGACTGGTTCTAGGTGAAACTCCTCAGACGGCTATGAAAAATGCAGCAAAGGCTTCTTCTATTGCTGTTACGCGTCTTGGGGCTGCGCCATCTATCCCGTACAGAAAAGAGCTGTTTGAAGAAAAAGAGACGGTAACAGATTAAATGTATCAAAAAATGAATATCTTTTATGAGATAAAAAAATGACCGCCTGTGTCTTTTATGACTCCGGCGGTTGTTTTCATGGTAAAATAATAAAAAAGAGATGTAGAGGTCTCAGGAAAGCGAGGTAAAAGAAATGAAATTATTTATTGATACGGCAAAAGTTGAGGAGATTAAAAAAGCAAACGATATGGGCGTGATCTGCGGCGTGACAACAAATCCTTCTCTGATTGCAAAAGAGGGAAGAGATTTTGCAGAAGTCATCAAAGAAATCACACAGATTGTGGATGGACCGATCAGCGGAGAAGTAAAGGCGACAACAACGGATGCAGAGGGAATGATCAGAGAAGGAAGAGAGATTGCTGCCATTCACAAAAATATGATTGTAAAGATTCCTATGACAATAGAAGGATTAAAGGCAGTAAAAGTATTGTCATCAGAAGGGATCAAAACAAATGTAACATTGATTTTTACAGCAAATCAGGCATTGCTTGCAGCCAGAGCAGGCGCTTCTTATGTATCGCCATTTTTAGGACGATTGGATGATATCAATGTAAGAGGAGTGGATCTGATCAGAGAGATTGCAGAGATCTTTGCAGTGGCTGGAATTGAGACGGAGATTATTGCGGCAAGCGTAAGAAATCCGATTCATGTGACAGACTGCGCGCTTGCAGGCGCAGATATTGCAACCGTTCCATACAAAGTCATTGAACAAATGGCGAAACATCCTTTGACCGATGCAGGAATTGAAAAATTTCAGGCAGATTATAGAGCAGTATTTGGCGAGTGACGGAACGCGCCGCGGAGGAATACAGATGGATAAAGCGAAACTGAGCCATATGGCGAATGAAATCAGAAAAGGGATTGTGACAGCTGTTCATGCGGCGAAGGCAGGACATCCGGGAGGATCTCTGTCAGCGGCAGAATTGTTTGCCTATTTATATTTTGAAGAGATGAATATTGATCCGACAGATCCTAAAAATCCGGACAGAGATCGTTTTGTATTGTCAAAAGGACATACAGCGCCGGGATGGTATGCGACACTGGCAAATAGAGGATACTTTCCTTTGGAAGATTTGAAAACGCTTCGCCAGATTGGTTCTTATCTTCAAGGGCATCCAGATATGAAACATATTCCAGGAGTCGATATGTCAAGCGGTTCTCTAGGACAGGGGATTTCAGCGGCAGTCGGAATGGCATTGTCAGCTAAGATGAGCGGAAAATCTTATCGCGTCTATACGTTGTTAGGCGATGGAGAGATTCAGGAAGGTCAGGTATGGGAGGCGGCAATGTTTGCAGGTTTCCGAAAACTCGATAATCTCGTTGTGATTGTGGACAACAATGGTCTGCAGATTGATGGAAAAATAGAGGAGGTATGTTCCCCATATCCGATTGATGAAAAGTGGAAAGCTTTTAATTTTCATGTGATTTGCGTTGAAGACGGAAATGACTTGGATCAGCTTGATGCGGCATTTTGCGAGGCAAGACAGACGAAGGGAAAACCGACTGCGATTATTATGAAAACCGTAAAAGGAAAAGGGATTTCTTTTATGGAAAATAAGGCAGGATGGCATGGAAAAGCTCCAAATGACGAAGAGTATGCGCAGGCAATGGCAGAGCTGGAGAAAGCAGGTGAATAAAATGGCGGAAAAAAAGAAGATTGCAACAAGAGAGAGCTATGGAAACGCCTTGGTAGAACTTGGAAAAAAATACGAGGATGTAGTGGTTTTAGACGCTGATCTCGCAGGAGCGACAAAGACGAGTACATTTTTAAAAGCCTTCCCAGAACGTCATATTGATTGTGGAATTGCAGAATGCAATATGATGGGAATTGCAGCCGGATTATCCACAACTGGAAAAGTGCCGTTTGCCAGTACATTTGCAATGTTTGCAGCCGGAAGAGCGTTTGAACAGATCCGAAATTCCATCGGCTATCCGCATTTGAATGTAAAGATCGGCGCGACACATGCAGGGATCTCAGTTGGGGAAGATGGCGCGACCCATCAGTGCAATGAGGATATTGCCCTGATGCGGACAATCCCAGAAATGGTTATTATAAATCCAGCGGATGACATTGAGGCCAGAGCGGCTGTGGAAGCGGCATATCATCATCAAGGACCTGTGTATCTGCGTTTTGGCCGTCTGGCTGTTCCGATTATCAATGATAATCCAGAGTATAAATTTGAACTAGGAAAGGGAATTGTGTTGAGAAATGGAAAGGATCTCACAATCCTTGCAACGGGGCTTTGCGTAAGTCGGGCATTGGAGGCGGCAGATCGGCTATCTGAAGATGGAATAGACGCTCGCGTTATCAATATCCATACAATCAAACCATTAGATGAACAGCTTATCGTAAAGGCGGCAAAAGAGACGAAAAAAGTAGTAACGGTGGAAGAACATTCTGTGATCGGAGGGCTGGGAGGCGCTGTCGCAGAAGTTCTCAGCGAGCAGTATCCTGTTCCACTTATGCGCATTGGTATTTCAGATGTATTTGGAGAGTCAGGGCCAGCAGAAAAATTGCTTGAGAAATATGGATTGGATGCGGAAAGTATCTACAGAAAGGTAAAAGAATTTCTAAACAGAGAAGAATAGACAAATACAGTTAGAAAAGAATAAAAAAGAAAGAAAAAAACAGAAAAAAAACAGTCTGCGGTTCTTATAAGAAAAGAGAGAAGAACGGCAGACTGTTTTTTTTGTGGAATGAGATTAGAAAAGCGGCAAAGTCAGAATCTGTTTTTGCGAAAAATCCTTGGAAAATTGGGCAATAGCGGATATGAAAAATGAAATATAAAATTGACAATGAGAGGAAAGGTGTATATAATTAGAAAATATAGAAAATTATAGACTGCTTTCGCGCCAGAAACAGAGCGGAAGCTTTTTTTTCAGCTATAGAAAATTAAGAAAAAGTTAAAAAATAGATTTTTATAAAGGAGGAACTCATGTACGATAAAGTATCCACAAATCTAAACTTTGTTGAGAGAGAAAAAAAAGTAGAAAAATTCTGGGAAGAAAATCAAATTTTTGAAAAAAGTATCGAAAGCCGTAAGCAAGGGGAAACCTATACCTTTTATGATGGACCGCCTACAGCAAACGGAAAACCACATATTGGTCACGTTCTGACTCGTGTTATTAAAGATATGATTCCTAGATACCGTACAATGAAAGGTTATATGGTTCCTCGAAAAGCAGGATGGGATACACATGGACTGCCGGTAGAATTAGAGGTAGAAAAACTGCTGGGACTGGACGGAAAAGAACAGATTGAAGAGTATGGTTTAGAACCATTTATCAAACACTGTAAAGAGAGCGTATGGAAATACAAAGGAATGTGGGAGGATTTCTCTGGAACAGTAGGATTCTGGGCAGATATGGAACACCCATATGTCACATATGAAAATGATTTTATCGAGTCAGAGTGGTGGGCATTAAAGCAGATTTGGGAAAAAGGTCTTTTATATAAAGGATACAAAATTGTACCATACTGTCCAAGATGCGGAACTCCGCTTTCTAGCCACGAAGTAGCTCAGGGATATAAGGATGTAAAAGAACGTTCTGCAATCGCAAAGTTTAAAGTAAAAGGCGAGGACGCATACATTCTGGCATGGACAACAACACCTTGGACACTTCCATCAAACGTGGCGCTTTGTGTCAACCCGAATGAGACTTATGTAAAAGTAAAGACAGAAGATGGATTTGTATATTATCTCGCAAAAGAACTGTGCGATACCGTATTGGGCGAAGGAAAATATGAAATTCTGGAATCTTATGTGGGAACAGATCTGGAGTATAAAGAATATGAGCCGCTGTTTGCATTTGCACAGCTGAAACAGAAAGCATACTATGTTGTTTGCGACACATACGTTACTTTGACAGACGGTACAGGTGTTGTTCATATTGCGCCGGCATTCGGTGAGGATGACTCTAAAGTGGGAAGAAAATATGATCTTCCATTTTTACAGCTTGTAGATGCAAAAGGTGAGATGACAAAAGAGACACCATGGGCTGGAACATTCTGCAAGAAGGCAGATCCTATGGTTTTAAAAGATCTGGAGGAAAGAGGACTGCTGTTCTCAGCTCCTGTATTTGAACATAGCTATCCTCACTGCTGGAGATGTGATACTCCTCTGATCTATTATGCGAGAGAATCATGGTTTATCAAGATGACTGCGGTAAAGGATGATCTGATCCGCAATAATAATACAATCAACTGGATTCCTGAGAGCATTGGAAAAGGACGTTTCGGCGACTGGCTCGAAAATGTTCAGGACTGGGGTATCAGCCGAAATCGTTATTGGGGAACTCCACTGAATATCTGGGAGTGCGAATGCGGTCATATGCACTCAATCGGAAGCATCGAAGAATTAAAAGCGATGTCAGATAACTGTCCAGATGAGATCGAACTGCACCGTCCTTATATTGATGCAGTGACAATCAAGTGTCCAAAATGTGGAAAAGAGATGCACCGTGTACCAGAAGTAATTGACTGCTGGTTTGATTCAGGTTCTATGCCATTTGCACAGCATCACTATCCATTTGAAAATAAAGAATTATTTGAACAGCAGTTCCCAGCAAACTTTATCTCTGAGGCAGTTGACCAGACAAGAGGATGGTTCTATTCTCTTCTGGCAATCTCAACGTTAATCTTTAACAAAGCTCCATACAAAAATGTAATTGTATTGGGTCATGTGCAGGATGAGAACGGTCAGAAGATGAGTAAATCAAAAGGAAATGCTGTAGATCCGTTTGAGGCATTAGAGACATACGGTGCAGATGCAATCCGTTGGTATTTCTATATCAACAGCGCACCATGGCTGCCAAACCGTTTCCACGGAAAAGCAGTTCAGGAAGGACAGCGTAAATTTATGGGAACGCTGTGGAATACGTATGCGTTCTTTGTACTGTATGCAAATATTGATCAGTTTGATGCGACAAAGTATCAGCTGGAATACGATAAACTTCCAGTTATGGATAAATGGCTGTTATCAAAAATGAATACTTTAATTCAGGAGGTAGACAGCAATCTTGAAAATTACAAGATTCCAGAAGCAGCAAGAGCTCTTCAGAATTTTGTGGATGAAATGAGTAACTGGTATGTGCGCAGAAGCCGTGAGCGTTTCTGGGCAAAAGGAATGGAGCAGGATAAAATCAACGCGTATATGACACTGTACACTGCGCTTGTGACAGTGGCAAAGGTAGCCGCTCCTATGATTCCATTTATGACAGAAGATATTTACCAAAATTTGGTTAGAAATATTGATCCAACAGCGCCGGAAAGTATTCATCTGTGTGACTTCCCGACAGCAAAGACAGAATGGATTGACAAAGAACTGGAAAACGATATGGAAGCAGTTCTTGAAATCGTAGTTATGGGAAGAGCTTGCCGTAATGAAGCAAATATCAAAAACAGACAGCCAATCGGCAAAATGTTTGTAAAGGCAGCTAATGCGCTTCCACAGTTCTTTGCAGACATCATTAGAGATGAGTTGAATGTAAAAGAATTAGTTTTCACAGATGATGTAAGAGCATTTACTTCTTACAGCTTTAAACCACAGTTAAAGACAGTTGGACCAAAATATGGAAAATTGCTTGGAAAGATTCGCCAGATGCTTCCACAGCTGGATGGAAATGCAGCGATGGATGAATTAAAAGCGAACGGAGCAATCATCCTGATGATTGAGGATCAGGAAGTTCGTCTGGAAGAGAGCGATCTTTTGATTGAGACTGCTCAGGTAGAAGGATATGTATCCCAGACAGAAGCAGATCTGACGGTTGTTCTCGATACAAATATGACACCAGAATTGATCGAGGAAGGTTTTGTCAGAGAATTAATCAGCAAGATTCAGACAATGAGAAAAGAAGCAGACTTTGAAGTGACAGACAGAATTCGTATTTATGTGCAGGGAAATGAAAAAATTGCTGAAATCTTCAAAAAATATGAAGATAAGATGAAAGAAGAAGTCCTTGCTGATGAAATTATATTTGAGTCAACTAACGGCTATGTGAAAGAATGGAACATCAATGGCGAGACAGTGACCATGGGCGTAGAAAACAATCATAAATAGGAGGTTCTCATGAACAAGTTATTTAAGAAAGAGGCTTTTAAACAGAGTGTAAAGGACAATGTAAGAACGTTGTACAGAAGAACACTCGAAGAAGCAACCCCACAGCAGATTTTTCAGGCTGTTTCGTATGCAGTTAAGGATGTAATCATCAATGACTGGATGGCGACACAGAAAGCTTATGAAGAGCAAGATCCAAAGACAGTTTACTATATGTCAATGGAATTCTTGATGGGTCGTGCTTTGGGTAACAACCTGATTAATTTGACTGCTTATGAGCCGGTAAAAGAAGCACTGACAGAAATGGGACTGGATCTGAATGTAATTGAGGATCAGGAACCAGATGCAGCTTTAGGAAATGGCGGACTTGGAAGACTTGCAGCTTGCTTTTTGGATTCTTTGGCTACACTGGGATATTCAGCATATGGATGCGGCGTGCGCTATCGTTATGGAATGTTTAAACAGAAAATCGAAGACGGTTATCAGGTAGAAGTGCCGGATAACTGGTTAAAAGACGGAAATCCGTTTGAACTGCGTCGTCCAGAGTATGCAAAAGAAGTAAAATTTGGCGGATATATCCGTGTTGTATATAATGAACAGACAAAGAGAAATGAATTTATTCAGGAAGGCTATCAGTCTGTAAGAGCGATTCCATATGATATGCCAATCGTTGGATATAATAACCATGTAGTGAATACACTTCGTGTATGGGATGCAGAAGCAATCAATGAATTCCATCTTGACTCTTTTGACAAGGGAGATTACCGCAAAGCAGTTGAGCAGGAAAACCTTGCAAAAAATATTGTAGAGGTACTGTATCCGAACGATAACCACTATGCAGGAAAAGAACTTCGTTTAAAACAGCAGTATTTCTTCATCTCTGCAAGTGTTCAGGCAGCAGTTGAGAAATATAAGAAAACACACAGTGATCTTCATAAATTCTATGAAAAAGTTACATTCCAGTTAAATGACACACATCCTACTGTTGCAATCGCAGAGCTGATGAGAATACTTCTCGATGAAGAAGGAATGGAATGGGATGAAGCATGGGAAATCACAACAAAAACATGCGCTTATACAAACCATACAATTATGGCAGAAGCTCTGGAAAAATGGCCAATCGAGCTGTTCTCCAGACTGCTTCCTAGAATTTATCAGATCATTGAGGAAATCAACCGCAGATTTATCGAAGAAGTACAGAAAAAATATCCTGGAAATCAGGAGAAAATCCGCAAGATGGCAATTATCTATGATGGACAGGTAAAAATGGCTCATCTGGCTATCGTTGCCGGTTATTCTGTAAACGGTGTGGCACAGCTTCACACTGAAATCCTGAAAAAACAGGAATTAAGAGACTTCTATGAAATGATGCCACAGAAATTTAACAATAAAACAAATGGTATCACACAGAGACGTTTCCTGCTTCATGCAAATCCATTGCTGGCAAACTGGGTAACAGATCATATTGGAGATGAATGGATCACAGATCTGACTCAGATGTCCAAACTGAAACTGTTTGTGGACGACAAAAAAGCACAGCAGGAATTCATGAACATCAAATATCAGAACAAGGTTCGTCTTGCAAAATATATCAAAGAGCATAACGGAATTGAGGTAGATCCACGTTCTATCTTTGATATTCAGGTAAAACGTCTTCATGAGTATAAACGCCAGCTGTTAAATATCTTACATGTTATGTACTTATACAATAACATCAAAGATCATCCAGAAATGGACTTCTATCCAAGAACATTTATTTTTGGAGCAAAGGCAGCAGCAGGATACAGAAGAGCAAAACTTACAATTAAATTGATTAACGCTGTTGCAGACGTAATCAATAATGATAAGTCAATCAACGGAAAACTGAAAGTAGTATTTATTGAAGATTACCGTGTATCAAACGCAGAGCTTCTGTTTGCAGCAGCTGATGTATCTGAGCAGATTTCTACAGCAAGTAAAGAAGCATCTGGTACAGGAAACATGAAATTCATGCTGAATGGTGCGCCGACACTTGGAACTATGGATGGAGCAAACGTAGAGATCGTTGAGGAAGTAGGAGAAGAAAACGCATTTATCTTCGGTTTAAGTTCTGATCAGGTTATCAACTATGAGCAGAATGGAGGATATCGTCCAATGGATTACTTCAACAATGATCAGGATATCCGTCGTGTTCTGATGCAGTTGATCAATGGACAGTACGCTCCACAGAATCCGGAACTGTTCCGTGAAATCTATGATTCTTTATTAAATACAAACAGCAGCGACCGTCCAGATATGTACTTTATTCTGGCTGATTTCAAATCTTATGCAGAAGCACAGAAACGTGTAGAAGAAGCATACAGAGATGAGACAAGATGGGCAAGAATGGCAATGATGAATACAGCTTGCTGCGGTAAATTTACAGCAGACAGAACAATTCAGCAGTATGTAGATGAGATCTGGCATCTGGATCATGTAGAAGTAAATGTAGATGATGCAGAGTTAGCATAATAGCAAAAATACAGACAGCTTTCATGGAAAGAAAAATTCCATGAAGGCTGTTTTTTTGTAGGATGACTTTACAAAAAATAGAATAAATTTCACAAATCTGGCAATGATATGACTAACCCAGAAATAAGTAAAGTAATCAAAGCGAGAGGTGAAAAAAATGAAAGATTTTTTGAAAAAGAGAGGCACGATTTGGGCGTTGAGCCTTTGTCTTATGGGTGGTCTGGGATTTGCTGGTTATTACTCGGTAAATCAGTTAGAGCAAAAGAGAGAAGAACAGCAAAATAAGCTGATTGACTTAAATCAGGAAGAGACAAAAGGGACAGATACCGTAAAGAAAGAGATAGAAAAGAAAGAAACAGAGAAAGAAGCGGTGGATGTCGCAGATCAGAAAGTAGATTATGAAATAGAAAAAGAAAGCGAAAAGCAGACAGAGAGCGAAACAGAAAAGACAGAAGATGTGGCTTCTGGAAATGCGGATGCCCAGATTCATCCATCTCTTGATTTTCAGGAAAATGATGTCTTGATCTGGCCGGCTGCCGGAGAAATTTTGCTCGATTATAGTATGAATGGGACAATTTATTTTCCTACTTTAAATCAATATAAATATAATCCAGCGCTTGTGATTGGTCAGGAAGTAAATGCGCCTGTAGTGGCGAGCGCGGAAGGGATTGTCAAATCAATCGCTGTCAGCGAAGAGACAGGAACTACCGTCACGATGGACATTGGAAACAGTTATGAACTGATTTATGGACAATTAAAAGAACTTGCAATTCAGGAAGGCGATTTTGTAAAACAAGGTGAAGTCATCGGATATGTCAGTGAACCTACAAAATATTATTGCGTAGAAGGCAGCAATCTTTATTTCCAGATGAAAAAAGATGGAGAATCCATTGACCCTGTCTTATATCTGGAAGGAGAATCATAAGACGGAAAATCATAAGAAAGAAAACAAGGAACGTTTTTGAAAAAAGTGCGTATACTATAGAGAGAAAAAAATATGAGCTGAAGCGTTCAAGATTCGCAATCGATTTTTGTATCATACCATATTAAAATATCATTCAAGGGAATTCGTCCCACACAGAGAGGTACTGCTTTATCGATTGCTTTCAAATAAATATGGAACTGATAAAGTTTGTCAGTTCCTCTACATAAACCTTAATATAGGAAAAGAGAAGCAGAAAAGAAAAAGAGAAAAACAGGATGAGTGAGAATAGAAAAGAAAAAGAGAAAAACAGGATGAGTGAGAATAGAAAAGAAAAAGAGAAAAATAGGATGAGTGAAGATAGAAAAGAAAAAGAAAGAAACAGAATGAGAGAAGATCAGATAAAAAAAGAAAAAAGAAAAGATAATAGAATAAAAGAAGAGAATTATACATATATTGTACAGTGCAGTGACGGAACGTATTACACAGGGTGGACAAATAATATCAAAAAACGGATAGACACTCATAATAGGAAGAAAGGGGCAAAGTATACGAGAACTCGTGTGCCTGTTCAGCTTGTCTATTTTGAGATTTTTGAGACGAAAGAGGAGGCGATGAGTCGGGAGTATAGAATAAAGAAGATGTCGAGAAAACAAAAAGAAGAGATGATCCGTACATTTGACCTGAAAGGACAAGCACAGTCATCTCTTGCAATCTAAATCAGCCAGAATGCTGAAAAATTTTTTTGTTTCACATATGCGGAGGTTATGCCACGAAAACATACATTAAAATAAAGTGGCAGATACTTCCACCCATCACAAAAAGATGGAAAATTTCATGTGATCCGAAATATTTGTGACGGTTATTAAAAATAGGAAGTTTTAACGCATAGATGACACCGCCTATTGTATAGATAATACCTCCGGCAAGCAGCCATCCAAAGGCGGCTGGGGAGAGAGAATTTAAAATCTGAGTAAAGGCGAGTACACAGATCCACCCCATTGCTATATATAATAAAGAAGAAAACCATTTTGGACATATAATCCAGAAAGCCTTTATGATGATTCCGATGATGGCGATTGTCCAGACAAGTGCGCACAGGTACAAGCCAATAGGACGTTCCAGAACAACGAGGCAGATTGGCGTATAAGAACCAGCAATCAAAAGAAAGATCATCATATGGTCTAATTTTCTAAGACGACGATTTGCTTTTTCGGAGAGATCCAGAGAATGATACAGTGTGCTGGCGGCATATAAAAGAATCATACTGCCAATAAAAATGGCAAGAGAGATTACATGAATGTGATCCGGTTCTCTGGCTGCTTTGATTAAGAGCGGTGTCGCTGCAAAAATGGCCATCATCATACCGATGAAGTGCGTGATGGCGCTTCCAGGATCTTTTAATTTATGTTTCATAGAAATAAACCTCCTTTTTATCAGAAGACTGATATCAATATAAAAATATTTTGAAATAGTAATATTATATGATGTAGTATTAAAAACTATGTATGGATGTAGTTATATTACAACAAATAATAGGAGAAATCAAGTGATTGTTTTGATTTTTTTTATAAAAATATTTGACATCGTCTCATTTTTTCATTACAATTATATCAGTAACTATTATTGTTATTGAAATAGAAAGGAGAGAGATAATGTCCGGTTTAAAATATAGTAAGCAGAGAGAATGTATCAAATCATTTCTTGCAGATAGAAAAGATCATCCTACAGCGGATGTGATTTATTTAAATATTCGTGAGCAGTTTCCTCATATCAGTCTGGGAACGGTATATCGAAACTTAGCTCTTTTATCAGAACTTGGAGAGATTAAAAAATTGACAACAGGGGATGGCGCTGATCATTTTGACGGCAATGTTTCGCCTCATCAGCATGTAATATGCAAGAAATGTCATCGTATTCTGGATTTGGAATTAAATAATCAGGATTATATGAGACAAGCCTCCAGTCAGTTCTCGGGAGAGATTGAAAGCTGTACTTCTTATTTTTATGGAACGTGCGCAGACTGTTTGAAAAATTAAAAAGATTTATCAAAAAAGTCTTGACGATTATGAGAAAATGTGATAAATTAATATCAGTAATTATTACTGATATATGAAACTTAAAATAAATATAAAAGAAAGAAAAGGAGATCTATATTATGGCTAAATTTGTATGTAATGTATGTGGTTATGTATATGAAGGAGATGCAGCTCCAGAATTCTGTCCAATCTGTAAAGCACCAGCTTCCAAATTTACAAAACAGGAAGAAGGAATGACATGGGCTTCTGAACACGTTGTTGGTGTTGCAAAAGACGTTCCAGAAGATATCATCGCAGACTTAAGAGCAAACTTTGAAGGAGAATGTTCAGAAGTTGGTATGTATCTGGCTATGGCAAGAGTTGCTCACAGAGAAGGATATCCAGAAATCGGATTATACTGGGAAAAAGCTGCTTACGAAGAAGCAGAACACGCAGCAAAATTTGCTGAATTATTAGGTGAAGTTGTTACAGACAGCACAAAGAAAAATCTGGAAATGAGAGTAGCTGCTGAGAACGGCGCTACAGCTGGAAAAACAGATCTGGCTAAACGTGCAAAAGCTGCAAACTTAGATGCAATTCATGATACAGTACATGAAATGGCAAGAGACGAAGCTCGTCATGGAAAAGCATTCGCAGGACTGCTTCAGAGATACTTTGGTTAATCTGTAAGTTAAATAGAGGAAGGCTGATGAGGGAATAGAGAGATCTATTCCCTTTTTCTAATTTACGGTAAATAAAATAAGTAATAAATAAAAAGAGATCATAAATAAAAATAGGAAAGGAAAAGGGAATGGATAAAAAGCAGAAAGACCATTCTCAGTGTAAAAATATGTATGATATGATTATCATTGGATCAGGACCGGCGGGGTTGGCTGCTGCGATCTATGCACAGAGAGCGCGCCTTGAGACATTAGTGATAGAAAAAGAATATATAAGCGGCGGACAGGTAGTAAATACGTATGAGGTAGACAATTATCCGGGACTTCCGGGGATAGGCGGATTTGAACTGGGAATGAAATTCCGTGAACACGCCGATAAACTAGGCGCTCAATTTATCACTGCAGAAGTTACAGATTTAGAATTAGAAGGAAAAGTAAAAAAAGTTGTGACGGATGAAGGCACATATGAAGCAAGAAGTATTGTGGTTGCAACGGGCGCAAGACATAGAAAACTTGGAGTTGCAGGGGAAGAAGAATTAGGAGGTCTGGGAGTATCCTACTGCGCAACGTGCGACGGCGCATTTTTTAAAGGACAGACCGTTGCCGTTGTGGGAGGCGGAGATGTTGCTGTGGAAGATGCGATTTTTCTGTCTAAGGGATGTGAGAAGGTGTATCTGATTCACAGAAGAAATGAGTTAAGAGCAGCAAAAAGTCTTCAGGAACGACTGTTTTCATGTAACAATATAGAATTTTTATGGGATACAGAAGTGACAAAGATTTATGGAGATCATCATATTGAATGTATTGGTATTCAGAATAATAAGACAGGAGAAAAGAAAGTGCTGGATGTATCTGGAATCTTTGTGGCTGTCGGAACGATACCAAATTCAGAACTTTTAAAAGGAAAGGTTCAGATGAACGAACAAGGATATGTCATAGCTGGGGAGGATTGCGCGACAAATATCGAAGGGGTATATGCGGCAGGAGATATACGGACAAAGATGATGCAGCAGATTATCACTGCGGCCGCAGATGGCGCGAATGCAGTGATGGCGGCACAGAGATACTTAATGTTGTCATGACAGACAGATAAACGCTAAAAAAAACACAAGATATTGTAAAATGTAACAAAGCTGTCTCCATATATATATAAAGTTTTACGGAAATAAAAA
Organism: uncultured Robinsoniella sp.; assembly: GCA_965150505.1. Classification (GTDB taxonomy): domain Bacteria; phylum Bacillota; class Clostridia; order Lachnospirales; family Lachnospiraceae; genus JAGZHZ01. The sequence goes on along the minus strand of CBCTVZ010000014.1, from coordinate 17,307 downwards.
TAAAATAATAAGGGTTGACATATTTATTAATCTTTGGTATGATTGCAATGTAATAAATTTAATATTTTTGTAATAAATGGATATATATATGGAGGCTTATGTTAAAATGAAAAAAGGAGTAAGAAAAGTCGCAGCTGTCTGCATCGCTAGTGCGATGATACTTGGAAACAGTGCAATGACAGTCGGAGCGAACAGCATTTCACTGATTGATTACGGTGAGTTAGTGGAAGATGACGATTTGCTTGTTGTAGAACCTGAGACAACAGCAGAGACAGAATATACAGCAGAAAATGATGATTCCTATACAGCGGATGAAACACTGGAAAATCAAAATATTACAGAGAATGTAACAGACACAGTGTCTGATGAAACATATATTGATACAAGTAGCGAGTCAAAGGTGAAAGCACCTCTTGATCCAGCATTTAACAATATCGCAGTTGCATACATCAATGATGGCGCTTATGTAAATATCAGAGACGCAGCCAGCATGGATGGAAATGTAGTCGGAAAGATTTACAACAACTGTGGCGCAGATATTTTAGGAGAAGAAGGAGAATGGTATCTGATTCAGTCAGGATCTGTGACAGGATATGTAAACAAAGCATATTTCGTGACAGGAGCAGATGCAGAATATCTCAGTAATTTTGTGGCAGATGAAGTTGCCACTGTAAATACAGAAACTTTGATGGTTCGCGAAACAGCAGATGGCGAATCCGATGTAATTTCCATGGTAGGAAATTCTCAGGAACTGGAAGTTTTAGGTCAGGAAGGCGACTGGGTAAAAGTTGCCGTTGATGCGGACTTAATTGGATATGTGTCTGCAGAATATGTAAACTGTGAGTCTGTATTTCCAGCAGCAGAGTCGATTGAAGAAGAACAGATCAGAATTGCAGAGGAAGAAGCAGCAAGACAGGCAGCAGAAGAAGCATATGCGCAGTATTTAGCAGAACAGGAAGCAGAGTATCAGCAGTATCTGGCTGAGCAGGAAGCAGCATATTTAGCAGCAGTTGCACAGCAGGAAGCTGAGAAAGCACAGGCAGAAGCAGAATATCAGCAGTATCTGGCTGAACAGCAGGCAGAATATGTAGCGGCTTTAGAACAGCAGAAATTAGATGAAGAAGCATATCAGCAGTACTTAGATGAACTTGCTTATCTGGAATACTTACAGCAGCAGCAGGAAACAGAATATCAGGAACCAGTAGTTGATACACCGATTGTAGACGATCCAATCGTGGATGCGCCAATCGAAGAAGTTCCAGAAACAGATGCACCAATCGAAGAAGTACCGGAGACAGATGCGCCGATCGTGGAAGTGCCAGAAACAGAACCACCGATCGAAGAAGTACCAGAGACAGAAGCGCCACCTGTATCAAGCACAGGTGAACAGATTGCATCATATGCACTGCAGTTTGTAGGAAATCCATATGTATGGGGCGGTACAAGCTTGACAGATGGAGCAGATTGTTCTGGATTTACACAATCCGTATTTGCAGCATTTGGAATTTATCTTCCAAGAACAGCAGAAGAACAGGCTTATGGAGGCGGAACACCAGTAGATTTAGGTTCTCTTCAGCCAGGAGATCTGATCTTCTACAGCGATGGCGGTTATATCGGACACGTATCCATCTATATTGGAAATGGACAGGTTGTTCATGCAAGCAGTCCATCTACAGGAATCATTGTTTCAGACAGAAGCTACCGTTCTGAGGCAAGCGCAATGAGATATTATTAATCCATATAAAGTTTTTAAATTAGGTTAAAATGAAAATTTAACATATAGCCTTTGGGGATCGCGAGAGCGGTCCCCTTTCCATTTTAAAAGAAATAATCAGATAATTCATAATAAATTCAAAATAAAAACAATAGGCATTTGACAAATAAAATAGGACATATTATAAAAAATGCACAAAATAAAAAATAGAGCCGCTTAAAATTGACAAAAAAATAGACAAGAAATAAAAGTTATCCACATTTAAAAAAATGGAAAAACCTTGAAAAATAGAGTTATACACATAGTTATCCACATTATCCACATAAAAAAAGGGTGGATAAGTGGTTTTGATTGTGCCATAGTCAGAATATATGTTTTGGTAAAAACAGATAAAGTAAAATTTGAAGAAAAGAAAGAATTTTATAATGCAGACTTAGAATTGTATAAAAAACAGAAAATATAACAAAAAATATCAGAAAAAGACTGATTCCAGATTTTTGATCCAGAATCAGTCTTTTTTCTCTGCAAATCTATTTTATTCGAATTTCTTTTACCAGTAGCGCATTGCTTTTACTGGTTTGTTGTAATTATATTTTGAAATCACAATGCCGGCATCTTCGTTCATCGCATGGATGATCTTTCCATCTCCAATGTAAAGTGCAACATGTCCAGAATAGGAAAGTGAACCGTAGAAGAGAAGATCTCCAGGAAGCAGCTGATCTAATGAAACTGGAATTCTTGTTCCGTTGCCTTTCATCTGCGCATCAGCAGTTCGTGGAATTTTAATTCCAAAGTGAAGCATTACCTGTTGTGTAAATCCAGAACAGTCAACTCCTGTGTAGAGGTTATTTCCGCCGTATACATAAGGATAACCTTCAAAACGAAGAGCATAGGCAACAATTTCTTCTCCGATGGAAGAAACTTGTTCATCTGTCACAACGCCTGAGGCATTGATGGTATAAACTTTACCGTTGATAGTTAAAGTTGTATTTGTGACGAGAGATCCTTTTCTGTGGGAAGATTCTGCCTTAGGACGGAAATAATACTTTTCTCCGCCGATGGTCTGGAATCCTGTCGTGATCTGATAGTCAGAAGGATCAAAATAATATTTTTCTCCGCCGATGGTCTGCCATCCGCTGACACGATTTCCATTGCTATCTAAATAGTAATCGAGATGCCAACTGTTCTGAACACAGACACCGTAACGGTTGATATATTTTTCACCGACCCATTTACTCTTGACGAGAATACCGGTTGTTTCATCTGTATAATACGTTTTTCCATTATATGGAATAAATCCTTTGACCTTAGCGCCGGTGGAAGAATGGAAGTAATATCGTTCTCCGCCTACTGTTCGCCATCCTGTTGCAATGACACCGTTATTCATTGCATAATATGTATTGTGAATCCATTTTGAGGCAATCATTGCGCCTTTGGAATCCGTACAGAAACGATTTCCATTTGTGGTGACAAATGAATTTTTGACAATAACGCCATTGGAAGGATTGAAATAATATTTCTTTGAACCAATCTTTGTCCATCCAAGGGCCATCGAGGAATCTGATTTTACATAAAATCTGCCCATCCATCTGTCTTTCTGGAGAATGCCGTGACCGTTAGCATAATATTTTTTTCCTTTGTAAGAAAACCATCCAGTCTGTTTTTTTCCATTTACAAAAAAGTAACGATTCTGACCGATTGTCACAAAGCCAGATGCACGTTTTCCCGTGTTGTCTACATAATAACCATCAATCCACTTATTTTTTTGCAGGACACCATTCTCATCGCTGTAATACCAAAGTTTTGAGGTAGATGCCTGAAACCAGCCTTTTTGTAAAACACCATTGGAAGGATTGAAATAATAAGGTTTTCCTCCAATCGCTACCCTTCCTGTTTTCATTGCTCCCGTTTTTGGATCGAAGTAAAAGCGTCTGCCGCCTGTCTGAAACCATCCAGTGATCATATAGCCCTGTTTATTGAAATAGTATTTCTTTCCGTCAATCTTTTTGAGACCGACCATATAACCAGGAGACTGTGTAATCGTGTATCGTGTTCCTTTTGAGGTCGTCTGCCATGCAGCCTCTGCTTTATCCGCAGGGGAAAAGATACTTAACATTCCAACAAGTGCAAGAGTAGCAAAAATACTTTTTTTCATGCTCATAAGCTCCTTATAAAAAAACAAAAAAATAAAAAAGGTTACGAAAATATTAAGTTCTATTTACAATTTTACTAAATAAAATGCAGAAAGTCAAGGGGCATGGACTTTGAACGTATAAAAATAGTACCATGAAAGCAAAAAGCTGTTTTCATGGTACTATTTTTTGATGTTAATTTTCTTTTTTTGACTGCATCCGTTTGATTACTTTCAGACGCGTAAATTCCTCACGTTCTTTTTCTTCCAGCGCATTTTGAATGTTGGTGGTCAATGCCTCATACGTTGGAATTGTTATATTTTTCAGAGCGTTGGCGCGCTTCTGTGTTTTCTTGATGTTGTTTGCAAGGCGGTATGCAGAGTTTTCAACCATGGAAAGACGGATGGTAAGGTTTTTAACCTTCTCAAAAGCAATTTTAGCCTGATCGAGAGAAGGCTTTGTAGAGTAATAGGAATACACGGAACGAGGCGGTGTCTCATCATATTCTACAAGCGGAATCTCTGTGCCCATGATGCTTCGCGTCTTAATGCGGATGGAATCTTCAATCGGAACAGAGAAAGATACTTCCTGTACATAGTTGATACCAAGCTCAATATTGGCGCGCTGCAAGGCGCTGTAGGCTGTTCGGAACGTCTCATCAATTTCATTTTGAATCTCAGAGGCTTTTGCAATTAAGTCCATGATTTCACGAATTAAAATATTCCTTTTTTTATCCATCAATTCATAGCCTTGTCTGGCAAGAAGCAATGAATTTTTAGCAAGAATCAAATTTCCTTTTGTGGGAAACGTGTTTGGATTCATACACTCACCTCAGAATTTTCCGGTTTATAATAACGATCCAGAATCTTTGTGTCAATACGGTCAAGTTCTTCTTTCGGAAGCATTCCTAAAAGTTTCCAGCCTTTGTCGAGAGTCTTAGAGATTGAACGATTTTCGTCTTCACCCTGACCGACAAACTCTGTCTCAAATGCTTTTCCAAAGATCAGATATTTTTTATCGAGTGGAGATAATTCATCCTCACCGATAACGGATGCTAATGCTCTGGCATCCCCCACTTTTGCGTAGCTAGAGAAGAGCTGGTTGGCAACTGCCTGGTGATCTTCTCTTGTATATCCTTCTCCGATACCATCTTTCATAAGACGAGAAAGGGACGGCAATACGTTGATTGGAGGATAGATTGCCTGACCATGAAGCTGACGGTCAAGTACGATCTGACCTTCTGTGATATAACCTGTCAAGTCAGGAATCGGATGTGTGATATCATCGTTTGGCATGGTGAGAATCGGGATCTGTGTCACAGATCCATTGATACCCTCAACGATACCGGCACGTTCGTAAATCGTTGCAAGTTCGCTGTATAAGTAGCCAGGGAATCCTTTACGGCTAGGAATCTCACCCTTGGATGAGGAAACTTCACGCATTGCTTCTGCAAAAGAAGTCATATCCGTCAAGATGACAAGGATGTGCATTCCTTTTTCAAATGCAAGATATTCAGCGGCAGTCAAAGCAACTTTCGGTGTGATCAGTCGCTCTACAACAGGATCATTTGCCAGATTCAGATACATGACAACGTGATCGGAAACACCGCTTTCCTCAAATGTTTTGCGGAAGAACTGGGCAACATCGTATTTGATACCCATTGCTGCGAACACGATGGCAAACTTTTCATCGGAATTTTCACCGAGAGAAGCCTGTTTTACAATCTGAGCTGCCAGACGGTCGTGAGGAAGACCATTTCCGGAAAAGATCGGAAGTTTCTGACCGCGGATCAGCGTTGTCAATCCATCAATAGCGGATATTCCTGTTCGGATATAGTTTCTTGGATATTCACGCGTCACTGGATTTAACGGCAGTCCGTTGATATTCATTTTCTTTTCTGGTGTAATCTCGCCAAGATCATCAATCGGCTGACCGATTCCGTTGAAAGTACGACCTAAAATCTCGGTGGAAAGAGCCAGTTCCATAGGATGTCCTGTCAAACGAGTTCTGGTATTTTGAAGAGACATATTTTCTGTACTCTCAAATACCTGAATGACGGCTTTATCTTCATAAATCTCGACAATACGTCCCAGCTTTTTATCTTTTCCGTCAACAGTAATCTCGACAATCTCTTCAAAAGAAGCGTCTTGAACATCTTCCAAAACGACTAAAGGACCATTGATCTGACTAAGCCCTAAATATTCGATAGACATAAGCGTTCTGCCACTCTAAATGTGTTTAAGTATACGCAAACACATCGAGAAATTGAAGTCCTCACGAATACTTCTTACTGTTTCATTGTGTATGTTTTGGCGATTGCACGCAATACGCTACTCACAAGTTCTTGTACACTCCACAGTCGTTAATTCCCGAAATAGCCTTCGGTACATACTCACATTTGCTTTTCATTATGCAATTTTGTAAGTTTTAGCATCTTTTAAATTAAGTGCTGCATTAAAGTCCCTGTCTGCAACATAGCCACATTCACATCTATAAATTCTATCTGAAAGATTTAAATCTTTTTTAATAGAACCGCAATGGTGACAAGTTTTCGAAGATGGGTAAAATCTATCTACTACTCTTAATTCAATGCTGTTCTCTTTACACTTCGCTTTCAGCTTTGTTCTAAACTCATAGAATTTCGAAGATGCAACCGCTTTTGAAAGATGCCTATTTTTCATCATTCCTTTTATATTTAAATCTTCAATCGTTATATAAGATGGTTTGGTTTTCACGATCTCGGCGATTGTCTTGTTCATATAATCCGTACGGATATTATTCATTTTATGATGAAGTTTTTGTACTTTAAGCTTTTGTTTTTGTATATTTGCTTTTTGAGTGGACTCTCCTTTCTTTAAATTTTTATATTTTCGAGAAAGATTTCTCTGTTCCCGAATGAGTTGTTTTTCAAGTTTCTTTAATCTTGCTGATTTGTTGATGTTCTTGTATGTCATTCCATTTGAAACAATGGCAAAATCCTTTAATCCAAGGTCTATACCAATTCCCTCGCTTGAGTTCTTGTTCATACGAACATCAGGAAACTCTACAAGAACAGAAACATAAAATCGGTCAGCCTTCATAGACACGGTACCACTTTTGATTCCATATCCATCTTTGGTTGTTGGGATATATCCTTTTTCTTTGATACGAATCCAACCCAAAGTTGGAATCTTAAGTCTATGTCTTTCGCATTGACAGTCCTTTGGATTATTTCTAACAAAATACATTTTCACATCCGATTTACCTTTCTTTTTAAACTTAGGGAAAGAACTCTGATGTTTAAAAAATTTTGTAAATGCAGTATATCCATCTTCGATCGAATGTTTCACGGCTTTTGAATATACTTCCTTTATCCATGCTTTATCCGGATTATTTGGAATATATTCGTTGTTAAGCCATAAGCTAAAGCTCTTACCTGTCATAAATTTTTCACCATGATCATATAAGGCTTTGTTATGACCCAGATAGAAGTTATAGATATATCGACAAGTGCCTATTGTCTTGCGAATTTTGATTTTCTGTTCTTCCGTGGGGTTAATTTCCGTCTTGAAGCTTTTTAGCAATCTCCTCATCCCTTTCTATTTGTTTTTTATACTTACGAAGTCCATACACCCTACAAGAGAATACACGAAGGATTGAAACAATATCCTGTACCAGTTCTTCTTGGGGCGATAGTTCTTCATTTGCCATAATCTTCGATACACTGATCTGCAATAATTCCTTTCACATTACAGAATTGACGTAAAAACAATACTTGATTCTGTAAATCATTCTTTTGATTTCTTGTAGAAATTCTCGCATAAAGAACAACTTGTCTATTATCATTCTCTGTATTTATACCTTTAAATTGAAGATATTGATCGTAAGTATAATAACGTTTATCAGTTGGGGTTCGATTTGCTTTTAGCGTTCCTTCTCTGTCCCAACGCTGTAATGTTCTTACAGAAACACCTAATAATTCAGCAAAATCTTTTTGTTTGTAATTAGTGATATTTGATGTGTTCATAATAATACCTACTTGGATATGTTTGAACACATTTAATCACTAATATCAATTTTTTAGTTGCTTGAAATTTTCTTCTTTCTATGCGTTTTCTTCAAGGACAGCCTCATAAAATTGATCGACTGCTGTTTTGTATTCCTGGAACAGATCCAGTTTATCATTAGGAACATCGTATTTGATTGCGATAATACGATCAAAAATATCATGTGATTTTAAGACGGACATTGGCATTCCCATTGTCACAAGAGCTCTTGCTTTTCGATACAGATATAAGATGACATCCATCATCAGGAATTGTTTTTCCATTGGCACGCAAGTATCTTCTTTGTGGAAGGCGTTCTGCTGTAAAAATCCAAGTCGGATTACACGGGCGATTTCCAGTGTCAGTTTCTGATCATCTGGAAGAACGTCGCTTCCGATCAGTTTTACAATTTCCATCAATTTGCTTTCCTGATTCAAAAGAGCCATGATCTGATTTCGGTAATCTACAAAGTTAGGATTGACATGATCCTTATACCATGGCGCAAGATCGGACATATATTCACTGTAACTTGTCAGCCAGTGGATAGCAGGGAAATGTCTTGCATAGGCAAGGGATTTATCGAGTCCCCAGAAACAGCGCACAAAACGTTTTGTATTTTGTGTGACAGGTTCTGAGAAATCTCCTCCCTGAGGAGAGACAGCGCCGATGATGGAAACCGATCCTTCTGTCTCGTTTAAGTTCTGCATCATTCCAGCGCGCTCATAAAAAGCAGACAGACGGGAAGCAAGATATGCAGGGAAGCCTTCCTCAGCTGGCATCTCTTCAAGACGGCCAGACAGCTCACGCAGCGCTTCCGCCCATCGTGAAGTAGAATCTGCCATGATTGCGACATCGTATCCCATATCTCTGTAATATTCTGCAAGAGTCAATCCCGTATAGATAGAAGCTTCTCGCGCGGCAACCGGCATATTTGAAGTATTGGCAATCAATGCGGTACGGTCCATCAGAGGTTTGCCAGTGCGAGGATCGGTCAACTGTGAAAATTCTTCCAGAACCTGAGTCATCTCGTTTCCACGTTCACCGCAGCCGATATAGATAATAATATCGGCATTTGCCCATTTTGCAATCTGATGCTGTGTCATCGTCTTTCCTGTTCCAAATCCGCCAGGAACAGCAGCCGTACCACCTTTTGCGATTGGGAACAGCGTATCGAGAATACGCTGACCGGTGATTAAAGGTTCTGATGCGGTATAGCGGTTTAAAGTTGGTCTAGGAATACGGATTGGCCATTTTTGCGCAATCGTCAGTTCCTGTTCTTTTCCATTATCGAGACGGATTGTGACAATCGGATCAAAAATGCGATACGCTCCATCGGAGACAACTTTTGTCACAATTCCGGACAGTGTCGGCGGAACCATTGCACGGTGGAGAACAGCCGGTGTTTCTTGAATCTCAGCAATGATTGTGCCTCCATGTACAAGATCGCCCTCTTTTACAGTGATATGTGTCTCCCACAGCTTTTGTGTGTCCAGAGAATCTACGCTGACACCGCGGCTGATATATTTTCCGGAAGATTTTGCAATCTCACTCAAAGGCCGTTCAATTCCGTCAAAGATATTATTTAAGATACCAGGAGCAAGTGTCACGGAGATCGCATCTCCTGTTGCCTCAACGATTTCGCCAGGTTTTAATCCGGTTGTCTCTTCAAATACCTGAACGGTGGTAGTGTCTAACGTAAGACCGATTACTTCACCGACCAGCTTTTCCTTTCCGACATAAACCATCTCTGACATTTTAAATCCGGTATTGCCCTTCAGATAAATGACAGGGCCATTGATACCGTAGATGATTCCTGTTTTATTCATGGATCATTCCTCCGTTAAATGTAAACTCCTTTTTCATCTCTTCTAGTTTTGTCTGGAAAGAGTGGTCAATCAAGATACGGCGGCTTGGAATTACAGCTTTTGTACCACCTAGAAAAGAAGATTTTGCGATCATAAAGGAAACATTTTTTTCGGATGTGAGACAATCCAGAAGAGGAGCATCATCTACATCCAGATAAATATGAACTTCCTGCCCTCTTGCAATTTTAAGAATATCTTCAACCTGTCTTTTTAAAAGGGCGATATAATCGTCTGTTTTTTTGTATGCGTTTAATTTATCTAAAACTTCTGAGAAAAGTTTGTCTTTTAACTCATTTTGCTGTTGAGTCAGAAGACGTTTCAGTTTCAGCTGCTCTTTGGACAGAGCCATATTGTTTGCACGCTGGATACTTTCGGTCTCTGTTCTGATCTGGAGAGCAACCTGACGGTCTTTGTCTCGTTTATGATCAGAAAAAATTTTATCAAGAGCCTTTTGATGCTCCCCTACCATATCGGACGCAAGGGATGTTGCCTTCGCAATCGAAGATTCTTCAAAATGTTTCAGTTTTTCTTCAGTTGTCAATATCATCACCTACTTTACAATTTTATTCCGATCGCTTCATTGACGTAATCCGTGATAAAGTTTGGTTTTCTTCCTGTTCCGTGACGGTCAGGAATCTCGACAATCAACGGAAGCTTTCTGTTTAATTTTACATCGTCAATGATGTCTGGAAATTCCCGACCAAATTTTTCGGTCAGAAGAATGATGCCGATTTGTTTGTCGGCAATCGTGCGTTCAAGAGCTTCTTTCAGCTCCTGACGTGTGTGGACAACACAGCCTTCCACGCCTGCTAGCCGCATTCCGGTATAGGTGTCCACATTGTCACTGATCAGATACATTTTCATAAATTATAATTTACCTAAGATCATGAAGGAGATGATCAGACCATAGAGAGCAACACCTTCGGCAAGACCTACGAAAATCAGGGATTTACCTAAGATACTCTGATCTTCGCTGATCGCACCAAGGGCAGCGCTTGCAGCGCTAGCAACTGCAATACCACCGCCGATACAGGAAAGACCTGTAACAAGAGCAGCAGCAATATATCCAAGACCTGTAGCAATTCCATTTGATGCAGCAACCGTTTCTTCAGCAGCCATTACAGTAGAACCATCACCTGTGAAAGCGATGATGTTGGCAAGGATCAATGTACCAAAGAAGAAGAAGACGTTGACAGCAAGGGAAGCTTTATATCTGCCGCGTGTCTTTTTTCCCATAAGGAATGCTCCGAATGGAAGAAAGATACTGAGAATCAATGCAACGATAAGGGTAATTTGTGTAAGGGTATTCATATTTTTATCCTCCTGATTTTAAAATTTATTTTGCAACTTTTTTTCCAAATGGCTTAAATTCACGACCTGTGCCGTGATAGAAACGGCTGAACATTTCATAGTATTCCAGACGAAGTACCTGAATACCGACGATCAGACCTTCCATACCGCATACGAATAAGTTTCCTAAAACAATGACAATCCAATTTGGGGAAGCGCCGTTTTCAGCGCCGGCAAGCATCAGCACAACTTCCATCATAGCAGCATGGCTGACAGCGAAAGCTCCGATACGGACAAAAGAAAGCGTATTGGAAAAATAACTTAACAATACTTCAAACAACTCAAAAAATGTTTGGACAACAAACATACCTTTCTGTTTTGGCATATAATCGGCACGCTTTTGTACAAGCTTTCCAAGAGGCTCTTTTAAAGCAATTAAAAGCAGAGGGATTCCAAACATTACTGCAAGTACGATTCCAGCCGGCAGTTTATGACCTGTCATAAATAAAACAACAGTCAGAACGATTGCACCGTAAAAGACAAGACCAGCCAGTCCGTTTGTGTCAAACCATGTTGCTTCTGGATCTTTTGACTTTAATCCATTGATGATATGGAAAACCATCGTGAGCAGAATTAAAACCATACCAAAAGCGATGGCAACGATAAATACGGTATTTAATTTACCGATGAACGGAATCGTTGTCATGTGATTGACAGGGCGCAGCCAGACCGCTTCAATGATATCTTCAAATCCAAAGATACTTCCAAACAGGAATCCAAATATGGTGGAGAAGATACCGGCGCAGCCTACGATTGCGGCAAGGTTGATTTTCTTAAAGTGATATAAGAGGAATCCTCCGACAGCCAAAAGCAATCCCTGTCCCACATCTCCAAACATCGCGCCGAAGATGAAAGCGTAAGTCAGAGCAACAAAGATTGTCGGGTCCATTTCATTATAGGAAGGAAGTCCGTACATACGAATGAACATCTCAAATGGTCTGAAGATTTTAGGATTCTTCAATTTTGTAGGCGGTTCATCAATTCTTCCGGCATCTTCATCTTCCACAATACAGTAAATATCATCGTCGTTTTCGATATCTTTCTGAAAAGCTGCGGCATCTTCCTGTGACATCCATCCACAGAGAATATAGAAGGTCTGATGATGCTGTTTTGCTGTCGTACAGGCAGCCAGTTTTCTGACATCGAAGTTGACAGATAACGTTTCTAATTTTTCTTTGGCACATTGAATTTCATTTTTGTTTTGCTCCAAAATGCCGGCAACTTGTTTGTCGCAGTCATCAATTCTCTTTTCAAGGGAGAGAATGGTTTTTTCTAATCCATCCGAAGCTTCTTTTGGCGTTCCCGTATACTCATCTGGTATATAAGTACGTTCAAAGTGCATGGATGTATAAATGGCATCAATCTTTTCAGCCTGTACAGAAGGTACGAAATAGACACCCCAGACATATTTTTTATCAGCAGAGCAGTTAAAAAATATGGTATCCAGATCATCATAGATGTACTTCTGAAGCTTGGAATAATATTCATGTTCAATTCTTCCGAATCGGAATTTGATAAAACGGAATCCAAGCAGAGTATGAAGATTGAAATCAAAAGATGAGAAAGGCAAAATTTTGGCAAGGGAGGCTTTGGCGTCCTCAAGCTGATGCACCAGCTCACTTTTTTGTTTGTAGATCTCATTGATCTGTGTATCAAGGGATTGTATCGCATCCATAGCTTTTTCTTTTGAATAGGATTCAGAAGAAGAGCATGATGTGATGGAAAGCTGCTTACAGAAAGAATCTGCCTTATTTAGCAATTCACGGTAAGGATTTGTTTCCATATAAGGGCGAAGATTCTCGACCGTATTTAACTTAGAAAGAGCGTTTTCAAGATGAATCTCATATTTAGAGAGATATTGCTCAACAACACGGTCAATATCATTCTGAGGACCGGTGATACTCAGAAATTTCATTTTTACAATCACACTTATACACCTCCTTTACTAATAGATAATATATTTGAGCGTTTCGGACGGAGAAATGCCGTAGCGAATACACTCCAGTGCAGTAGTCAGTCTGTCCACCTCATGTTCCTTCTCAAACAGATAAGAGATAATCACTGCAATCGAATAAGGATTTTTTCTCGCATTGTCACGCTGTACTTTATGGCGAATGAGACTGTACATAGATTCCAGAGAAGGGATATCAAAATTCTTATACCGCGCTGCGTAGTATGTCTTAAACAGCACTTCCTGAAATTCTTTTACATCGGATGCTTCTACAAGCCGTTTGATATCTTCCTTTTTTAAATGATAATTGATTGGAATTAAGATCGTATAGATTTCTGCCGGCGACATCCGATAAAATTGTTTTGACCGATAAATCCAGTCAATGTTGAGCAAATCCATCTTCGTACCGTATGCTTCTGTGACGATTTGAAGAGGTTTTCCTTTTAAAAGGTGGTCTTTTTGCTTCCAAAAAGAAGTGAAATAGTAAAGATCAAGCGCCATCTCATAATCCCAGAGGGTAGAGGAACTTTTTTCAAATACTTTGAGAAGACAGTCATAGTAATCAGAATTTTTCAGGATATTGAGAAATTCCTCCATCGTCTCACAGGCGGACAGTTTTTCAATATCAATCTTAGAATGCTGGTCAAAAAAATTTTGAAAAATTGTAAGATCTAAATCAAACATACGATGATCGAAAATGGAACGCATACAACTTTTCAAAACAACTATTTCATATCTCTGAAAATACATGGATAAAAATTTTCTCTGGTGAATACTGGCAAAACGATATATTTTTTGAAAAGCAATATAAATCGAATTTGTCAGCATACGCTCAATTTCTCCACGATGGAGTTCAGACTCGTCTTTACCATAAAAAACATTCGTATATCCGGGATGCTGCCTGATATATACTAATGCTTCTGGAATCGTAGAAATATGAGCAAGCTCTTCATATTCTTTGTTTGTGAAGAGATGGCTGTGCATGGCACGTATTTTTGTAGCAGTACCGCTATAGGCTAATAATTGTCCCATAATCTCACATCCTAATCAAATTTTGCAAAATTTTGTCTGCAAGTTGTTCATGCTGTTGTTCATAAATCGTGAGCATATTCTGAATAGCGATGTCGGTACTTTGTTTTAAGTCTTGTAGCTCTTGGTCCATGCGTGCAGATAGCTTCTGTCTCAAAGCGGAGAGCGTATCAGCCATTTTTTGATCTTCTTCTGCATCATACGATGAGATCTTTGTTTTTAACTGCTCATCCAGTTTTTTGGCATCAGCAGTGGCACTGTCTATGATACGGACAGATGCTGTTTCGATCTCGGACAACTTACTGATAATTTGATCCATTTTTTTACCTCCTTTGTATTTTACTATTTTACACCTTTATAAAAAAAATGCCACTATAAATTTTTACAAAAAAAATTAATAAAATACATAAAAAAAAAATTAAAAATAAACAAGAAAAACTGGGAATTTTAGATTGAGCCTATAATTTTTCTTGACACGTTTCAGAAAACGAATATCATATATCTATATATAATAAAGATAGAGAGAACAGGAGAGAAAATATGAGACTGAGAAACATCCCAGGATCGCGTGAAGTGATCGGAGAAAGTAAATATGTCATTCATGAGATGGAAGAGGCAAAGGGAAAATGGTCTGAGATTTTTCAAAATGATCATCCGATCTATATTGAGGTTGGAATGGGAAAAGGACGATTTATCACACAGCTTGCCCTTGAAAATCCAGACAAAAATTTTATAGGCATTGAAAAATATTCTAGTGTGTTGCTGCGCGCTCTTGAAAAGAGAGAACAGCTTCCTGAACTGACGAATCTCTATTTTCTGAGAATGGATGCAGAAGATCTGGAGAAGGTATTTGCTCCTGAAGAAGTCTCAGGAATTTATCTGAATTTTTCCGATCCATGGCCGAAAGATCGACACGCTAAGAGACGACTTCCTTCAAAAGAATTTTTGGCGCGTTACGATAAGATTTTGAAGAAAGAAGGAAAAGTAGAATTTAAGACAGACAATATCGATCTGTTTCGATTTGCACTTGAGCAGGTAGAAGAGGCAGGATGGAAATTGGAAGCTCATACATTTGACCTTCATCATGAGCCGGAAATGATGAAAGGAAATATTATGACGGAATACGAAGAACGTTTTTCCTCTCAGGGAAATCCGATCTGTAAACTGATCATCAGCCGATAAAAAGACAGCGGAAATAAAATTTTTAAGCATACATAATAATACGCATACATAATAATAAGGAAAATTTAGGAAGGTTTGTGGTATCTTGAAAAGAAATCGCAGATTGCAGGAGTCCTTAAAACAACTTTCATATGACAAACCGAAAATCGATCATCAAGCTGTTAAAATAAGAAAGTCCCTAGACGATGTAAAGAAAACATTAGATGGGGCATGGAAGAAAAAGAACAAAAGACAAGAATAAAATAGCGGAACAAAACGATGGGGTGTTGCAAAAATAGATAGATAAGCAGCCCCTTCGGATTTCTTATACAGAGAGCGAGGGTATCGCTCAATCATCTAATTTGATGATTTTGCGACACCCTCTTTAAAGAACGCCGTGAAAGGAATTTTTTTATTTCTGAGGCGCTTATCTCAAAACTTTTTCATCATATGGAATATTTTTTCGATCCAATCTCTTGCGGATATATCCAAGGAAGAGATAACGGATCACGGCAACGGTCGGAACGCCAAGGAACATACCAAGTACGCCGGCAAAACTTCCTCCGACTGTGATTGCAAATATGATCCAAAGAGGACGAAGACCAGTGGAATCTCCCAGAATCTTTGGCCCTAAGATCAAACCGTCAAACTGCTGAAGAGCTAAAATCAGGACGCTGAATCCTAATGCTTTTAAAGGATTTACCATTAAAAGAATAAAGATACCTGGAATAGCTCCGATGAATGGTCCAAAATATGGAATCATATTTGTGACTCCTACGATTGCGCTGATTAGCAGCGCATATGGCATACGGAAAATATTCATTAAAATAAAACATAATACGCCGATAATCGAAGAATCAATAAATTTTCCGACAACAAAATTGCTGAAAATTTTATTACATTCTGACAAGGTTGTCAGACATGATGTCAGTTTCTTTTTAGGAATGAAAGCATACATCATATAACGCATAGAGCGGAACAGATCATTTTTTCCAGCTAAAAGATAGATGGAGACAATAATCGCAATCAGAAGATTGACAAGCCACTGAACGATTGAGACAGACAGTACATATAAAGTAGGAACTAATTCCGCTGTGAAATTTCTCAGATAATTGATGAGATCAGGAATGACAGCCTCGGCGGTCTGATTTAAAAATTCCAGATCCAGATTAGGAAAATGTTCATTTAAGTTATTTAAGAAAGATGTCAACGCGGTGTACGTCTGAGGTATATAATTAATAATTTCGGTTATACTGTTAATAATCTGAGGAATGATATACGATAAAGTTAAAAGAATCAATCCTAGACAGACGATATAGGTGAGCGCAATGGAAAGCACCATGCTTAAACCATGTTTTTCACGTTTAAATTTACGGTAAAAAAATTGTTCCAATCTTGTGATCAGCGGATTTAAAACGTAGGCAATCAAAATACCGATACAAAATGGCATCAGAACATTCATGATTCCTTTTAAAGCTGCGATTGTCTCTGATGAAGAGATGACCGCTTTGATAATTAAGACACTGATAAATACGACGATCAGCGCATAGACTGAAATAGTAAAATATTTATCGTTTCGGATAAATTTTTGCTTTTCAGGAGGTGAATCTTTTTCTGTCTTTTCTAAAACAGGCTGTTCTTGAGAAGACGGTGATTTCTTGTTTTCATCCATAACATAAATCCCTCTTTTTCTAAATTTGACCAGCAGTAGTGATCATGCAGGTGCTGCTTTCCAATTATACAACTTTAGAAAAAAGCACATATTTATTCTATTATAAAAGTTCTGAAAACATGATTCAATAGAATGCTTATAAAATATTTATAAAAATTTGAAAAATAGAGACAGACGCAAAATTATTCAGTGAAAATAAGAAGTGGAGGTATAAAAAAAAGAGACAGAAAAGTTTATAAAAAAGAGATGGAAAAAAGCAATATTAAAAAAATGTAGAAAATTGTAAAAAAGGACTTGCATTTCTAAAAAAGTTATAATATAATGTTTAATGCGTTAAGAAATTAAATATGCAGGCGCCTTTAGCTCAGTTGGTAGAGCACCTGACTCTTAATCAGGGTGTCCAGGGTT
>CBCTVZ010000013.1:0-32959 GCA_965150505.1 uncultured Robinsoniella sp. | reverse complement strand
CTAAGTTTACGGACAAACCAGAACTTCCCAGCTATAAACGAAAGGGCGGGCATTGCACCATGCCAATCACGAATCAGGACTGTACGATGGAGTCTGGAACATCTGAAAAACCGTGGTATGCCAAACTGCCGTATCTAAAAAAACAGCCTTTGAATATTGGATGTTTGGACGAAAAGGCTGTTTTAAAAGAGGCAAAGGTTACACCAAGCAATGGAAGATATATCTTATCTTTCGTATTTGAGATACCGGAAAAAGAACACGTTGTAAGCGAATCATCTTCCAGAATTGCAGCTGTCGACCCTGGGGTAGATAACCTTATGGCGATCACCAACAACGTAGGCTTACCATGTATTCTGATAAAAGGTAAGATCGTAAAATCCATCAATCAAAAATACAATAAAGAGATTGCCGCCATCGTAAGCAAACAGACAACGGGCTCAGACAAAAAGTTTGTCCCTACCGAGGAATATTACAAAGTGACCAATTATCGCAACAACAAGATTCAGGATCAACTGTTAAAATGTGCAAATTTCTTAGTACGCTGGTGCATAGAAAACCGTATCGACACCTTAGTATTTGGGAAAAACGCCTTTTGGAAACAGGAAGTCAACATTGGCAGAAAGAACAATCAAAACTTTGTACAGATTCCTCATGCAAAGCTGTGTTTTATTTTATCTTATCTTTGTGAACGTGCTGGTATTCGATTCGTCGAACAGGAAGAAAGCTATACTTCAAAAGCCAGTTTTCTGGATAACGACTTCCTTCCTGTGTATAGCAAAACAGACCAGAATCCTAAGTTTTCTGGAAAACGTAGACCGACCAGATACAAAGGCATATACAAAGAGGACGGATTCCGTGGTTTATACTGTGCTTCAGATGGCACGATCCTCAACAGCGACTTAAATGGCTCTGCGAACATTTTACGAAAAGCATTTCCAAACGCTTTTAAACCCTGTCAGCCAGATTTTGAAAACGTAGAAATCATTCGTAACATTGAGCGGTATGATATTTTAAAAAATCAAGATATGCAGTGTAAAGGCAGACCTTGTATCAGCAAGGCAAGAGCTAGCCGCATGAAAAAAGTACTCCCACTGGGATAGGGCTTTGTGAATAGCCATAAGCCTTCGTCTTTTTATAGGAAACCCCGCCTAATGGCAGGGAATCTGACTTTAGACGGGGTAATTCATATCTCCATTTCTATCTATCCATCATAAAGTCGGATTTTTGAAAATTTTAGTCGGAATAGAGGAAGATTTTTCCATTTTCTTGTTCCATAATAGTTTTATCAAATAGAAGGGGGTTTTATGAACATGAAAAAATCATCATTTACAAGAAAAGCTTCTGCAATGGCAATGGCAATCGCAATGGCAGCTTCTGTATGCGCAGTAAATCCATCTAGCATACCTGCAGTATATGCTGCCGAATCATCTGAAGAAGCAGTCAGCTTCCCAGAATATTATACCTCCGACTTAGTTCAGCCGGAACATGACTCAGAGATTGTCAATGCTAAAGTTGACGCTCTTTTAAAGGCTATGACCACAGAAGAAAAATATACCTTTATCGGAGGTAGCGGCATGGGTACAGTTGGTGATGCCGGAAATCTTCCAGGTGTAGGTCGTCTTGGTGTACCGCAGATCAAAATGTACGATGGACCATGCGGTATCTATTACATGACAGACTCCACAAACCCACCAATCGAAGAAATGCTTGCAGCTACTTGGGATAGAGATATGGCTTATACATACGGAAACATGGTGAGCAAAGAAGCAAAAGCCATCGGCGCTGGCATGATGCTGAGCGCACAGCTTGACCTTCAGCGTATTCCACAGTTCTCCCGTACAAAAGACCAGTTAGGTGAAGATCCATATCTGATTGGAAAGATGGGAGCACAGCTCGTAGATGGTATGCAGAGCGAAGGCGGTATTGCCGTTCTGAAACATTTCATCGCTTATACAGAAGGTTCTAACAATGACGTACTTTCTGAACAAGCTCTGCATGAAGTATATTTCAAAGCATTTGAAGATGCTGTAAAAGAAGCAAATGCTCTTGGTATTATGTCCTCCTACAACCTGATCAACGGTACATACGCTTCTGCTAACACTTATGTTCAGGAAGAAGTTCTGCGAGATATGTGGGGATATGATTATTTCACAATCACAGACTGGGGCGGAAACCACGAATATACATTAGACAAAGGTACTGACATCGAGATGCCGAAATTAAATCTGAACAGCAAAGAAAATGCTGACGCACTCGTGGCAGATGGAACATATACACAGGAAGAGATGGATGCTATGGTTGACCAGGCAGTTGCTCGTGTTTTAAGAGCATATGGTCAGGCTGGTTATCTGACTCTGGTACAATTAGATGAAAATGGAAATGTAAAAGAAGAAGTTGGACGTACTGAGCCGATTTATCAGCTGACAACAGAAGATACCGTTGCACAGCTTGCTGAACTGCTCGACTCCAGCAATGAAGTTTCTCAGGAAGTTGCTGAGGCTGGCGCTGTTCTTCTGAAGAATGAAGAAGCTGCCCTTCCTGTTGCTGACGGAGAATCTGTTGCAGTAATCGGTGTGACAGGTATGAATCTGGCTTCCGGTACAGGCGGAGAACGTTCTTATGGTACATTAGGAGCAATGACAAGCCCATATGCTGCATTAAAAGAATCTCTCGGTGAAGACAAAGTGACAGGCGTTGCTTACAACGATACACTCGGTACTCCTGTTCCAGCAGAAAACTTCTATACTACGATCGATGGCGAAGAGCATGGCGCTACAAGATCATACGGCGTTGCTGCAGTAGCAGGAACAGAAACGGTTCTTCAGGGATTTGCCGGAGGCGGCGGATTCGGAAGCGCCAGCCTTGAAGATACTTTGATGGAAGGACACGAACTTGGTGAATTTTGTCAGGTTGATGAAAATATTAACTTTACAACAGGTACAATCAACGGCGCTCCAAATAAGACATACCGTGTAGCAGGCGCTGATGAAGGAACTGCAACTGCATTCCCATCTGAGACAATGCCAGCATATACATGGGAAACTTATATCGAAGCTCCAGAAGATGGAGAATATACTTTCTCACTGCAGAGTATCGGCGGTGTTTCTTATATGTATCTGTATGAAGGCGACACCGATGAAATCGCTGTAGCCGGAAAAGCATCCAGCACAGCAAGACAGGGATCACAGTGGCACAACAGCATCGTTCCATCTGAGACAGGTATGGACGTTCAGAACTTTACCGTTGAATTAAAAGCCGGTCAGCGTTATAAACTTGTGATGCAGGCGCTGTATAAAGATGTACAGAAAGATCTGCAGGTAAGCCTCAACTGGATTACACCAAGCCAGAAACAGGCTAACATTGACGCTTCCATCGAAGCAGCTAAAAACAATGATAAAGTTGTTGTATTTGCCTATGCAGAATCTCTGTCCAACAATAAGACAGGCGACAGAGAAGATTTAAGTATGCAGCTCAGTGAATCTCAGGAAGAAATGATCAACACCATCGCTGATGCAGCTCATGAAGCTGGAAATAAAGTTGTCGTTGTTCTGAATGCTACAACAGCAGTTGTAATGGGAGATTGGCTTGACAACGTAGATGCAGTTCTCGATATGTACTATCCAGGACAACGCGGTGGATATGCTACAGCAAATCTGCTGACAGGCGCTGTAAATCCAAGCGGTAAACTTGCATTTACAATTCCGAAAGAAGATACCGATACTCTGATCACAAACTCCGATCAGGCTTGGGCGCTGTATCAGACTGTTACAAACGAAGAATTGAATCAGAAAACAACTGTTTATTATGAAGGAATCAATGTAGGATATAAATGGTTTGATGAAGAAGAAATTGAACCTCAGTTTGACTTCGGTTATGGTCTGTCCTACACAACCTTCGATTACAGTGATCTGAAAGTGACAGAAGCTCCAGCTGAAGGTGAAGAGTATGGCTATGACGTAACCTTCACTGTAACAAATACAGGTGATGTGGCTGGTTCTGAAGTTGCTCAGTTATATCTGGGTGAAGCAGAAGTTCCAGAAGGACTTCAGTCTTCCAAATATACACTTGCTGGATTTGAGAAAGTAAAAGATCTTCAGCCAGGTGAATCCAGAGAAGTTACGATTCATGTAGCAGAACGTGAACTTTCTTACTGGAACAGCCCTCAGGAAGAATTAAATGAAAGAGCAGACGGAACAAAAGATAAATGGACCGTAGCTACCGGAGACAGAACGATCTATGTTGGTTCTTCTTCTGACAATTTACTTCTGCAGGAAGATGTTACGATTGAATAATACACCTTATTTGATCGAATCATTATTCATATCATAATTTAAGGTAATCCCCTAAAAAAGCAGTTCCCAGCTAAATTTTTATCAGCTGGGAACTGCTTTTTCTAATAAATATTTTTATTTTCTAATAAATATTTTTAACGAGTTCTTTTTTTATTTTCTTTTCAATTTTTTATTTTTTATCTTCTATTTTTATCATCTCTATTTTGTTTCTAAAATACGCAGCAGCATATCTCCTGTTCCGACATTGTATCCACTTGTAGCATAGATTCCATTTAAACAGCCATCTGTCACAATGATGAGCGGCAGTTTTTCAGGATCTACATACATTCTGCGTCCTAATGTGCTGACATTTTCATCAAAGCTGTCATAATAAACAGAAGCTTTCTCAAATGTCTCAAGACATCTTGCAATCGTTGGATTTTTCAGCGCCTTTTTATTTCGGATTATAAAGATCAACCGTTCTTCATATTTTTGGAACTCTTCTTTTCGATCAAACAATTCATTTAAGATATGTTCCGTAGGCTCTTTTCCTTCTTCCAGCCAGAACAGCACCGTCTTTTCTCCTTCTGTCAGCTCTGCTGCCTCGATACCTCTTCCCTCTTTGTCTTTTAAATTAAACGGAAGGATTTCAATATTTTCCAGCATATCAGAAAGGTCTGCATCTCTCATCATCAGACTTACCTGTTTTTCTTCTCCTGCGCCTGTCTCAAATAAATATTTTCTGGCAAATACATTTCCATTTGGAAGACGGTTTACTGTGATAAGGCGATAGATTCCCGGTTCAGCCGGTATCAAAAGTCCCTCTTCTTCCACCTTGACCTCACTCAAATCCAATGTCTGATAACCAGTCTCACACTCTTTTGCAATGCTCCAATTCTGATAATATGTCCATGTAATATGTTGATCTGCTCCAAACACACGAATAGCCGCCGCTTTTTCTTTTTCTTCTTCCACTGCTGCAAATGCGCCGTCTTTCCAATATTCCATTGCGCAGTCCATCGGGTTTAAACGTGCTGGGATTCCAAATGTTCTGGCAATCGCCACAAACAATGTCTTTTTAGAAAGCAAAGAGCCGATGCCAAGCTTCAGACAATCCGCCGGTGTTGTGACCAGAATGCCATGTTCCATCTCTGGTCTTTCCTGTATGGTCTGCTGTACATATTCCCAGATCTGTTTTGGATCTTTGCGGAAACGAGCTACATCTTTTTCGCTGAACCATGCTCGGATTGCCCCTCTCCATTTTTTGAGCATTTCATTATAGATACGCGGATTCATCACATAATTGACAAACAGTTCTTGAGGCATCTCATTGCGGTAGCACAATGCGTCAAGGTAATGTTCTTCGAGTACCTCACAATTTCCATCTCTCAAATCTTTTTCAGACAGCGCATTTAAAAATTCTTCCGTCAGGTGTTTCTCGTCTTGATGGGTCTTTTCAAATTCTTCAATCTCTTTAAAGCGAAGAGCCTGACATTTTCTGTTTCTCTTCTCAACTGCTGTCTTATATTTCACACTAGCCTCTGCTTTCTGATCCGGTGTCGGCTGTTCTTTATTCATCGGCGCATCCGCTGGAGCATTCATATCAAAATCTTCCCACTGCTCCATCTTATGATTCATTCCCAGAATCAATGTACATTCTTCTTCTTTTTCCTTCAGCAATGCTTCCGCAAATTTTCCTTCTTTGTATACTTCGATCCACAAATCTCCATATCCTGTCTGAAGCCGTGCTATGCCATTTTCATCCGTCTCCACCATAGCAATCTCACACAGTCCGCCATAGTTCAGAACTTGAAAACTGATCTTTGCATTTGGAACGACCTCGCCATGGTCATCTTTCACTGTCACTTTTATATTTTTAGAAAAAGCATATCTTCTAATCTGATTGCCCAGCGTAACCATTCCTGCCGTTCCAACAACGTCTTCTTCTGGCATAATCGTATCAAACCATCTGGAATGTACCATCATCGCTCTCGATGCCGCATTGTTAAACCATCCCTTGTTCAGAATTGGCTCTGGTTCACACGCTCCAAGGAAATACCAATTTCCATCACACCACACTTCAACCCAAGCATGATTGTCGTCACAATGTGACCACCATGGCACATAGACTTGTCTTGCCGGAATACCGATACTGCGCATCACATTGACTGCAAATACCGATTCTTCTCCGCATCTGCCAAACACATTTCGGTATACACCCATTGCAGACAGCGTTCTTCCATCGGTGCTTTTATAAGTGGCTTCCTCAGCGCACCAGTAATTTGCCTCCAGCGCAGCATCTTTCATATTCATTCCCTGAATACGATTTTTCAGCTGCTGATAGAAAAACGTACGGCATGGTTCAATTCCTTCTGAATTGACACGGTGATATAATACATAATTTAAAAACAGATCTTCCGGCAAAGGTTCTTGGAATAAAGGTTCTTTCCAAAGTTTTACCCCGTGTTCTGCGAAGTCTCTCATCACACTGCAGTCATAATTTCCCACATCGCTGAGCGGCATATGGCTGTACAGATATTTTAAAGCCAATTTTACATCCGCATCGCATTCTTTCATTCCTTCTGCAAGTTCTGTTTCCATCTGCGGAAACTGTTTCATCAGATTCTCATATTCTTTCTCTATTCTTTTCTGGCAAGCTTCTGAAAACATATTTCTGTCCTCCAAATTTATAAATTCTCCAATACGTTCTTTGCATCTGAAATCTTTTCTTCTGATGTACGAAACAGCTGGTATTCACTGAAAGCCGGCAGTCCCATGCTGACATCGCTCTTGCGGTATGTCATCGGACTGTCTAATGTAATCTTCCCCGACATATGATAGGAGGTGATTCCCGTCTCTCGATACAGCGTAGGAATCACTTCTGCGCTGATTCCTCCTCCGGCAAGAATCTGAATCGACTCTCCTGCCTTTTTTTGAAGTTCTCGCAAAAGCTCTTTTCCTTCCAGCGCGCTATTTTTTTGACCTGACGTTAAGATGCAAGAAATCCCAAGCTCTCTTGCCTGTTCCAATGTACGGTATGGATCTGCGCATACGTCAAATGCTCGATGAAGTGTCACCCATCCGCCGCCTGCTGCTTTCACAAACCGTTCCATCTTTCTGCAATCTAACGTTCCATCAGGACAAAGCGCTCCTGTCACAATTCCGTCTGCGCCAGCATCTCTAAACATTTTAATTTCTTCTTCTATGATATTTGTCTCATATTCTGTATAGCAGAAATCTCCAAACCTAGGACGGATTAAGACATGAATACGAATATCGCTCTTTTTTCGGATTTCTTTTAAAAGACAAATGCTTGGCGTTGTTCCTCCTACAATCAGATCACCGCATAATTCCAACTGGTCTGCACCGCCTGCTTCCGCTGCAAATGCAGACTCCGCTGAATCTACACACGCCTCCAGCACATATTTTTTCATTTTCTCTCCCTCTTTCTTTTTTCTTCTGCTCTCTGATGATATCACCAATTCCTACCTATTTAAATATACTTTTTATTTTTCTGCCCCAGCACATCCTTTTGCCAGTTCATACAACGTTGTCACGCCAAATCCTGTCGCATATTTACTCTGATATGCAAAAATTGGAGAATCTACCCATGCCGTTCCTGCAATATCCAAGTGAAGCCACGGCGTATTTTCAGCAAACAGACGGATAAACAGCCCCGCTGTGATTGCTCCGCACTCAGCCCCTCCAGAATTTTTCACATCTGCAATGTCACTCTCAATCCGTTTTTCATATTCCTTTGTGATTGGCAAACGCCAAAACCATTCTCCAGATTTTGATGCCGCTTTTTCCAAATCCTGCCATGTCTGATCGTCACTTGCCAAAACGCCTGCCATTCCAAATCCCAGCGTCCGCACAACAGCTCCGGTGAGCGTTGCAATATCGACAACTTTCGTCACTTTTTCTTTTTTTACTGCGTAGGAGACGGCATCTGCCAAAATAATTCTGCCCTCCGCATCGGTATTTACTACTTCGATTGTTTTTCCGCCATATGCCGTCACAACATCGCCTGGAAGCAGTCCTCCTGGGGAAATTCTATTTTCGCACAGAGGAATGAAACCGATTACATTTGTCTTTACTTTATTTTCAGCCAACGCACAGATTGCGCCTGCGACAGCTGCGCCTCCTGCCATATCGCCTTTCATTCCCAGCATCGAAGAAGCGCTCTTCAGACAATATCCACCCGTATCGCAAGTTACACCTTTTCCAACAAGTCCAAGCGTTTCGCTGCTTTCTGGATTATTTTGGTAACGCAGAATCAAAAGACAAGGTGGGAATGCAGAGGCATCTCCCACTGCAAGGATTCCATTCAGCCCCTGTTCTCTTAATTGCTGTTCATTTAAGCATTCTGCTTCTACCCCTGTCCCTGCCAGTTTTTCTTTTACTTCTCTGACAAAGTCATCTGGTCTTAAATAATTTGCCGGCAAATTGACGAGATCTCTGGCAAAACAAATATTTTTTGCCACCACTTCCGCCTCTTTTGCGATCTTTTTTGCCTGATCTAAAAGTGGCTCTGAAATGCCGACCAATTCGATTTCCATTTCTTTTCTTTCTCTTTTTGGAAAACGAATCTGCTCATATCCAGAGAGAATCATTCCCTGAATCAGATCAGAAAGTACTTCCACTCCATATGATAAAACCCACTGCTCCACATTTACAGAAAACTGTTTTATTTTTTTCTCTTTTACTGCTTTTGCGGCAGCTTCCATTCTCTCTGTCTGATCCAGATTTTCCTGAACGAAAATCTCAACTTCTGTCCATTCACTTTTTGATACAATCTTTATCATACGATTTCCTCCTGTCTCTTCTACTTCATTCTCCAGCCTGCATGATATTTATTTTTTAAAGTACCGTTTACTAATTTTCCCCATCCCAGCGGGTATCCATCCACGCATACGAGCTGCCATCCATTCTTCCTGCTCGTTTCGATATCATCGATCTCAATCGTCTCTCCTTTCAGATACTTTTCCGTTCTCGGATCATCAAAATGCAAATCCACAACAGAATCATACTCCTCTTTTTTGAGAGCCATAGCAAGCGATTGACTCGGTTCAAATCTTCCCTTTTTCATCTCTCCCAGATACAGACCATTTCTTAAAAAATTGATGCCTTTTCTGTCTCCCAAAAGTTTTGTCACTTGATATACCTGATCTTTTCGGATCTCAACCGTTTCCAGATCAAGCGGTTTTCTGACATTTTTAAAAAATTCATCCAGAATCTTTTTGTCCGCCTTTGTGACAACCATTCCTTTTCTATTTGGAATACTTCTTTTTCCTGCAATGCCCTCTTTTTTCAGAAGCGCCATAAAATGTCCTTCTCCGTTCATCTTATGAGGCCAGATGCGAACGCACTTTTTCAACTCTTCTGAGCCATTTTCTGTCCATTCCGGTCTGCCCGTTGAAAATCCTTCATATGCTTCCATTGGAACTAATGAAAAATCATCCCTGCTGTCTAACAGATATTGAATGACTTCCTCATTTTCTTCCGGTGAAAAAGTACAAGTTGAGTATAAAAGCATTCCGCCAGGCGAAAGCATTTTTGCGGCAGATAAAATAAGATCTTTCTGGATTCTGGAACATTCCAGCGATTTCTCCTGACTCCAGACTTTCGCCACATCAGGATCTTTTCGGAACATCCCCTCTCCGGAACATGGGGCATCCAAAAGAATCTTATCAAAAAACTCCTCAAACTGGTCTGCAATTTTTGCTGGAACTTCGTTGATCAAAAATGCGTTTGGTATCCCAAAAATCTCTACATTTTTTAGAAGAGCTCTTGCCCTCGATGCGCTGATATCATTTGCAACAAGAAGCCCTTCTCCTCTCAACTTCGCCCCAAGCTCTGTCGCTTTTCCTCCGGGAGCAGCGCAAAGATCCAGCACTTTGTCTCCCGATTCGATTTCCAAACGAGAAGCCGGCGACATTGCGCTCGGCTCCTGTAAATAATATAATCCAGCATAGTAAAATGGATGACGCGCTGGGCGATCTTCTGCCTCATAATAAAATCCGTTTTTCACCCACGGGATACGTTTCAGATGAAAAGGGGCAATCTTTTGAAATTCTTCTGGGCTGATCTTTGAAGTGTTGACTCTCAATCCAAAATTTCTGCCCTCTTCATAGCTTTTTATAAATGCTTCATACTCATCCCCTAGCAGCCCCTTCATTTTTTCCGTAAATCTTTCCGGCAAATTCATCTTTTTTCGTTCCTTTCTATTCCACACTCTTTAGAGATTCTACCATGTCAATTTTCTTTAATTTGAAATGCATAAAGACGTTTACAATAAAAGAAAATCCAAATGTAAATAAAATACTGTACAGATAACTCGGCCAGTCAATATTTCGTCCAAACATACACAGATCGATCTCTACTGTCACAATGATATAGCGGTGGAGTAAAATTCCAAATAAAACTCCAACACCCGTTCCAATGATCGTAAGAAGAATATTTTCTCTGTAGACGTATGCCGAAACTTCTCCGTCATAAAATCCCAGCACTTTAATCGTGGCAAGTTCTCTCTTTCTTTCATTAATATTAATATTATTTAAGTTGTAAAGAACCACAAAAGCAAGCATTCCGGCTGATACAATCAAGACAAAGATAACAATATCAAGACTTCCCAACATATCATCCACTCTCTTTTCCAGAGATCCTGTATAAGAGAGGTTGACTACTTTTTCATTTTTCAGAAGTTCTTCTCCGATACGGTCGAGCGTCGCTTGATCTTTTTCTACACTCTGGAATAAAATACTGTTGTATTCTGGTTCTTGGCCATACAATTTTTCATATAAGGAAGGAGTCATATACAGATAATGACTCATATAATTTTCTGTAATATGAGAAATCGTCGCTTCCACATCGCCTAAGTCATCGTCTCCGATCACAACGGTGTCGCCTTCCGATACGCCAAGCAATTTTGCAATCTTCTCCGTCAGAATAATTCCATCGTCATCCAGAACATACGGTTCTTTTGTCTTTCTGTCACGCAGTTTTATAAAACGCTCCATCTCGGACATATCTTCCATGATAAACAGATAAACTTCCTGATCTTTCTTTGTATCTCTTAACTTCATCTGCTTCATCAAGACTTCCCCATATCCGTCGATCTCACTGTTTTGTTCCATCTGCTCCATCACTTCCATTCGATCTTCTTTTGTAGCACTGTCCTCAAAGAGCGCTGTGGCATCGTAAAGCTGAATCTCTTTATATTGGATTCTTGCAATATCTAAGATGGAATCTCGCAGTCCAAATCCTACGAGCAGGAGTGCCATACATCCGCCGATTCCTAGAATTGTCATAAAGAATCGTTTTTTATAGCGCATCAAATTTCGGATTGTCGATTTCCATGTAAAGCTTAAATGTTTCCAGATAAATGGCAGATATTCCAGCCACACACGTTTTCCTTCCTTTGGTGCTGGCGGACGCATCAAGACAGCCGGCGTATCTGCAAACTCTTTATAGCAAGAAGCGATTGTCGCTCCTATCGTACAAACGAGCGCTGCTCCTGACGCAATCACAGCATATTCCATATTATATGGAATGACCATTCCAGTCATATGCGGGAACATGATTCGATACGCATAGATAATGATAAACGGCAGAATTTTTTCTCCTATCAAAAATCCTATGACACTTCCTAATGCTGTCGCAATAAACGCATAGCCCAGATATTTTGCCATGATAGAGCCTTTTCCATATCCCAACGCTTTCATCGTTCCAATCTGCGTTCGTTCTTCCTCTACCATTCTTGCCATTGTCGTCAAGCTGACAAGCGCTGCAACTAAAAAGAAGATGACTGGGAATACTTTTCCAATATTTCGGATACGGTCTGCATTTTCACCGCAGCTGCTGTAATCCTGAAATGCCGCGTCACGATCCATCACATATACGTTTGGCTCTTCGAGATCATCCAATTCTTTCTGTGCATCTGTGATTTCTCTCTGACCGTCGTCAATTTCTTCCTGCGCATCCAAAATCTCTTTCACAGCATCGTCCTTGCCGTCAAAATATTCTTTCTGACCTTCTAAAAGCTGTATCTTAGCTTGTCGAATTTCTTCACTTCCATCTGCAAGTTCTTTTTTGGATGCTTTTATCTGTTCGATGGAACGTGAAATCTCATTCTTTCCATTTTCGATCTCCGCTTTTCCAGCATCAATTTCCGCCTGCTGCGCATTTAACTGTGCCAGACTTTGTTCCAGAACCGGCGTTGTCTCACTGATTGTCACTCTCAACTGTTCTGCCTGCCAAATCTGGTCGTCTGTTGCCATCCACTGTGCAATCAATTCGTCCAGCCATCCCAGTGTTGCCTGCGCTTCATCCAGCTCCGCTTTTGACTGATTATACTCCGCCCATCCTGCATTTAACTGTTCTTCTCCGGAAGCAATCTGTTTCTGACTTTCCTCTAATTCTTTTTGTGCCGTCACAAGCTGTGCCTGTCCGCTCAAAAGCTCTTCTCTTCCTGATGCAATCTCTTCCTGTGCATCCCAGATTTCTTTCTCGCCCTCTAACATATCCAGCTTTGCATCTGCCAGTTCTTTTCTGGCATCCTCAACGCCACTCTTTAACTCTCTCTTTCCACTTGCAAGACTGCGGTTTGCATTTGCCAGACTTCCTCTTGCCTCAGACAAAATCGAATCATATCGGTCTTGTGCCATGATCTCTGTCTGCTCATCCAGAACTTCTTTTACTTCTTCCACACAGTTATCATATTCTTCAGTATATGCTGTCAGCTCTTTTGCTCCTTCTACTGTGATATATGCCTGTGTGTAAATATCAGAATCAAAATTTTCTGGAAGAATATATGCAAATCCTGCTACCGTTCCTGTTCCAAGTGTGGAGCTTCCTCTTCCAAAAGAAATGTATGTACTAGCGCTTCCAATTCCACTAATCGTATATTTCGTTGTCTTTAAAAGAGTTTCTTCCTCTTCCTCTTTTCCCTCGGAAAAGATCAGCGTATCCCCTACATGATAATGATTCTCTGCTGCAAAATCGGTATCCAAAAAACATTCTCCCTCTTTTTGCGGCAGTCTTCCTTCCTCTATATCCACTTTATTGATATCTTCAAATATAGATTCCACATGCAGTACTTTCTGAGAATTTTCTTCTCCGCATAAAACATCCGTCATATACCCTGCATATACGCGTTCTACACCATCTATTTCCTGCATCGTCTGAATATTTTCTTCTGTCAATCCCAAGGTACTGATCACTTTGATATCAGCAAGATGATGCTGGTCAAAATATTCATCGGCTGTATAACGCATATCCGGCGCTGCTGACTGAATGCCAGAGAAAAAAGCAACTCCAAGTGCTACAATGAATAGAATGGATAAAAAACGATTCAACGTCTTTTTGATTTCCATTTTAAAATCTTTTCTCAATGCAGTTTTCTTCATCTTCGCACCTACCATTCAATTTCTTCTACGTTCATTGGGCAGTCGTTCTGCTTCATGCTTGACACCTTGCCATTCTTAATCTTAATCACACGGTCGGCCATAGGAGCAATCGCAGAATTGTGAGTAATCACAATCACGGTCATTCCTCTTTCACGGCACATATCCTGTAAAAGTTTTAATATGGCTTTTCCTGTCTGATAATCAAGAGCGCCTGTCGGTTCGTCACATAACAACAGTTTTGGATTTTTGGCAAGTGCGCGGGCGATTGAAACACGCTGCTGTTCGCCTCCGGAAAGCTGCGCTGGAAAATTTTTCATTCTTTCTTGAAGTCCTACTTCATTCAATACCGTTTCTGCATCAAGCGGATCTTTGCAAATCTGAAGAGCAAGTTCTACATTTTCCAGAGCCGTTAAGTTCGGAATCAGATTGTAAAACTGAAATACAAATCCAATGTCATCCCTGCGATATGCGGTCAACTGTTTTTGGGAATATTTTGCAATATCTTTTCCATCTACCCAGACGTGTCCGCTCGTTGCCGTGTCCATCCCTCCTAAGATGTTCAGCACCGTCGTTTTTCCTGCGCCACTTGGGCCTACAATGACGACAAATTCTCCCTTATCCAGAGAAAATTCAATCTCGTTTACCGCTCGAATCTCTACTTCACCCATTTTGTAAATTTTCGATACCTTTTCTACCTTCACAAAATCCTTCTTTTGATCCTGCATCTCATCACCTTCTCTTCTTGATTTCTTCTTCCTCTCTTTGGTGTTCTTTTCTCTTCTCTTATTATCATTTATCATACCATACATCAAAAAAAGAGTCATCCGTTTTTCTCTCCGTTTTCTGAATATGGACTCCCATTTTTTTGTATGATATAATAGTCAGAAATTATAAATCTTTTTATTGTTTTTGCAGATTTATTAATCAGCCTCCATCCTTTCGGGTCGGAGTAATGGATGTATTGCCCATATCTATTTTACATTTTGCAGGAGGAAATTACTTTGAAAAATCTAAAACATACTTTTGTAGATCTTGGAATCAGTTTTCTGTTTTTATTTTCTTTTATCGGGCTTGGTCTGCTCTTTGTTCTTCTCTTTCGACCGCTTTATCTGTTTGATCTCCATTTTTTTAATCTTCCTGAGATTACAGGATACAGTAAAGAAGAAATTTTGCTGAACTATGACTATCTGATCCGCACTTGTCTTCCATTTTTTCATGATACGTTTCAGCTCCCAACCCTGCCTTCCTCTGCTTCCGGTATTCAGCACTTTGAAGAAGTACGTCATATTTTTTATGCCATCTATGCGATGTCCTTTTCTTCCATACTTTTGCTAATACCGATCCTGCGTCAAAAAAAGAAAAACCAAGATTTCCGGTATTTAAAATTTTCCGGTATCCTGGTTCTCATTCTTCCTGTTTTGCTTGCTGTCTTTAGTATCGTATCTTTTCATACGGTATTTGTCACGATGCACACGATTTTATTTCGGAACGATCTTTGGCTGTTTAACCCTTATACCGATCCTATTATCAACATTCTTCCAGAGGAATACTTTTTTCACTGTGCAGCAGCGCTCTTTCTCTTTCTGATCGCCGGCGGAATCATTCTTTTACTTTGTTATCGTCACCAATATAATCGAATCACAAACTCCTGATCTCTTGTCTCATAAGTGAAAGAAATCTGCTCTTCGCCATAAACTTGTAAATATTGATCCATCAATTCATTCAACAGTCCATACTCCAGCAATTCCATCTTTGCTGTCCAATACTGTTCCTCAGAAGGGAAGCTCATCACGGCTTCTCTTCCGCCCTGCCATATGATATTCGCCACATACTGATAGACAGAATCTCTGTCTCCACTGTGTAAATACATTCCATTTAATATATAATAATTATAAAGCTCTGAACTACATTCCGGAAGAATCGCCATATCCTCCGGTGTATGCGTCCGAAATAACACTTCCTGTGTACAGCAAAGATAGGTGTAGTCAATCTCATTGCTTGTATCTTCTTCATTCAGATACACAGGATCTCCCCATGTCGCATCAATATAATAATATTCTCCATCAATCTGAACCAAATTCCAAGCGTGATACCCTCCATTTGCCGTTCCCCTGACACAAGTACAGAAAATCCCCATTCTTTCAAGTAAAATCTGCATTGCTTTTGCATATCCCGTGCAGACGGACTGCCAATTTAAAAATACGCTGCGTATATCCTGATTATATGGAGAATCCTCCTCGTAATCAATATGTTGAATCAGATATTCATAGACGCTTTTAATTTTTCCATAGGTATCCTGTCCATAATCGACTTCATACAATACTTCCTGAATCGCAGCTTCAATCAATCTGCTCTGTTCTTCCTTCTCTTCCCAGGTAGTGTTATATGCCATCTCGATTTCGGTAACACATTCCTCCATATCACTCCAGTACTGATATCCGCTGGTCAGCCAAAAAATCTCTGGATGATCGTAATATACGGCCAAATATGCCTGTTCTGTCTGCGCCGCACTGAGGCGATTTACCTCCACTTCTGTCTCGTACGCATACGCTGCATCAATAATTCGATCATACAACTCTCTTTGATCTTCATTTAAAAACCGATAATAAAATTGAAATTCTTCCGCTTTCGCCTGTTTTCCTGACAGAAAAAGAAGACAAAAAAAGCAAATCCCCAATAGACATTGTTTTATTTTGCTTTTCTCCATGTTGTTCTTCCCCTTCACTCTTGATTTTCTAATTGTTCTCGAATTTCAATTTCTTCTGTTTTTTCTTTTTTATTCTGAACACTGCGAACACGATATCGAGGCTCATACTCTCCTTTTCGCTCCATCATATCCAGTAGCGCCACGCCGGCACAATACTGAATATAATAATTGCGATTGTTTAAGATCTCTTCTTTTATTTGCTCTTCCATGACAGTAAGTTTCTCATCAAACACAAATTTCCTCGCTATTTCATAAATTTCTTCTGCGCTGAGCATGAGAATCCTCCTTTTCTTCTTTATTTTATTTCACTTTCTGTTTTTCCATCTCCCGTTTTTCTGTGTACTGAATCAGCAGCTCTGCCAGATTTTCATCCTCTCCAACCTTTTCCATCCACTGACTGATCAGTTTTTTACACGAACGCTCACTATAATTTTCCAAATCTTTTCTATTAAAATGATCCGTAAATACCACTTTTTCCAAAACTGAAAAGTCTCTTCCATATTTATGATATCCGCTTTTCATCGCTTTCTCAAAATAATTTCCCCACTCTTTATACTGCGTATCCAATTTTTCATTCGATATTTTTAAAAATTCATCTGCAAGCAGACGCAGCGTCTTATCTTTCATAATGCTTTCTGCCCATTGATACGGATTATACTGAAAAGAAAAATCTAAAAATGTTGCCATCAATTTTACATAACACATCGCCAATAATTGATGAGGCGGTTCTTTCGACTGGATCACACAATCTAAAAAGGAACGCGCCGCTTTTTCCTGAAGCGTTCTCGTCTCTCTGTACTCTATTTCGCTTTCTGGTCCTCTTAAACTGCCATGCGTCTCTGCATCCAGAGTATCTTCCAGATAAAATCCACCTTCCTGCGTCTGCTCCTCCGACAGACTGCTTTCATATCTTCGTTTTCTCTCTTCGCTTCTCCAAAGACGCAGAACCAACTTATTCATAATTCCGACAATGTAATCTGCAAAATATCCTCGCTCTTCCTCATAATTTAACTTTCCGCCTATGATTCCCTGCTCCCATAAAATGCCATATCCTATACTTAAAATATCTTCCACAGCATAAGAATCTTCGCTTTTTCCCATTTGGCGCGCTACGGCAGGTCTTGCAATCTTCATTGTAATTTCAAAAAAACGATTCATCTTTTCCATAGATCGATCCTGATTTTGAAATAAATCATGATATAATATCTGCAATTCTCGTTTCAATAATTTTTTTTCGTCGCTTATCATATACTTTCTCCTATACTCCCCTGCTTTTTCGCATGTCCTATCCAGATTCCTCAAATTTTTTCATACAAAAAATGCCGCAGTAACCTTATTGTCACTGCGGCATTTCTCACTTTTAGAAGTAGTAACCAAAGGCTGCTAACTGTCCATTTTTAAGTGTGATTGTCAGCTTCGTTCCATCGCTGCGCATATAGTCATATGGCTGACCGCTCACAGCTTTAAATCCGTTCTCTTTCAGTACTCTTTCCACTGTAGCAGAATCGTCTCCGATTCTCAGTCCATACATAGCAAGTCCAATATTTCCGTTATTCTGTACTTCTACGCGATATTCCGTACCATTGTTATTTACACCTATTGAAATGTTATCTCCTGTCTCATATAAATCCGGATATTCTTTATTGTATCCGCTTCTCATGCCATCCAGTTTCGATGTAAGAATCATAGCGTCATTTACAAGATCAACTGATTTTGCATTCAGATAATCGGTCGCTTCCACTGCATAATAATAAGAGTAAACAGAAATTACTGGAGAGAATCCTCCAAATACATTCTTACCGTTCACTTTACGGTATGCGCGGATTCTGTAATATACATAGCGATAAGTTCCTGCATTCTTGTCAATCAGACTTGTTGTGCTGCCGGAAGGAGCGCCTACCTTTGTATACGTTCCATTTGCACTTGTACTGCGTCCAATTACATATCCGGTAGCTCCTGGAACTTTATTCCATTTTAACTGAACACCTTTTCCAGCGACTACGCCATAATTTGTAAATCTCGGTGTTCCCAAAACAGCCTTTCCTGTCACGCCAGTCGTATTATAACCGCTCAGTTTCATCGTATTTCCATAAGTACAGGTTGCTCTGACGGTATAATAATATTTTGTTCCTGTCACTGCTGTTTTATCTACGAAAGAAGAAGACGACTGTTTTGTAATTCTTCCCACTCTAACCCACGTTGCATTTTTACTTGTACGTCTGTAAATACGATATCCCATCGCATTCTTAACAGGTGTCCAGTTTACGCGGATGGAATTGTAAGATACGCTTGTCGCACTCTTCAGCGCTGGTGTTGCAAGTCCTGTAATCACTGAAATTCCTGTTGTGTTGTAAGCTCCAAGATAAACCTTTGATCCAGATTTCTTATAAGCTCTTACCGTATAGATATATTTCTTTCCAGGCTGTAAATTTGTATCTCTGTATGCCGTTGTGCTTCCAGAAGAGATCGTCTTGATTCTGCTCCAGCTTCCTCCTGGAAGTTTGCGGTAAACGTAATATCCTGCTGCGCCGCTTACTTTTTTCCATGTAAGACGAACTTCTGATGTTCCGATTGCAGTCGCAGTGCCAAGAGTTGTTTTGTCTACTTTGATCGTTGTCTGCATTGCCTTACTTAACTTCGGCATTCCGTACCCATAATCACTGTCTTTTCCTGTAGGTCCAAGATCTTTCACATATCTCTTAACCAGTTCCTGAATTTTCATCGGACCAACAGACGGATACATCAGGCGATACATCGCTGACACTGCTGAAATATGCGGCGCTGCCATTGATGTTCCAGACATATAAACATAAGAATTATATCCGCTTGTTCCACAGCTTAAAATATCACTTCCAGGCGCAGTAACATCGACTGCTGAACCATAGTTGGAATACCATGCAAGTCCTTCGCTGCTGTCTATCGCAGACACTGTGATACAGTCTGTGATATGTGCTGGACAATAATCATTGATCGATCTTCCATCATTTCCAGCGGACACTACTACAACCACACCTTTGGAGATCGCATACTCAATCGCATCATCTTTATAGAAAGAATGACCTCCTCCAAGGCTTAAGTTGATTACTTTTGCTCCATTGTTAGCCGCATAGCGAATACCATTTCCAACATCAGAGTGAGAACCAAATCCATCGTTATCCAGAACACGAACTGCGATAATTTTGACATTCAGTCCCGGTGTACAGTCTACAATCGTTCCTGCCACATGTGTTCCATGTCCTTTTCCATCATTAAATGGATAAGAGTCATTGTCCACATAGTCATAACCGATATTAGAATATACACGACCACTCAGCATAGAATGAGATCTCCAAACTCCAGAATCTACGACTGCAACATTTATAGTCTGTGTCTTATTCAGGCTTTTTAGATGGGAAGCATATTTGTCTGCTTCGATTCTGGAAACACCCCAAGAATATGCATCACTGCTGTTTTCAGCTTCTTCTGCGGAATCCATATCTTCTACGGAAGATAATTCCATCTCCTCAGATTCCGTCACGTCATCCACACTTGTAATTCCATCAGGTTCTACATATTTTACGTTTGGATTGCTGATCAGAGTTCTATAACATTTCTCTGTATCCTGTTTGTTTCCAAACTGCATAATATAGTAGCCTTCCGGTCCCTGTACAACTTTCTTTGCATTGTATCCTGTCAGATCCAACGCCGGCCCTTTTGATTTTACAATCAGACGCATCGTCACATACGGACTTGCATCTTCATACATTTCTTTTGCTGATGCTGCATTGTTCTGTTTCAGATCGGCCGTTGCCTTTGAAAAAGCTTCAAAGGAATCTGTCTGAATCACTTTTGTACCGGATGCTGCAAATACTCCCATTGAAAACAGAAAGCTCAATACAAGTCCGGTTCCCAGCAAGCAAGATAGTTTTTTCCACCATGCTTTCATACTTATCCCTCCTTAAATTTTTCCCTTGCTATATTTTTTATCATACCATTCTCAAATTTAATTTGCAATCTTTTTTCTTGCATGGATTTTGTTTCTGGCATGACACAGGGCTTTTCTTTTTTTCTTTTTTATTTCAGCCCTCCCCTATCTTATCATAGCTTTTTTCAGAAGTCTTTTTAAAAAATCTGCGAACCTGCTTCTCCATCTAATAATGGAGAAAAGCTGGCATTTCTGCCAGCTTTGAAGGATGAAAAAGTTTATAATTATATTAATTATCTTTGAGGGAGTGGGCTGACAGTTACCTGTCAGCCCGGAGTTATGAAATTGAAATCTATCAAGGTTCGCTTTACTTGATGACTTAAGTATATAATGTAAATATGTGCAAACTTTGATTAAATTTTAAAATTTTTATGAACAAGATTATAACAAATTTCTGATCATACTCCATTCTTTCGTCAGCCTCTCCATAGAATATGCGGCATTCGCCGGACTTGTCGATGGAAGACGAATCGCTTCTTTCTTTGTCTCTTGCCTGCAATATTTCTGATAAAGCTGATAAGCAGTTCCTCCATTTGTAAAAATCTGGCGGATTTCTGCTTTTTCTAAAATGATATTCAAATCATTCGGCTCTACATTTTTTATGGAGCTATCGCTCGATCCTGTAATCTCACAGCTGCGAATCACATCCCATACTGCAATATGATGCGAAAGCAACATCCTTTTCTTCTCCTCCACAGTGGAAGGAATCTCACATTCTAATTCTGCCGCTATCACCTTCCAGAAACGATTTCTGGGATGATGATAAAAAAACTGACCTTCTCTCGATTTCACAGAAGGAAACGATCCTAAAATCAAAATTTTCGACGTTTCATCAAACACTGGCTCAATCTCATGATATACACGTTCCATCTCTGCATTCCTTTTCTTTCTTATGATTCATTGCCGAGCATAATGTTCAAAATCTTGATATCTGTTTCTCTCATTCCCTCTCGTCCCATTTTTCCAATGCTTTCAATCGTCTTTTCTACATTTTCTTTTACGAGTCCTTCCCCATCCTGAAAACATCTCTGATTCATACTCATGCAATGACCTAAAATTGCAGCTTCTACCGCAGAGGCAATCTTTGCTGCACACGATGCCTTTGCACCATCGCAGACCATTCCTCCAATATTTGCAATCGTATTGGTGATCGTATCTGAAATTTGCTGATACGTTCCTTTCTTCATATAGGTGATTGCCGCTCCGCTTCCTGTCGCCGCACATACAACTCCACAATATGCGGACAAATCTCCGATATAATATTTCTGATGAATCGCCACAAGATTACTGACAACTAAAGCACGGTACAGTTCTTCTTTTGATACATTCAGTTCTTTTGCATATTCGATAACAGGTAAGGACACTGTCATTCCCTGATTTCCACTTCCTGAATTAATAATTACCGGCATGGAACATCCATTCATTCGTGCATCAGAACCTGCGGCAGCAGCCGCTTTTGCCCTTGCCTTCACATCATTGGGATATGATTCTAAAATCGTTTTACCGATTGCAGCTCCATAGCAGTTCCGAAGTCCTTCCTGTGAAATCGCTGTATTACATAAAATCTGTCGATCCAGAACATCTTTCACCTCTTCAATGTTGACGTGATCTGCAAATTCAATGATTCCTTTCACCGTCAGACATACTTCTTCGTTCTCTGTATCTTCTTTTTCCTGTGTATCCTCTTTTTCAAATAAAATTTTTCCATTTTTTTCGATTTTTGTGATATTCGTATGATGATCTCGAATTTCGATCATTGCCTCTTCTTCTTGTGCATATACTTTGATTCTAATATACAAATTTGGAACATCCACGGCCAGCCTGCATATACAAAAATCAGATTTTACCAGTTGTTTCATCTTTTCAATATGCTCTGGTTTTATACTTTCCAACACAGCAAGTTCCTGCTGTGCGCAGCCTCCGACAACGCCAAGTATGGCCGCCACATCCATCCCTTTCATGCCACCTGAATTTGGAACAACTACTCCTTTGACATTTTTTATAATATTTCCACTGCAAAAAACTTCCATATGATCTGGCATTTTTCCTAACACTTCTCTTGCTTTTGCAGCGGCAAAAGCAATCGCAATCGGTTCTGTACATCCAAGAGCTGGAACAAGTTCCTCTCTCAAAATTTTCACATATCTCTTATACATTCTCTCGTCCATCTGTCTGCCTCCATCTCTCACGCTTTTACCACAATTTTGCTCTTCTTAGATGATATCAGCTTCCCTTTTCTCCGTCAACTTCAAGACTTGTTTATCTTAGATTGTATAATTTCTTTCACTGAAATGCTGGTTCTGTTCTTTTAAAAGTTTTGCTCATCTTTTTCACAGCATAGAAATATGCCGGTACTAAGAATAAATCTGCCATAATCCATGCCAGCGGACTTGCCAGACACGCTGCAATAAATCCAAACTTTGGAACAAGCATAAAGCCTGCCACTGCGCGGGCAACCATCTCAAATACTCCGGCAAGCAGAGCAAACTTGCTAAATCCCATTCCCTGAATCAGATATCGTATCGTATTTACTAAAGTCAGAGGAATATAGAATAAGCCATTTCCGATCAGGAACATTCTGATATCTGACATAATCGCCGTCTCAGCCTGATCCACAAACAGCAATGCAATCTGATTACTGAATAAATATGTTAAAATCAAAGCGATAATCGAATAGACAGAACCCATAAAAATACCTGCCTTGATTCCCTCTCCGATTCGATCCATTCTTCCAGCGCCCGTATTTTGTCCTGCATATGTAGCCATTGTCGATCCGAGCGCATCGAAAGGACATGTAAACAGCATTCCTATTTTACTTCCCGCTGTCATCGCTGCCACACTGGAAGAACCTAATGTATTGACTGCGCTCTGTAAGATAACGCTTCCGATTGCAGTGATCGAAAATTGAAGTCCCATCGGAACGCCCATATTGCACAGTGCAGCGGCATACTGTCCATTCCAAGCTCGTTCTTCCTTTCTCGGCTTTAAGATATCAAATTTCTTTATGATAAATAAAAGACAAAATACGCCTGACACACCCTGTGAAATCACCGTTGCCACAGCAGCGCCTGCAACTCCCATATTAAAATTCACAATCAAAACAACATCCAGCACAATATTTAAAATAGAGGCGATTGCCAGAAAGTAGACAGGCGTTTTGCTGTCGCCCACCGCACGAATCAAACCGGAACACATATTGTAAAGGTAAGTCACTGGTATTCCAATAAAAATAATGACAATATATTCATATGCTCCCTGAAAAATATCATCCGGTGTCTGCATGATTCGCAAGATAGGCTTGCAGAAAATGACAGTGAGCGCTGTCATGACTACGGAAAAAAGAATCGACAGCCATACGCCGTTTGCCACATATTTTCTAAGCCCAACGTAATCTCCAGCCCCAAATTTCTGAGAAACTGGGATGGAAAAACCACTACACACGCCAAGGCAAAATCCTATAATCAAAAAATTTAAAGAACCTGTCGCGCCCACCGCGGCAAGCGCCTGAACACCTAAAAGTTTTCCGACAATCATAGTGTCCACTAAATTATACAACTGCTGAAATAATAATCCCATCAGCATTGGGATAGAAAAGCCCAGAATCAGCTTCATCGGAGATCCTGTTGTCATATCCTTTGTCATCGTGATACCTCCTCGTTTTTCTCTTTCATTAAATTTATCGTTAAACCTAATTTTAAAAACGGATTTATTATATCACTTTTTTTTCAAAGTGCAACTACATTTTTTCTGTATTTTTCATATTTTTAACGTTACACTTACAAAGGCTATTTTCTCTCCTTTTTTCTAGGTATCTCCCATTTATCATCCTAAAGTTCAAGACTAAGCTGTTCTCCAGCCATTTCATTTTTTTGTACTTTTTCTGTATTCTTTTCTTTTCTCTTCAGAACTTCTTCATCCTCAATCACAATGATTTCTTCTTTTTCACACTCATCCATAATCTCCTGAGAATGCGTAGCCAAAATAATCTGGATTTTCATTTCCTTTTGAATCTGTTTCAGGACACGAACTAATTTTCTC
The DNA here is from genome assembly GCA_965150505.1 of uncultured Robinsoniella sp. Lineage (GTDB taxonomy): Bacteria > Bacillota > Clostridia > Lachnospirales > Lachnospiraceae > JAGZHZ01. The sequence continues at coordinate 8,572 of CBCTVZ010000013.1, read as the reverse complement.
TGAAATTCCGGATGTAAATATGCCTCTGGATTATCAATCAAAACGACTTTGCACTGATCAGGACAAGACAGATAGATTGCAGCTAAAATCTGAAGCACATGAAGTTCTCCATCGCCAGCATTATCAAAATCCATTGATACGATACCGTTGTCACACGCTCTCAAGAAAGAAGCTTTTATATGAATGTCTTTATTTTCATTGCACTCGATACGATCTAAATAAAAGAAAAATTCACGCTCCATCAATTTTTTCAGTTCCTGATACTGCTCATATTTCATTTTTCTAAGTCCCAGTACCATATTTCGGATAATATTACTTTGACCGCCTCTTGTCATCTGATTGTGCATCACAATCGGGTACACTCTTTCTTCCATTGTCTGAATCCCAGTAAATCCTGAAATGTAAAGCGGCGTATGAATCTGAAGTTTCGGCATATTTTTTAAGTCCTCTTCTGTCGAATAACATTTCATATTAAATCCGCCAAAAATAGAAGTAATCAACATTTTATAAACATTTTCATCTTCATCTTTTAAAATAATAGAAGCCCCAATCTTAGATTCGTCTACCACCACTTGTTTTCCCTGACGAGAAACTTTTCCATAATACAAGTCACGAAACTCAGAGATCTGGATTCCCGGCATATCAACAGACCCTACTCCTTTGTTTCGCACAACTGCATGACCTCCTTTAAATGTGATCATTTCATTTTCATGAAGCGTATACATCATCAGATTGATGGCTTTTAAGACGGTGCTTTTTCCGCATCCATTTCTTCCTGTCAATACAGAAAATGGTTTTAGCTGGATCGTATATTCTTTAAACTTTTTAAATCGGTTAAGTGTAATTTCCTGAATCATGTCCGTTCCCTTTCCTACTCGTTTTCGCCATTTTCGGGCTGTTCTGCGTTTTGATTATAGCACATTTTTTCGCAAGAAAAAAGCAACCTTCAAACAGAAGGTTGCCAAGAAAAAACTTTTTTTATTTTTTTGTGTATCGGTATCATACTCCCCTGATACTTTGATCTTACAAAATCATTGCTGCTGCGTTTCGCCTTCGCTGTTGTCTGAAACTTCTTTTTTCAGATTTACAACCGTTCCGGTCCATTCTTCTTGTTTTGGCTCATTCGCGTTCGTATGCGTGTCATTTTGAGTATATGGTTCTGTCCTCACAAACACTTTTTCTTTCGTATGCGGATGGAGTTCCAAACGTTTCCCCTGTATCATACGCATTCCAATCCAGATGATAATTAAAGCAATACCGATTCGAGGTATATCACCTAATATATGTTCTATCCTCCAATAAAGCTCCCATGGCAGCATCGCATTTAAAACGCTCATAAAGTTGGAAAGCAGCATCGCAATTCCAATTATAATTAATACTGCTGCAAAAATTGTCTTGTTTTTTCCCTTTGCTATGGATGATATCTCTGATAAATCCATGTTGAACAGATAATGGTCTTCCAGCATATAAAATTCTTCTTCGTCCATAGAATTTTTATTTATGGTATCAAAAAAACTATAACACCAGATAACAGGAAGCAGAAAATAGAGAACCCCTAGATTGAGAAGTACTCCAAAGGTAATGATGCCCCAAAATAGCATCATAATTGACCCCCCCATTTTCATAAATCCTAAATACATCTGCCCAGCTCCTGGGAACAGCGAAAACAAAAATGTTAAAAATTTTCCTTTTTGTCTCATCTCATCATAACCTCCTCTTTCTTTTCAGCAGCATCGCTGCTGGCGTACTGTTTTCCAGATTCACCTCCGTTTTATCTATTTATAAATATATTTATTTATGAATATATTTCTGTATAAATCTTCCATGTCAACCTGTCTACAGCACCGCCAAGTTTTTCCGTCAGACTTTCTTTTGGTTTTGACATTTCTCTTTGCACATTCATTCTAGGCTCTCTCAAAGATGTCTCTCCTGCGCTCGATGTAAATAAAATAATGAGAGCCGCGCACATCGCTGCACATACTTTCATACTATAAAACCAAAATTGTTTTTTCGGAGATCTCGGAATGATCCGCTTTGTTCCCATTAAAATGCTTTCTTTCAGATTACGCGGCATAGCCATGGGCTGTTCTCTCTCGCAAAGCATCATCAAACGTTCAGAGCAAAATTCACAAGATGAAGCGTGGGTAAAAATCTCGATCTTTTCCTCTTCTGTAGTATGCCCGTTCAAAAATCTCTCCATGATCTCCTGATCAATATGGTTATTTCCCATCGTTATGCCTCCTTTCCCCAAAGCTTTTTCAACATTGCCTTTGCCCGATAAATCTGTGTCTGTACCGTCTTTATCTTTTTTCCCTTTTTCTGTGCGATTTCTTCTACCGTCATCTCCTGGCAGAAATAGTCAACGGCAATTTCATCATAGGGTGGCTTAAGACTTTTGCATAAATCATAAAACTCTTCCTGTACGCGATGTTCCAGAGCAGTCTGCTCTGGGCCATCCTCTTTACTCTCAATCACTTGAAAGTATTCATCTTCTGTGGGGAGCATCTTTCTTCCAGCCGTCTTTAGATAATCCAAACATTTATTTGTAGCGATTGTACTGATCCAAGCTCTTTCGTTTTTGCCGTCAAAGGTGGGAAGGTTTTTATAAACAGTCAAAAACGTGTCCTGTGCCAAATCCTGCGCCTCAAAATAATCATTTGTAATCCTGTAACAGATGGAATAAACCAGATTACCGTATCGGTCTATTAATTCTGCCAGATATTTTTTATAGTCGATACTCCCCACCCCCTGTACAGTGATATAATTGAGCTCGCTCTGTATTGCGTTCTCTATTATATATAACGATTTAATTCTCTATAAATCTTCAACTTTTTCAAAAAATTTTTATTTTTTTTCGGGTAGGGTTCTTTTTTGTCTTATTCTCCAAATTCTTCTGCGCTTTTCTTCAGCATTTCCCGAATCGGAAGATGATAAGGACATCGTGTTTCACATTCGCCGCACTGGATGCACGCGCTTGCCTTTACTTTCAACGTTCCATATCGCTCTCTTGCCCATGCTTCCAGATTGTATCGTTTTAAATATCCTTCAAATAAGAAGACGCTTGGAATATTGATTCCCTGTGTACATGGCGCGCAGTAATTACAGCGACGGCAAAAATTGTTTCCAAGCTGGCTTTTGATCTCTTCTGCTTTTTGTAATTCCTCTTCTGTCAAAGGACTCTCATCGTCTGCCGCAGCTACATTTTGCTCTACTTCTTCCTGCGTATACATTCCCGGAATCACCACGGTCACATTTGGGTTTGCGCAGATAAAACGAAGCGCCAGTTTTGGATCTTCAATCGCTCCGCCCGCTAAAGGCTTCATGCAGATAAATCCGATATTCTTCTCTTTACATCTCTCCATCAAATGTTCAATCTGATTCTCAACAATATTATAAGGGAACATCAGCGTTTCTACCCAGTCCAATTCCAAAGCTCTCTCAAACACTTCCACGGAATGTGCCGTCAATCCAATATGACCAATTTTCCCTTCCTTTTTTGCTTCCTGCAAAGCTTCTAAAGCTCCCCCTTCTGCAATCACTTCATCTAGCTGTTCCATGCTTGGATTATGAACCTGATACAAATCAATATAATCTGTCTGGAGATTATGAAGACTGATCTCGATATCTTTTTTCATCGCTTCTTTCGTTCTCGCCATACTCTTTGTCGCCAGAACAAACTGATCGCGGATTCCTTTCAATGCTTCCCCAATATACGATTCACTGACCGTATATCCTCTGGCTGTATCAATATAATTGATTCCTTTCTCAAGCATAACCTTCATCAATGTTTTCACTTTTTCTTCATTAGACTGCTGAATCGGAATCCCGCCAAATCCTAATCTTGAAATTTTCAGTCCTGTTTTTCCTAATATTACATTTTTCATTTTTTTCTCCTTCTTTTCCTTGCTATCTTATCGGATTCATTTTTCTTTTTGGCTGTATTTCTTTTCTCGTTATAAAAAAATCTTTTTTTCCAGTATATCATCAATTTGATTTCCTGAAAACAGATTTCTCCCTCTTCTCTTCCTGATTTCCTCCTTTTCTTTCTCCCTGTTCTCTTCTTGATTTTTTTCCTTTTTTCTTCCTGTTCTTTCTTATTTTATTTTTATTGTCTTTTGTATTATATTTTCTTACTGTTATATTTTTCTATATTTTTCTGAAAATTTGTATTTTAATTCAATTATTAACTGTATTATTTTTATTTTTTTATATTTTTTCTAATTTTAGTATTGACAGTTCTGTATTTTACTGTTATAATGTAGACATCAAAACAAAGAAGGAAAAAAAATAAACAGAAAGGAATGAGACCACCAAAATATTAAAGTATTACTTCATAATTTAAGAAAAGGAAGGTACAGACCACCAGAAGTATAAAAGAATCACTTCATATTATTTAAGAAAGTAGGAAAATTCCAATGGGACGGTAAAAAAAATTCTTTTGATTTTGATTTTACAAACCTAAATTAGGAAGGAAAAGTTTAAAAGAAAGTAAGGTAACCTCCGATGGGACGCTAAATTTGCTGATTCGCTATTTATTTTGTTAAGATAATCTCAAAATTATAAAATCTTCTGGAAATAGAAAATGTTTTTTCTATAGCGTGAACAAAAGAAGAACACAACAAAAACCAAACCTAAAAAACCAATAATCAATTATTTAAATGCCATTTTAAAAGTATTATTCCTCATGAATCTACAAAAATGGAGGTAAAATCCAATGGACAATCAGGTACATTAAAGAGCCATCAGATTTCAAAATCGAATAAAATCTGATGGCTCTTATTTTATGTATAAATCTATTTTGTTGAAACTCTATTTTATGTCTGTTTTACTTTTTTCTCTCACCCATCATTTTGTTATGCGCAAAATACTGGTTTTCCGTCGATCCATACCATCTTTACTTCTGTGGACACTTCAAATGGATCACCGTCTGTAATTACAAGATCTGCATCTTTTCCCTCTTCAATAGAACCTACTCTGTCTTCGATGCCTAAATGTTCTGCCGGATGAATCGTAATTGCCTTCAAAGCCTCAAAAGGATCCATTCCTGCTTTTACTGCCATTCCAGCGCAAAGCGGCAAATATTGCTGAGGAATAACCGGTGAATCTGTGATAATAGAAACATGACATCCCGCCTTGGAAAGTACGCCCGGAGTCGTCCAGGATTTATTTCTAAGTTCAAATTTTGTAGCGTGTGTCAAGGTAGGGCCAACCGCCATCATAACATTTTCTTTTGCAAGTTCGTCTGCAATCAGATGGCCTTCTGTCACATGTTCCAATGTGATTTTTACACCAAACTCTTTTGCAACCCGAAGCGCTGCAAAGATATCATCTGTCGCATGAGCGTGTGCTTTCAGAGGCATTTCTCCTTTTAGTACAGGAATCAATGCTTCCCATTTCATATTGTAAGGAGGACGTTTGAAAATATCATCGCCAGCCGCCTCTTTCTTTTCCATATATTCTCTGGCTAAAAATAAAGCTTCACGCAGCAAGGAAGCTGTACTCATACGGCAAGAATCTGTTTTCTCACGATAAACTCGTTTTGGATTTTCTCCAAATGCGCATTTCATTGCCACAGCTTCTTTTACAATCATATTTTCCACTCGTTTTCCGACTGTCTTGATTGCTGTGAAAGTTCCGCCCAGTACATTGGCGCTTCCCGGTCCTACGCCTACACAGGTAACGCCTGCGCACATTGCCTCTTCAAATGCTGGGTCCATTGCCTTAATCCCGTCAATTCCTCTCAGCTGTGGAGAGATAATATCATTCATCTCATTATAATCCTGACCTTCATAGCCGATTCCATAGCCGTCAAGTCCGATATGGCCATGCGCCTCCACAAAACCTGGGTAAATTCTCAGTCCCTTTGCATCAATCACTGCCGTTCCTTCTGGAAGCTCGTCTATTTTTCCAATCTTTTTGATCTTTCCCTCTTCCAGCAAAAGATCTGCTTCATACGGCTCTCTTGAAACCGCATCATAAATCATTCCATTTTGAATACAAATCATTTTCTTTCCTCCTTTTCTTTTTTCACTTATCCTTTTAAGATCACAGGATATTCCTGATCGCTTCATAAATAAGCTTATCATTGTCTATTCCCTTTCGGCAATGAATTTTCTTGAAAAATTATTTTTCCTGTCCCAGTCTCAAAATTGTAGTTCCAAACAACTTTGCATCCTCCTCTTGGTGAGTGGAAAGCAAAAACATTTTTCCCTTTATTTTTTGCTTCATATAGTCGATTACGACTCTCTTTGTTTCTCCGTCAAGCCCCGTAAAAGGTTCGTCCATAAGAATCAGATCGCTTTCTTTCATAATTGCGCGGACAATCGCTACTCTTCTTCTCATTCCACCGCTTAATTGGATGACTGGCTGATCGAGTGATTCTGATGGCAAAATTTTTGAAAGTTCTTTCCGAATCGTCATCTCATCGCTTCCGCAGACAAGCCATACATTTTTTATCGCATTGAGATGATCTAAAAGGCGGTCTTCCTGAAAAACAGCAGAGATCTTTAATCTCTCTATTCCTCGAATCACACCTTCATCCTGTTTTTCCAGTCCCATCAAAATCCGAAGCAATGTCGTCTTTCCACATCCAGACGGTCCCATCAGGCAAAACCCTTTTCCGGACTCTATCGTAAAGCTGACTCCATTCAGCACTTTTTTTTCTGCATATGCTTTTTTCAGACTGCAAATCTCCAGACTCATTTTATTCTATCCTTTCCGCCAATCTTTCTCAAAAGGAAAAAGACCGCTTTTTCAAATACGGAACATAAAATTAATACTACAATCGTCCAGGCAAATAAATCTGCCGTCTCCAAATATATCTTAGCCGTGTACAGCCTTTCGCCTATCGTGTGAGCCGGCACACCGATCACCTCTGCCGCAATTCCTGATTTCCAGCCCATTCCCACAGCCGCTCTGCAGCTGCCTGCCAGATAGGGAAGTACGGATGGGCGATACAGATACCAGATTTTTTTCCATGTCGGAATCTCCAACACCTGCGCCATTTCCAGCAATTTATCATCGACAGAAAGAATGCCTTCCCGCATCTGAAAATAAATAGCTGGAAACGTAACCATAAAAGAAATCGCAACCGAAAGATTTTCTGATGTTGTCCAGATCAAAAGCAAAATTACGATAGATGCCACAGGAACGGTTTTCATCAGTCCAATCACTGGTTCTAAAATTTCTCCCAGAATCGAAAATCGATGTGCAAAGGAAGCGATAACGATGCCAGATGAAAAGGCCAGACAAAATCCGATTGAAATTTTGATAAAAGAATTGCCCGCTGATTTTATAAATTCGAGATCACCCAAATTTTTAATCAGCGCTTTTCCTACGTCTACAGGGCTGGCAATTAAAATATCATTTCCGATCCACAGTGAGATTCCCTGCCATATGAGAATCAATCCAAAAATAATAATTATTTTTCTTCGACTTCGGGCAGTATTCTTTTTCATTTAATTTTCCAAATCTGTCAGATAAAATTCGTCATCTGGCAGTTCGCCTCCTACAGATTCTGGCGCCATCTCATACAAAACCTGAAGGTATCCGCTCAATGCTTCTTTCATCTCTTCCCCAGTGATACACGTAATATTACAGTAAGGGATTGCTTTTTGCGCAATCGGCGCTTTTTCGATAATTCCGCGCTTAGCGATCAATTCCGCGCCTTCTTCTATATTTTCATTTACAAATTTTGAAGAATCTTCATGATCTTTCAAAAATTCCGCCACAGCTTCCTCATTTTCTTCCAAAAACGCATCGCGCACTACCGTTACGCCTGTCACAAGGCGGCTGTCGCTGTTTACTTTATCCCATTCTTCAGTCAAATCAAGAACTCTTTTTAAATTTTCATTTTTAGACATTGCAACCGTCACAAACGGCTGTGGCAAGATGCCAATGCAATTCGGGTCAGAAGCCAGAACTGCCGCAACCTCTGTTGCTTCTGATTTATATTCTAGTTTCACTTCATCCAATGAAACTCCATTTTCTTCCAGAAGATACTGTAAAACGTAATCTGGCGTTGTACCTTTTCCTGTCAGATAAACGGTTTTACCTTTTAAGTCAGAAATCGTTTTTACTGTACTATCCCCTGAAACGGCATACACAACGCCTAACGTGTTAATATCAATCACATGAATCCCTGCATCTGTTTTCTGATACAGGACAGATGATACATTTGCTGGAATCAGCGCGATATCCAGTTTTCCGCCGATCATCTGTGCCAGCAATTCATCAGCCGCCGTCACCATCGTAAAATCATAGTTATTCCCTGTCTCCCCATTTTCATTGTCTTCCATCAAGGAGACAAGCCCCATAGATGTCGGTCCTTTTAAAGATCCGACACGGACAGTCATTTCTGTCTCATTTTCAGAAGCCGCCGCTGTCATTGTCCCCATCGCAAGAACGGATGCGGCCGCTATACTGATCCATCTTCTTTTCATTTTGATACCTCCTCTTTTTTTAAATAAAAAAGCACCGTCCCCACAGCCTATATATCTGCAAAAACAGTGCTTTTACATGCGCCTTCAGGGGTTCGAACCCTGGACACCCTGATTAAGAGTCAGGTGCTCTA
>CBCTVZ010000012.1:0-34763 GCA_965150505.1 uncultured Robinsoniella sp. | reverse complement strand
GGAAACGTCTCAGGTTCTGGGCATTGATTCCTATGACAATATTCCTTATCCGGGAATGCACCATCTGGATGGTCTTCACGCTCTTTCTTACTGCCGTATCCGTTATACACAAGGAGACGACTTTAAACGTACAGAGAGACAAAGAGCCGTATTGGAACAATTATTTGAGAAAGCAAAGACAATGGATCTTATGACCTTGAATAATCTGGCGGATGAACTGCTGGATATGTGTGTGACGAGCATGACTCTGAACGAGATTTTGAGTCTGGTTCAGGATATTGCTTCTTACAATATCGTAAATACAACAGGATTTCCATTTAATTCTCAGGGACAGACACTTCCAGACGCTGGAGATTGTGTCGTTCCGAAAACATTGAGAGAAAATGTACTTCAGCTTCACCGCTATCTGTTTGGAACAGATGGATATGAACCATCTCCGACAGTGGAATCAGTCAATAATGAGATCATCTATAGGACAGGAATACAGTAATGATGGAGAAATTAAAGGTTGACGTGATTATTCCGACGTATAAGCCGGGGGAAAAATTTTATAATCTGATACAGACCTTAAAAAGACAATCGTATCCGGTTGACAGAATTATTGTTGTCAACACGGAAAAAAAATGGTTTCCCTCTTATTTTTCGGAGGGAAATCAGGACATTGAACTTTATCATATCAAAAAAGAAGAGTTTGATCATGGCGGCACTAGAGATAGAGCCGCCAGTCTGTGTGATGGGGATATCCTTTTATTTATGACACAGGATGCTGTGCCGAATGACAACTATCTTGTCGAAGAATTATTGAAACCGTTTCGCAGACCAGAAGTAGCAGCAGCGTATGCCAGACAGCTTCCGACAGAAGATTGCAGTCTGATTGAGCGGTATACGCGCGCTTTTAATTATGGACCGATGAGTCGCAGAAAGAAAAAATCAGATCTTGCAAAACTTGGAATTAAGACATATTTCTGTTCCAATGTATGCGCAGCCTACCGCAGAGATCTTTACATAGAACAAGGAGGCTTTGAGCATAGAACAATTTTTAATGAAGATATGATTTTTGCAGGAAAGCTGGTACAAGCCGGATATTCGATTGCGTATGTCGCTGAGGCAAAAGTGATTCATTCTCATAATTATACGAATCGTGAGCTTTTTCAGAGAAATTTTGATCTTGCTGTTTCGCAGGCGGATCATCCGGAAATCTTTAAAGGAATAAAATCGGAAAGCGAAGGAATACGGCTTGTGACACAGACGGCACAGTATTTGTGCCACATGCACAAACCATGGCTGATCCCTGACCTGATCATCAAAAGCGCATATAAATATATGGGGTATCGAAAAGGGAAAAAATATAAAAAGCTTTCCAGAAAAAAGATTTTAAAATATACAATGAATCCTGCTTATTGGGAAAAACAAAAATAATGACTTTTCAAATTTTTTTCAACCTTTAGTCACAAAATAAACACAAATGAGAATTAGACTTTAGGCAGAAACAAAGAAGAAAGTAAACAAGATCAATAAGGAGGTCATAGATATGTTAAAGAATAGAAACGATGAAGAAAAAAGATTTTATGAACTGGAAGAGGAGCATACACAAGATAGATCTTTTAAAAAAGAACGTGGAAGAATGTGGAAGCGCGCCGCTGCGATTGCAGCATCCGCAATGTTATTTGGAACGGTTGCAGGAGCTTCTTATCAGATGTCAGCCGTAAAAGATTCCTCTTTGAATACGGTACAGGCTTCTGAGACGGAGACAGGTACAGATGCAAATGCAAATGAAAACTTAATTGTCTCAGGACAGATGAATGATGTGTCCGCTGTAGCCAAAAAGGTAATGCCTTCTGTAGTAGCGATCACAAATAAATCTACACAGGAAATAAAAGATTATTTTTATGGAACAAGAACGTATGAAGAAGAAAGCAGCGGATCTGGAATCATTATTTCTAAAAATGACACAGAACTGTTGATTGGAACGAACAACCATGTAGTAGAGAATGCAACAACTTTAAGCGTATGTTTTAGCGTAGACACAGAAGATCCAGAAGATGCCGTTGTATCGGCTGTTGTAAAAGGAACAGATTCACAGAATGATTTGGCAGTCATTGCCGTAAATCTGGAAGATATCCCAGATGAAGTGTTAGATCAAATTGAGATTGCTGAACTTGGTTCTTCAGAAGACGTTGCAGTTGGTGAACCGGCAATCGCAGTTGGAAATGCTCTTGGATATGGCCAGTCTGTCACACTTGGTATTGTCAGCGCTTTAGACCGTGAAGTGACGGTGCAGGATGGAAATAACTTTATCACAAATAATATGATTCAGACAGATGCTGCGATCAATTTTGGAAACAGCGGCGGAGCGCTTGTAAATGCAAAAGGTCAGGTAATCGGTATCAACTCTGTGAAGACAGCAAGCAGCGGCGTAGAAGGAATGGGATATGCGATCCCTATCGACACAGCAAGACCTATTTTTGAAGAACTTATGAACCGCACAACAAGAACGATTGTGGAAAGCGAAGAACAAGGATTTATGGGTCTGACACCTGTCGATGTGACAGCAGAAGCAAAACAGCTGTATAATATGCCATCTGGTGCATTTGTCTATAATGTAGTGGAAGGATCAGCAGCAGAGGAAGCTGGTATTGTAAAAGGCGATATCATCACAAAGGTAGATGGAATGACAATTTCATCAAAAGATGAACTGCTTGAGAGAATGATGTATTATAAAGCAGGAGAAACGATTGATGTTGTATTACAGTCTGCTCAGGGCAGTGAATATGTGGAACGTACCGTATCCGTGACACTGGGCGAGAGACCAGAAGATGAAACAGCAAGCGCACAGCCAGAAGAAAGCAAAAATCAGGAACGGGAGACAGATTCTGGAGAAGTTTATCCAGAAAGAAATGACGGATACGATCTTTTTAGAGAATTTTTTGGATTCTAATTTCTTCTTAAACAGAATAAAAAAGAAAGCAGACTAAAATAAACAGACAAAGCAGCCAGCTAAAGGAGTTCTTTAGATGACTGCTTTGTTGTGTCAAATACAAAAAACTTGACAGATGATTGAAAAAATGGTAAAATAAAATACTAAAATACGATTTTTTGGAGATAAGGAGAGGCGGTTGTATCGAGAGAAATGCCATTGCAGGAGCAAAGACATATAAAATTTCAAGTGACAATCGCCTTTTTTCGATATAAATTTATTTAAGAATGCTTGAATTTTCACAAAAAAAGCTGTAAGCTGTAAAACAGACAGCAGAATTAAGCCAGCAAAAAAAGAAAGGAATTGTTATGTCACGTCAAAAAGATGATTTCGACTTAATAGAAGAAAAAGATATCGAAGATATCGAGGATACAACAGAGAACGAATCAGAAGAAACTCATGAAGAAAAGAAAGACAAAAAAACAGAAGAGAATGAATATGAAAATGTCTGCTTTCTGTGCCGCAGACCGGAAAGCAAAGCCGGAAAGATGATTTCTCTTCCGAGTGATATTCATATTTGTTCCGATTGTATGCAGAAGGCATTTGATTCAATGAACAATGCCAGCTTTCCATACAGCGATTTGCTGAACTCTTCCAATATTCAGATGATGAACTTGTCGGATTTATCTGATTTGTCAAATCAGATTCCAAAACGACAGAAAGTGAAAAAGAAAAAACCGAAGGAAGAAGAAAAGAAAGAACCAGATTTTGATTTGCGTTCTGTGCCAGCGCCTCATAAGATTAAGGAAAGCTTAGATCATTATGTCATTGGTCAGGAACATGCAAAAAAGGTAATTTCAGTTGCTGTATATAATCATTATAAGAGAGTGGCAACGGGAACGCAGGACGAGATTGAAATTGAAAAATCAAATATGCTGATGATCGGACCGACAGGAAGCGGAAAAACATATCTCGTAAAAACTTTGGCAAGACTTTTAGATGTGCCTCTGGCTATCGCAGATGCCACCTCTTTGACAGAAGCAGGCTATATCGGCGATGATATTGAAAGCGTGGTATCAAAGCTTCTGGCTGCTGCAGATAATGATGTAGAGAAAGCAGAACGAGGCATTATCTTTATTGATGAGATTGATAAAATTGCAAAAAAGAAAAATACAAATCAAAGAGATGTCAGCGGTGAGGCCGTTCAGCAGGGAATGTTGAAACTTCTGGAGGGCGCAGAGATTGAAGTACCGGTAGGAGCAACGAGTAAAAATGCGATGGTTCCGATGGTAACCGTCAATACAAAAAATATTTTGTTTATTTGCGGCGGAGCTTTTCCAGGACTGGAAGATATCATAAAAGAACGTCTGAACAAACAGGCTTCCATAGGATTCCGCGCAGACTTAAAAGATAAATATGACAATGACCCTAATATTTTGGAAAAAGTAACATTAGATGATATCCGCACCTTTGGAATGATCCCAGAATTTATCGGAAGGCTTCCGATTGTATTTACTTTACAGGGATTAACGAAAGAGATGCTGGTAAAAATATTAAAAGAACCGAAAAATGCAATTTTGAAACAGTACCAAAAACTTCTCGCGTTAGACGAAGTAAAGTTAGAATTTGACGATGAAGCACTTGCCGCGATTGCGGAAAAAGCCTTAGAGAGAAAAACAGGCGCAAGAGCATTGCGTGCTATCATTGAAGAATTTATGCTGGATATCATGTATGAGATCCCGAAAGACGATAATATTGGAAGCGTAGTGATCACAAGAGATTACATCGAGCATACAGGAGGACCGGTAATTACAATGAGAGGCGTGCCGGCGCTGGAGGGATAACCGTTACTAAGGCAGTAATTTGATTGTGGAGTATTAAAACTGGGGAACAGCACCATTTAGGAGAATGAGCGTTTATGGATGAATTACAAGAACAATTTAAAAAAGCATTGAATGGTCTTTTGGATCTTGCGAAGACTAAAAAAAATGTGTTAGAATACAGCGAGATTAACGATGCGTTTCGAGGGATCGATCTCTCCGAAGAAAAGATGGATATGGTATTAGAATATCTGGAAAAACATGATGTAGATATCTTACATGGCATACCATCAGATGTGGATGATACAGAAGATCTTCTGATTGAAAATGAAGAAGACCTGTTTATGGAAGAAGAAGTAGAGATTATCGATGATGTAGACGTTTTAGAGGGTGTCAGCACAGAAGATCCTGTCCGTATGTATTTAAAGGAGATCGGAAATGTTCCGCTGCTGACAACGGAGCAGGAAGTGGAACTTGCAAAGAAGGTCGAAAATGGAGATGAAGAAGCGAAAAAAGCTTTGACAGAGGCTAACTTGCGTCTTGTAGTCAGTATTGCAAAAAAATATGTCGGAAGAGGAATGCCATTTCTCGATTTGATTCAGGAAGGCAATATGGGGCTGATGAAAGCCGTCGATAAATTTGATTATACAAAGGGATATAAATTCAGCACGTATGCAACATGGTGGATTCGTCAGGCAATCACAAGAGGTATCGCAGATACGGGCCGTACGATTCGTGTGCCTGTGCATATGGTAGAGACCATCAATAAGACATTGAGAATGACAAGAGCGCTGCTGCAGGAACTCGGAAGAGAGCCTTCCGCAGAAGAAGTAGCGGAGCGATTAAATGTTCCGGTGGCGAGAGTCAGAGAAGTGTTGAAGATCTCAAGAGATCCGGTATCTCTTGACACACCGATTGGAGAGGAAGACGACAGTCATCTGGGAGATTTTATCGAAGATGATTCTGCATTGTCACCGGCTGATTCTGCGGCATTTTCTATGCTGAAAGAGGAACTGGGAGCTGCTTTGGAATCTTTAACAGAAAGAGAACGACAGGTAGTACGCCTGCGTTTTGGATTAGAGGATGGACGGGCAAGAACATTGGAAGAAGTGGGAAAAGAATTTAATGTCACAAGAGAGCGTATTCGTCAGATTGAGGCGAAGGCGCTTAGAAAACTGCGTCATCCTTCAAGAAGTAAGAGATTAAAAGATTTCTTGATTTAAGAAGAATAAAAAATAAGGCTGCTGCAAAGGCTATATAGAATATCTGTTTGCAGCAGTCTTATTTTTGTGTCAGATATGGCAGAAGAAAAGAATTCTACAGATTGTAGATAAAAATTCCGGCAAGAATAAATAAATTTCCAATCAACTGTCTTTTAGAAACTTTTTCACGAAGAAGAAGGACAGACAGAAGCAGCACAAAGACATAGGTAAACGTATCAATGACTGCGCCATATTTTAAATCAATTTTTGTGTAAGCATATGTATTTAGGAGAAGAACTGCGAAAAAGATTCCATATGCTGTAATCACGCGCCAGTTTAAATATTCTTTTAAGAATGTTTCATGTTTTTGTTCTGCACTTTTCTTTAAAAGAATCTGAGATATTGCGGAAAGAAATGTTCCGAAAAACATGAGTATAAAAAATGGATGATTCATAAACAAAATCCTTTCGTTTTTATTTTTCTACCACAAAGATGTCCGCTGATTATTGAGAGGAAGAAGTCTGAACAATGAGAACTCCGATAAACAGAACGGCCATTCCGATTATATTTTGTACAGATAAACTTTCATGAAAGATAAAAACAGCCCATAGCTGAGACCAAATCAGATACACACTGCGGTTTGCATAGGCAATAGAAAGCGGAAAACGCTTTATAATTTTCTGCCAGGCAACAGCATAAACAGCACAGTTTAAAAGCATTAAAAATACAAAGAAAAAGAAAGCAGGATGAAAGATGCCGTGTTCTTTGTAAGCGTTGCTTGCCAGCTTTGAAAAAACTCCAGTAAATGAAAAAAGCATGATGTTGAGATGGAGCAAGAGATAACGTGTAAAATTTTTCATTTTGCCTCCTTTGCTGCATAAGATGCAGAGTATATTAGAGATCATGGAAAAGCGGTTTTCCATCGATAAAAATATTATCACAGAAGATGGAAATAATTTTTTCAAGTTCTTTATTCAGGCTTTCCAGATCTTGACCAGGTGTGCCATGGTGAATAATACAGCCTATACGGTCTGTGCCGTTTGCAGCCGCTGAAATATGATCGCCCACTTTGTAGTCAAGTTGGAATGTGGTAAATGGTGTTTGAAACTTTTGAAAAAGATCGTGGTTAATCTGGGTCAGTGTCCCTTCATATGGAGAAAATAAAAGTCTTGAAATGCAAGGGATTCCTGTATTTTGTCCGAAAGATACCGGCTGACCTACCGCATTGTTAATGATCTGCTCATAATAATTGATGCCTGTACAGCAGGAAATCAGTTCTGGAATACCTGTTGCACCGGCACGCGCGCCCATTTCAATCAGATAAACATGATGGTCGCAGATCAAAATATCAGCGTTGACGGCACAGTGATCCAATCCAAGTGATTGGGCGGCCAGTGTCATCTGTTGTTTGATCTCATCAAACAATTCAGAAGAACAGACAAATGGGAACGAATGTCCGGCAGGTATCGAAGTATTGCCAGCCTTATACATGAATTTATCGTGAGGGAGAAATAATTTCCATTCTCCATCCTGTAAAAGGCCATCTACGCCGATCTCATGACCGGTGAGAAATTTTTCGACAAGGACATATGGTTTTTTTGTCACGCTACATGCCAGACGATAGGCGGAAAGAAGCTGTTCTTCTGTGTCTGCGCGCATGATACCACGGCTTCCTGAACGATCTGTTGCCTTTACGATCACTGGAGGCTTCAGAGCAGAAAAAGCATGAAGCGCTTCCTCGGCAGAAAATACCTGATAAAAAGGAGCAGTAGATACGCCGCCTTGAAGAAAGGCTTGTTTCATACAGAATTTATCTGTGGCAAGAGAAGCAGAATGAAAGGAAACGCCTGGAAGGTCTAGGGCATCGCAGACGTAACCGATTGATTTTACTGCAACATCTGTACCAGATGTGCAGATTCCATCAATGTGTTCTGACTGTGAAAGCTCCAGAATACCTTTTTTATCTGTTGTATCGGTATAGTAGACTTTATCAGCAAGAGAAAGTCCAGGATAAGGACCGGGATAACTTGCCACAATCGTATAAAATCCCATTTCTTTTGCCTTTTGTATCAGGGGGACTTGATAAATACCAGCCCCCAGAATCAATAATTTAGGCATGAGTTTCTGACACCGTCCTTTCTTCTGGTGTTCTTTGTTTTTGAGGATCGGTTATATTGATCGTCTCGCGCACAATAAATTGTGGCGTACTGTTGATACAGAGCATAATTTTTCCAAGGTATTCTCCAATAATTCCAAGGACAAGAAGAACGAATCCAAAAAACAGAAACAAGGCGCACATGATAGAAGCCCATCCGACTTGAGAACTTGGAGAGATTAGCTGACGAATCAAGGTGGCAATCGCGCCAAAGAAACCGCAGGCAGAAAAAAGGATGCCTAAAAAAGAAGAAATTCTAAGAGGAACGACAGAAAAGTTCCAATAGGCAAGCCAAAGTTTGACCAGTTTTGAAAATGTATAGTTTGAACTTCCTTCTTCTCTTTTATGATGCTCGATGGTGACATCGGCGATTTTATTTGTGCAGCGGTAGAAAAGGGCATCGATATAGGGGTTAAAATTCTGATACTTAATTACTTCATCACGCACATACCGTGTAATCACCCAGTAATTGCTTGAGACAATTTCCTTTGGACGGCCAAGCAAAATACGGGAAGTGACGGCATTAAATTTGCTGGAAAGATTTTTCAGAAAAGAATTTTTTCGCTTTGCATAATTTCCATAGACGAGATCATATCCTTCTTTTATTTTGTCAAGAAGGATGTGCATTTGAGAAGGATGCGTCTGCAAATCATCATCCATACCGACAATTAAATCTCCCTCAGCATAGTTTAAAGCCGCCATCAGAGCATTATGCTGGCCAAAGTTGCGGGCAAGGTTAATTCCTTTGACAAAAGAATATTTTTCAGCCAATTCTTTGATGGAAAGAAAGGTCTGATCTTTTGAGTAATCGTTGACCAGAACAAATTCATATGTGTATTCCGGCATTTTTTTAAATTCCTGTATGGTCAGCTCTACCAGATTTTTAATCGTATGCTGAGAATTATAGCAGGGAACAACAACAGATACTAACATGAACATTTTCTCCTTCGTATATTATTCTGTTAAATTATATCATTAATAAGAAAGCAGTGCAATCTGCTTTCAAGCGGAAAAAGGAAGAGTTGACATAGATCTGAAAGTTCTGTAAAATCTATGTAGCATATAGAGAAAGTGGGGATTTTAAGTTGAAAGAACAGAAAGAAGAAAATCTTAATCTGGAAGAAAATTCAGATAAAAACGAAATTGAAATCGTAGAGGAAAATGATATCGCAGAAGAAGCAGAGACAGAAGAAAATAAGGATTCTGCAGAAGAGAATACAGAAGAGGAAGATGTGGAAGAAGAGGATAAAGAAGACGAAGACGAGGAGGATGATAAGAACGCCGTTCCTCCAAGACTGCGCAACCGTCTGTATGATCACATACACATTCCTCTGAAAACAATGGATCGAATCATCTATGTGGTGGTTGCAGCGATTGTTATTTTAATTATTTATGGAGTAATAAAACAGTAAGAAAAGATGGCAGAGGGTGTTGCAAAAAGAAAGCAGAATCTGACCGGAAAAGTCAGCAAAGCTGCTATACGGTTTTGCAGCACCTGTTTCTTTTAAGTTAGGAGAAAAAAAGTTTGAGTTTCCATTTTATGGCATAGGACATGATAAGGGAAGAAATCGGAGCTGGCGAAGGAGAGATAAAAACAAGAAGCATAGAATGAGAGACGGGGTGGAATTTGTGAATTTTTTAAAAATTTTATTGGTAGATGACGAAGAACAGGTAAGAAAAATTATAGCAAAGAAAATTATGTGGGAGAAACTCGGATATGAGTTGATCGGCAATGTGAGCAATGGGCGCGAAGCGTTGGAAATGATTGAAGTGAATGAGCCAGATGTCGTATTGACAGATATCCGGATGCCATTTATGGATGGTTTGGAACTGGCATCGAAACTGAAAGAGGAGTATCCCGATATCAAGGTCATTATTTTCTCAGGATTTGATGAATTTGAATACGCAAAACAGGCTTTAAAATACAATGTGATTGAATATATTCTGAAACCGGTTAATATCGAAGAAATGACGGAGATTCTAAGAAAAGTCCGTCAATCTATCGTTGATGATATTTTGAAAAAGAGAAATATAGAAAAATTAAGAGAAGCTTATATGAAAGGGCTGCCAGTAATAAAGGAAAGGTTTCTGACAGATCTGATCCATGGAAAATTGAAAAGCAGGGCAGAGATTCAGCAGAAAATGTCTCTGTATCAGATTCCGCTTGCTTTTCAGGAAGGATATCTTGTCGCAACGTTAATGCTGACAGAGAAAAAGATAGATCGGACAAATGCGATAGAAGGTATTGATCAGGAAGAGATGCAGTATTTTTCTGTAAAGCAGTATTTAGAAGAAATGCTGGAAAACCAATATGACAATATTTTTTTGAGAACGACATCGGGTTGGAGCGTAATATTAGGAATCCGAAAAGGAGAGCGAGGCAGAAAGGTTGTAATGCTTTTGAATAATTTCTGCCGTTCCTGCAAAAAGTTGCTTGATATTGAAATCACAGCAGGAGTTGGAAGTGTCGTGAATGATATCATGGACATCGAATCATCTTATCAGGAATCAAAGGAAGCGCTTGGATATTATCGTATTATGGGAAAAGGAAAGGCCATTTATATTCAAGATGTAGAACCAGGGCAAAATGAAAGCTTACTTTCAGAAGAAAAATTAGAAGATCAGCTGATGGTCAGCATTAAATTTGGTTCAGAAGAAAAAGTGTGTCAATGTATTGATGAGATTGTAGATCGGGCGGAAGGGAAAAAGATTCATGACAATCAGGTGATGATTTATTATATTTCTCTTGTGATCAATCTGATGAAATTTGCAGAAAAATGCGATGTCCATACAGGGGATGGAGAAGACATCTCCAGAGATTATATTGAACAGATTTTTCAAATTAAATCTGCTGACAGAATGAAAGAATGGATGAAGGAAATCTGTTTAAATATTCAAAAAGAAATCGGAAGAGAGCGGGAAGATGCCACATTAAAGCTGATTAATCAGGCAAAAGCTTTTATTGAGATGCACTATCAAGAGCCTTCCCTCTCCGTAGAAATGATCTGTCAGGAACTCCATATCAGTCCGGCATATTTTTCAACGATCTTTAAAAAAGAAGTAGGAGAGAGTTACGTCTCTTATCTGACGGATCTTAGACTAAAAAAAGCGTTAGAACTTTTAAAAGACACGACAGATAAGACGTATGTGATTGCAGAAAAAGTGGGATATTCAGAGCCAAATTATTTTAGCTATGTATTTAAAAAGAAATTTGGAGTTGCACCAAGCAAATATTATAAAAGATAAATTATAAAAGATAAGAAAGAAATGGTGGCAAAGTATGGGAAAGGAAATGAAAAAAATAGAGAAGTCTCTGAGAGACCTTTTGAAAAACTGGAGTTTTCGATATGTTTTGTGGCTGTCTTTTTCGTTAGTTTCGATTATTGTGACGGTAGCAATCGGTATGTTTATGAACTTTCAGTATTCAAAACGTGTGGACGAGCTGATGGAAGAGCAGCTTGCAAGTTCTGTTTCTCAGGCAAGCGTTCCTCTCTATTCGCATATCAGAAGTATGCTAAAAGCTTCCGATGCGCTTTACTATAATGTAATTCGGTCAGCACACTTTCCACAAGACTCTGTCTATAATGAATTTAAACTTGTATGCGAGATCAATCCAGAGACAATCGAAAGTATTGCATTGTTTGACGATCATGGAAATTTACTGGAAGCTTCACCGCCTGCTATTTTAAATGAACGGGTGGATATTGAAAAAGAAGAATGGTTTCAGACTGCTATTCAGGAAAATGAAAATGTCCATTTCTTTGATCCAAAAGTACAAAATTTATACGTTGCCTCGGATCGTTCTTATAACTGGGTGATCCCGATGAGCCGCGCCGTTCAGATTGACTATAATGGGGAGAATATTCAAGGAGTTCTCCTGATTAATCTGCGATACTCATGGATTGAAAATATCTTCGACACAGCAGATCTTTCTAACATTAAGATTGCCATGCTCAATGAAGCTGGCGAGACGATCTATGATCCCAGACAGTATCTGGTATCTTTAGGACTTGCAAAAGATTACTCAGACATTTTTAAGGAACAGCCTAACCGAGATGGAAGTTCTACCGTACGGATGAACGGTGAAAAATATCTTGTTTCTTCTCAAACTATCGGATATACAGGATGGAAAATTATTGGTATCGGACTGGATCAGGAGGGAAGCATCTCTTCTCTGAAAGGAAGACTGTTTATTGTGATGTTATTTTTTATCTTGATGACTATTTTGCTTATTCTAAATGTATATATTTCAAATAAGATTTGCCGTCCAATTCAGGAATTAGTTGTTCATGTCCATGAAATTGAGGAAGGAAATCTGGATGAGACGATCAATGTGAGCGGCAGCCGTGAAATTTGTCAGTTAGGATCTGCCATTTCTCAGATGAAATATGTTATAAAAAATCTGATGAAAGACATTGTGATAGAATATGAACAGAAAAGAAAAACAGAACTGGATGCTCTCCAGTCTCAGATCAATCCACATTTTTTATATAATACACTGGATATTATTGTATGGATGATTGAGAATGAGCAGCAGGAAGAGGCAGTAAAAGTAGTCACTGCGCTTGGACGACTATTCCGGATCAGTCTGAGCAAAGGAAAAAGGATTATTCCTTTAAAAAATGAGATTGAACATGTCACAAATTACTTAATGATTCAGCAAGTACGATTTGAAAATAAATTCAGTTATTCCGTAACAATGGAAGAAGGAATAGGGGAAAATGCCACATTAAAGCTGATTGTACAGCCTATTGTGGAGAATGCGATCTATCATGGCATGGAGTATATGTATGGTGACGGGGAAATTGATATCCATGTGACAAGACAAGGAGAAGATATTCTGATTGCAGTAAAAGACAATGGACCGGGAATGACACAGGAGATGGTTCAGGCTCTTGTGGAGGGAAAAGTAGTAGAATCTACAAAGAGAGGTTCCGGTATCGGCGTGAGAAATGTGCAGGAAAGAATACAGATGCAGTTTGGACGAAAATATGGACTGTTTATTGAGTCCGAGTTGGATGAAGGAACAACCGTTACGATAAAAATACCGGCTATTCCTTATGAATCATGGGAGGGAAGCCTGGAATGAAAAAAATAGAAAAATATATTTTTATCGGCTGTGGAATTATGATTGTAATTTTATGGATTTTGTCATCAACAGATCTTATTTTGAAAGAAAAGAAAACAGAGGTATATCGAATTTCTGTGATCGCAGACAGCAGTGAAGAATCAGACTGGGAATATTTCCTAAAAGGAATGGAATATGCGGCGGACCAATATCATGCGGAAGTGCAATTATTGACAATGTATGATGAAGTCAGTCAGAAAAAGCAAAATGAAATAATTGAAAAAGAAGCATTGGGGGAAACACAAATTTTGGTGGTATCTCCTGTCAATGTGGAAGAATTTCAACAATTTTTAGTGGAAAACAGTTTGAAAGAAAAATCTGTGATCACATTGAATAAAGAAGTGCAGTCTGACAAGATTGTTTCCTGTATCTGTGCGGATGAGGAAGAACGAGGCAAAATGCTAGGCGATATGATTGCAGAAAAAGCGCAGAATGAAAAAAAAGCGTGGATTGGCGTAAAAGAAGAAAAATGGAATCGCACAAGGCGATTTTATGAGGCATTGAAAGATACCTTGCAGTCACATGGAATAGAAACCGTGCTGCATGTATGGGATGATGAAAATGAGCTTCAGGAAATATTTAAAAGAGAAGAAAATATTTTTGTGGGCTTGGATAAAAGAACGACAGAGTTGCTTGCGGAAAAGGCAGAAAATAAGAAAAGAGAGCATCGAAAAATTTTTGGAGATGGAATCAACAGCAGTATTGTACACAGTATGGAAAATGGAGTCATCGATGGAATTGTCACGATCAATGAGATGGATATGGGATGCCTTACGGTTGCAAACGCTGTAAAACTGTTGGAGGGAAATAAAATTACAAATCTTTTGATTGACCAGCATATGATTTTTTCAGATGAAATGTACAATAAAAGATATGAGCAGATTCTGTTTCCGGTGTTTTAAGAGGAGAAAAGCCATGAAAAATAAAAAAGCATGTCTTATTTGTATCATTGCCATTTTGCTGTTTCTTTTATCGGGAAAAATCATATGGGACAATTATCAGGGAACAGAAAAAGAAGCAATCAAGATTGCAGTATTTGTCTATAAAAAGTCAGATGTATTCATATCGGATATTATTGCAAGTATGGAAAAATCTGCATATACATACGAAAGAGAGACAGGAATACCGATACAGATTGACTTGTTAGATGCAAAAGAAAATCAAAACGATCAAGATCGACAGCTCGATAAATGTCTTCAGTTAGACTATGATGTATTTTGCGTCAACTTAGTAGACCGCACGACAGCGTCGGTCGTCGTTGATAAAACGGAGGCAGAAGGAATACCGCTTATTTTCTTTAACAGAGAACCAGTAGAACAAGACATAAAGAAAGGAAAAAATGTCTATTATATTGGGGCGGATGCAAAAGGTTCTGCCGTTCTTCAGGGAAAAATGATCGCAGATTTATATGTAAAAAATCCAGAAGAACTGGACTTAGATAAAGATGGAACGGTAGAGTATGTAATGATGGAAGGTCAGATGGGACATCAAGATGCCATTATTCGCACAGAATGGTCAATCAAGACGATGCGCAGCGCAGGAGTTCCTCTTAAGGCGATAGAATCAGGAGTAGCAAATTTTGATCGCAGTCAGGGAGCGGCTCTTATGGAGCAGTGGCTGGGAAAAGGTGATGAGATTGAACTGGTAATCTGTAATAATGATGAGATGGCGCTTGGCGCAGTGGATGCGATTGAGAAAATGGGGATCAGAAAAGATATTAAAATTGTAGGAATTGACGGAATTACAGAGGGAATGAATGCCGTAAAAGAAGGAAAAATGTATGGTACTGTTATCTGCAACAGCAAGCAGCAAGGTGAGTCTATGTTTCAACTTGCACAAAGTTTGGCATTGACAGGTGAACCGGACGAAAGCTTAAAACTAACTAATGAGCGGTATATAAGAGCAGAGCTTGATAGTCTACTTTCACAATAACTTTTGAAATTTTTAAAGCAATATGACAAGAAAATATATAAAAATATAAGAAAAACGATAGTGGAGTTAAAAAAATTGTATAGAATTGCTAGAAACTTTGGTTTATAATAATGTCACAAAATAAAGAACGCGAGAAAGCGAATGGAGGTCATTTATTATGAAAAAGAGATTAGCATTATTACTCGCTTGTGGTATGGCAATGTCTATGGTGCCAGTACAGGCTGAAGAAGCAAAAGAAGAGATTAACTTAGGTGTTTTAATTTACAAATTTGATGATACTTATATCTCTACTGTACGTGCTGCAATTGAGAAATATGCTGAAGAAGCAGACATTACAATTAACTTAGATATGCAGGATGCTCAGGGTGATCAGGCTAAACAGAACGACCAGATGGATATCTTAGTAGAAAAAGATCTGGACGCTGTATTAATCAACTGTGTTGATACAGGATCCGCTCAGGGATTAGCTGACAAAGCAAAAGACGCTGGTATCCCAGCTATCTTCTTCAACAGAGAGCCAGCTAAAGAAATTATGGAATCTTGCGAAGGTCTGTTCGTTGGAACAACAGCTTCTGAAGCTGGTGTAATGCAGGGCGACTTATTAGCTGATATGTGGGAAGCTCATCCAGAATATGACTTAAATGGTGATGGCGTATGCCAGTACTTAGTATTCAAAGGTGAACCAGGAAACCCAGAAGCAGAAGCACGTACATCTTACAGCGTATCTCAGGCTGAAGAACGTGGAATGAAGATGGAAAACGTTCAGGGTGAACCAGTTGTTGCAAACTGGGCTACAGACCAGGCTCAGAACTCCATGGAAGCTATCTTAGCAGCTCATGAAGGCGAAATCGAAGCAGTATTCTGCAACAACGATGATATGGCACTTGGTGTTATCTCTGCATTAAACGCAGTTGGATATAACACAGATGCTGAAGCTGAGAACTGGATTCCAGTAATCGGTGTAGACGCTACAGATGCTGGTGTAGAAGCTATCAACAGCGGAAAAATGGCAGCTACTGTAAAACAGGATGGCGATGCTATGGGTAAAGCTCTGATCGCAGTTGCTATCAACGCAGCAAACGGAAAAGACTTTGTTGAAGGAACAGACTACGAAATCGCAGAAGATGGTGTTTCCGTACGTATCCCATATTCAAGAGTAGAAGCTGAATAATTTTAGAAATTTAAGATTTATAGACAGAATAAGAATTTTTCCTCCCTGAGAAGCAAAACAAGGTAAGGTAAAAGAGAGAAAGGAGAGGTGACAGTAAAAAGATCTGATCACTCTCCTTTTTTTACAGGAAGAGAAAAATAAAATAGAAAAGTGGGGATAAAAGTATGGCGGAAAGTTATCTTTTAGAGATGCGGGATCTTGAGAAAGAGTTCCCAGGCGTAAAAGCGTTGAATAAAGCTAACCTTTTGTTAAAAAAGGGAAGCGTTCATGCTCTGATGGGAGAAAACGGAGCCGGAAAAAGTACTTTGATGAAATGTTTGTTCGGTATCTACAAAGAAGATGCAGGATCAATCAAGATCGAAGGAAAAGAGACGCATTTTAGTAACCCGAAAGATGCGCTGGAACACGGAGTTGCAATGGTACATCAGGAGTTGAACCAGGTACTTCGTAGAAGCGTTATGGAAAATATGTGGTTAGGAAAATTTCCAAAAAAAGCCCTCTTAGTAGATCATAAAAAAATGTACGATGAGACGAAAAAGCTTTTTGACGAAATTGAAGTTCAAGTAGATCCAAAAGCAATCATTGGTGATCTGTCTGTATCACAGAGACAGATGGTAGAGATCGCAAAAGCGGTTTCTTATGATGCAAAAATTCTTGTGCTTGACGAGCCAACTTCTTCTCTGACAGACGAAGAAGTAGAGCACTTATTTAGAATCATCAACAAACTGAGAGCAAATGGTGTAGGAATCATTTATATCTCTCATAAGATGGAAGAAATTCTGAGAATCTCAGATGATGTAACGATCATGCGTGATGGACAGTGGGTTTCCACAACACCAGCAAAAGAACTGACGACAGATAAGATCATCAATATGATGGTTGGTCGTGAGATGTCTGATCGTTTCCCACCGAAAACAAATAAACCAGGAAAGACCTTGATGAAAGTAGAAGGTCTGACAGGAAAATATATGCCTACCTGTATTGATGTTTCTTTCGAGCTTCGTGAAGGCGAAGTGCTTGGTGTAGCAGGACTTGTTGGATCAAGAAGAACAGAGCTTCTTGAGACAATCTATGGTATTGCACACAGAGAGAGCGGAAAGATTACATTAAGTGGAAGAGAAGTATATAACCATAACTCCATGGAAGCAATCAAAAATGGATTTGCTCTGCTGACAGAGGAGAGACGTGCTACTGGTATTATTCCATTAAAGAGTATCACGTTCAATGCTGTTATTGCAAACATCAAAGCTTACCGCAATAAGTTTGGACTTCTTTCCAGCAAGAAAATGGAAGAAGATACAAACTGGGTAGTTTCAAGTATGAAGGTTAAAACACCTACAAATAAGACACATATCAAATCTTTGTCAGGTGGTAACCAGCAGAAAGTTATCATCGGCCGTTGGCTGCTGACAAAACCAGTAGTCTTATTGCTTGACGAGCCTACTCGTGGTATCGATGTTGGAGCAAAATACGAAATCTATCAGTTAATCAATGATTTAGCAGCCGAAGGAAAAGGCGTTATGGTAGTTTCTTCTGAGATGCCTGAGTTGATTGGTATCTGCGACCGTATCTTAGTTATGAGTAATGGTCACATGGCAGGAATTGTGGACGTCAAAGAAGACTTAAAGGGCGGAATGCAGGAAGAAATCATGCGTTTGGCAGCAAAATATGTTTAAGGCAGGAGAAAAACTATGGAAAAAACAACAAAATGGGATTCAAAGAAAATAAGCGAATTTTTGCTTAACTATGCATTGTATATTATCCTTGGTTTGATGCTGATTGTAATTGTTTGTGTAAATCCAAAATTCTTGTCAGTATCAAACTTCACAAAAATCTTAACACAGGCT
Organism: uncultured Robinsoniella sp.; assembly: GCA_965150505.1. GTDB lineage: Bacteria > Bacillota > Clostridia > Lachnospirales > Lachnospiraceae > JAGZHZ01. The sequence goes on along the minus strand of CBCTVZ010000012.1, from coordinate 16,591 downwards.
TCAACACGTATTATTCTGGCACTTGGTGTTGCTGGTATGATCGTATTAGCAGGTACAGACCTTTCTGTTGGTCGTATCGTTGGATGTAGTGCTGCTGTAACAGCTTCTCTGGTTCAGGCTACTACATATGGTTCTAGAATGTATCAGTTTGAAAAAGATCTTCCACTGATCGTGCCGTTACTGGCTAGTATCGCTGTTGCAATGGTATTCTGTGTAATCAACGGTTTTGGTGTTGCAAAACTTCACTTACACGCATTTATTATTTCCCTTGGTACACAGCTGATTGCTTTTGGATGTACATGTATCTACATCAACAGCCAGGGTGGTGGAGCACAGGCTCTGTCAACATTCAACGCAAAATTCAACAACTTTGTAACAGGAGCATTCAACATTGGAGGATTCAAACTTCCATACCTGATCATCTACGCTGCAATCGCAGTTGTTGTTATGTACGTTGTTTGGAATAAAACAACATTAGGTAAAAACATGTTTGCTATCGGTGGTAACACAGAAGCAGCTGCTGTATCTGGTGTAAACGTAGCAAAAAATATCATGGGTGTTTATATCATCGCTGGTGTTCTGTACGGTATTGCTTCTTTCTTAGAGGCAGGACGTATCGGATCTGTTAACACAGGTACAGGTCTGAACTACGACTTGGATGCTATCTCCGGTTGTGTAATCGGTGGTGTATCCTTCTCCGGTGGTGTTGGTACAATCCCAGGCGTTGTAATCGGTGTTGTTATCTTACAGGTTATCACATACGCATTCAACTTCCTTGGAATCGACCCATACTTACAGTATATCATCAGAGGTTTCATTATTATCCTGGCTGTATCTATCGACGTTCGTAAATACATTGCTAAGAAATAATTGGACAATACAAATCTACCCTTATTATAAAAATCGGGGCTGGCTGTCATTGAGACAACCAGTCCTGATTTTTTATATTTTTTGTCAAGAATTTTTGGGGAATACTTTTGAGCTTTTGAAGAAACATGAAAAGAAATAATGTTGTTTGAGGAAAAGCAGAAAATCGTCTATTTTTTCAGTCACCAGATAAAAAAAGATTGACAAATCAGAAATTTAGTATTAAACTATACCCATCAAAGAAAAAACCGATGAGAAAGAGAAGTAAGCTTTAAAAGAAATCACAGAGAGCGACAGAGGGTGGGATTGTCGTATGGACATTATTGCTGAATGGGCTTTCGAGGGCGATCTGAAATGAAAAGAGTAGGCATCGTCGGGAACCGAACCCGTTATCAATCAGGAACGTATAATTGTACGTGAGAGAGTGGACAGTTGTCAAATTGAGTGGTACCGCGATAATAAAAAGTTTATTACCGTCTCAAACTAGAAATAGTTTGGGGCGGTTTTTTATTCCTATCTATCGAAAAAATACCTGCGGCAGACTTTTTAGTGTACAGACAAACGGCTCACGAATCAAGCGTAAATATCAGAATGAGCAAAAGTAAAGGAGAGAAACATTATGAAAAAGAAAATGTCAGTAATCGTAGGAAGTATGTTTGCAGCAGCAGGGATTTTAGGAACAGTCATTACAGCGAATGCAGAAGAGGAGTCCTATACAATAGGAATTTCTCAGTTTGCAGAACATGGATCGTTAGATAACTGCCGTGAAGGATTTTTAGAAGGATTAAAAGAAGAAGGCCTGGAGGAAGGAAAGAACTTGACAATCAAGATCAATAATGCGGCATCCGATATGGGAACAACTGCACAGATCGCCCAGAGTTTTGTTGCAGATGATGTTGATCTGATTTGTGCAATCGCAACGCCAAGCGCTCAGGCCGCATACAATGCAGCGATAGATTCTGAAATCCCTGTGATTTATACAGCTGTTACAAATCCACAGGAAGCAGAACTGGCGGATGAAAATGGAATGCCAGTCGGAGCAGTGACAGGTACAAGCGATCAGCTTCCAGTAGAGGCACAACTGAAAATGATTCGAGAATTGATGCCAGATGCAGAGACAATCGGTATCTTATATACGACAAGCGAAGCAAATTCTATTTACAGCATCGCGCAGTATGAAGAGCTGGCATCGGAATATGGATTTGAAATTGAGACGGCAGGCATTACAAATACTTCTGAGATTCCACTTGCTGTGGCCGATTTGCTGGATAAAGTGGACTGTTTGACAAACCTGACCGATAATACGGTAGTTAGTTCTCTGCCAGCAATTTTAGATCAGGCAAATGAGCAGAATATTCCAGTATTTGGAAGTGAAATCGAACAGGTTAAGTTAGGATGCGTTGCGGCAGAAGGATTAGATTATATCAATCTTGGAAAAGATACGGGAAGAATGGCGGCAAAGATTTTAAAAGGAGAGATAAAAGCAGAAGAAACACCGTATGAACTTTTGACAGAGAGCAGTCTGTATATCAACAGTGCGGCAGCAGAAAATTTAGGAATTGCGATTCCAGAAGAAATGAACGAACGTGCTGCAGAAATTTTTACAGAGATCGTGTCAGAATAAGAGAAAGAGCGGCAAGAGGAGACGGAGGAAAGAGAAATGGATTTTATGCTTACAGTAATAGAGCAGGGATTGATCTATGGAATCCTTGCATTAGGAGTTTATATCACTTATAAAATATTAGATTTTCCAGATTTAACTGTGGATGGGAGTTTTCCATTAGGAGCAGCTGTGACGGCTGCTCTGATCACAAGAGGAGTAAACCCTTATGTGACACTTCCGATTTCTTTTCTTGCTGGAGCAATCGCAGGAACGTGTACCGGATTGATCCATGTAAAGTGTAAAGTCAGAGATTTGCTCTCAGGAATTATTATGATGACTGCATTGTATACGATTAATCTGCAGATTGCTGGTACAAACAACGTACCATTGTTTTCAAAGGAGACGATGTTTAAAAATGGAGCGCTGAGCAGTCTGTTTGGAGCAAAGACTCCATCATATGTAAAATTGCTGTTGATTTTAGCAGTCGTATTCATCAGTAAAATTTTATTAGATTTATATTTAAAAACAAAATCAGGCTATCTGCTACGCGCAGTAGGGGATAATGATAATCTGGTGACTTCTCTTGCGAAAGATAAAGGAAACGTTAAAATTTTAGGATTGGCGATTGCAAATGGACTTGTAGCGCTTGGAGGTTCTGTATTTTGTCAGGAACAGCGAGTATTTGATATTTCAAGCGGGACAGGAGCTATGGTAATTGGTCTTGCCAGTGTCATTATTGGAACAGCATTATTTAAAAAGGTTTCAATCGTGAAGACAACAACAGCCGTATTTATTGGAGCAATTTTATATAAAGGATGCGTAGCACTGGCAATCAAATTTTTTGAACCGCAGGCAATGAAACTGATTACAGCCGCATTATTTTTATTGATTTTGGTTATCAGCACAGATCGAAAAAGAAAGGTGAGACATCATGCTTGAGTTAAAACATATTCAAAAATATTATAATCCAGGAACAGTCAATGAAATGTGCCTGTTTGAAGATTTTAATCTTACAGTTGAGAAAGGTCAGTTTCTATCGGTGGTTGGCAGCAATGGATCAGGAAAGACATCTATGTTAAATCTGATTTGTGGAAGCATAGATCTGGATGATGGAAAAATTTTGATTGATGGTTACGATATTACGCGTGAAAAAGAATATAAGAGATTAAAAAGAATTGGAAGAGTATATCAAAATCCATCAATGGGAACGTGTCCTAATATGACAATTTTAGAAAACATGGCAATGGCAGACAATAAAGGAAAATTTTTTGGACTTACAAGAGGAACAAATAAACAGAGAATAAATTATTATAAAGAATGCCTGCGACCGTTAAATTTAGGACTGGAAGAAAAAATGGATATCAAAGTGGGAAATCTTTCAGGAGGTCAGAGGCAGGCAATGTCTCTTGTGATGTCTACCATGACACCAATAGATTTTTTAATCTTGGATGAGCATACGGCGGCATTAGATCCGAAGACAGCAGAACGCATCATGGAACTTACTGGAAAAATTGTAGAAGAAAAAAAGCTGACGACAATCATGGTGACGCATAATCTGCGCTATGCTGTGGAATATGGGGATCGTCTTTTGATGATGCACCAAGGAAAAGCAGTGATGGATGTGTCAGGGGAAGAAAAGAAAAAAATGAAAGTGGAGCAGATTTTAGATCAATTTAATCAGATTAGTATTGAATGCGGTAATTAAATAGAAAAAATGTATAATAAAAATGCGCTATATTTTTTTGAAAAAATAAAATTAAATTTTTCAGATCGATATAGCGGATTTTTTTGATGTTCAAAAGATAGCGGCTAGAAAATAAGAAATTGTGATAAACGTCAAAAAAAATTTTAAAAAAAAAGAAAAAATAGAAAAAATTAATAAAAATCCAACATATATGTGAAAAAATTGTATGGAATACCGAAAAGAAAAGAGGTAAAATGTGAACTAGAAAAAAGAGAGGACAACTCTGACGACGGAGGTATTTAGGATGAAAAAAAGAATGAGAATGCTTGCATGTGTACTTGCGACAGGCATGATCTTTACGGGAACAGCAGTAGCAGCAGAAAGTCAGGAAACAGAAATGACGACGGAAACAAGTGCAGAATCAGAAGAAGACCCTGTAATGGCAACTGTAGAGGGAGAAGAAATCTTCCATTCTGAATTGATGGCGATGACACAGTATATTTTACAGCAGTATGAAAGCGGCGGATATGATACATCAGATCAGAATGTACAAAATCATATCGTAGAGACAGCTATGAATATGCTGGTTCAGTTAAGAACGACAGAATTAAAAGCACAGGAATTAAAGTTAGATGAATTTACAGAAGAGGAAATTGCAGAATTGAAAAAGCAAGCTCAGGAGAGATGGGATCAATCATTTGAGATTTATAAATCTTTATATATGGCACAGGATGCTTCATTGGAAGAAAAAGATGCAGAAGAAAAAGCAAAAGAGACGATGGCACAGTATGGATATGCCACAAGCGATCTGTTATTTGAACAGATAAAAAATGATGAAATCTTTCGTCGCCTTCAGGAATATTGTATTGCAGATGTGACTGTGTCAGATGAAGAAGTAAAAAAGACATATGATGAATATGTGGCTTTGGATGAGGAAGCATTTAATGATAATGTACCGATGTATGAGCAGGCGATTGCTGCATATGGATCAAATGGTTCTTACTATATTCCAGAGGGATATCGCTATTTTACGCATATTCGCTTAGAGGCAGATGAAGAAAAATTAGGAGAACTTCAGGAGCTGATGTATCCAGAAGCAACAGATGCCACAGCAGCAGATGCTACCGTGGCAGACGCAAAACAAGAAGAAAAAATTCAAGAGTTAAAAGGCGAAATCTTAGCTGAAGTACAGGGTACGGTAGATGAAATTGAAAAGAAATTTGAAGAAAAAGAATCTTTTGAAGATTTAGTAAAAGAATATAGCATCGATGCGACGGCAAAAGATTATGTCGGATACAGCGTACATAAAGACAGTATTTTCTGGAATAAAGATTTTGTAGATGCTGCAATGGCGGTTGAAAAAATCGGAGAAATCAGTGAACCAGTAGTATGTCCAGATGGAGTTTATATTTTATATTACGATTCTGATATTAAAGGTGGTCCAGTCGAATATACGGATACTTTAAAAGAAAATCTTCATGCGGAACTTTTAGCTCAGGCACAGAATGCAAAATTCTCATCCATGATTCAGGAATGGATTGAAGAATATGATGTGGAATACATGGACTAAAATTTAACATTTTTTGGCTTTTCATTGAAATGACAGAAAAACCAAGATAAAAAATAGAAAAGATCTTTGCAGAATGAAAAAATATTTTGCAGAGATCTTTTTTCTAATTGTCTCATGAAAAATATTTTGCAGATAGAAAAAGCCTTGCTTTCCTCAACGTCACAGGACAGAAAAGCCTTTTTCTAAGAAAAAGCAGGAAGAGAGAATGGCTAAATAAAGCAGAAAAAAGGATACAAAGCCATATGAGAAACTATAAAAAAATAATAGAATAAATATAAAATATATATAAAGAAAGCAGAAAAAAACAAAGATTTCTATACAAAAACAAAAAAAATCATAAATGATCTAAAAAAATTATATGGAAAATATCCAAAAATATGATAAAATAAAAATACGTTTTAGCCAAAGATTTGGAGGGGCTTTGGACGAAAGATACAGGAGGAAGGTATATGAAAAGAAGCATTAAAAAGAAACTGAACAGAGGAATTGCATTCGCAGCAACAACAGCGATGCTGGCATCCAGTATGGCAATGGGAACATTTGCAGCAGAAGCAAGCGCAGATTCTGCAAAAAAATATGAAGTTACAGATACAGGAAAAGGATTTTCTGTTGTAACACAGGAAGATGGAAAAAAACTGAGCTTTTCAAATGAATCAGGAATGACACTTCTGGAAGATGATGGATTTGCATTTAAAGATTTAAACCGCAATGGAGAACTTGACACATACGAAGACTGGCGACTTGATACAAAGACAAGAGCGCAGGGACTGGCTGATCTGATGGTTGCTGACGGCCGTGAAGGAATTGAAGCCATCGCAGGATTGATGCTTTACAGTTCTCATACTGCAGTTTCAGAAGAAGCAGTTGCAGAAAATACAGAGACAGCTTTGGTTGATAACAATCTGCGTCACGTTCTTGTGACAACCGTGGCATCTCCTGAAATTGGAGCAAAATGGTCAAATAACGTACAGGCAATAGTAGAAGGCATTGGATATGGTATCCCAGCAAATAACAGTTCTGACCCAAGAAACTCTGCAAGCTCTTCTATGGCATTGGAATATAACATTGGAAATACAGGAGACATCTCTCTGTGGCCATCTATGATTGGATTAGCAGCAACATTTGATCCTGAAATCGTACAGCAGCACGGAGAAGTCGTATCAAAAGAATATAGAGCGCTCGGAATCGCTACTGCATTGTCACCACAGGTAGACCTTTCTACTGATCCAAGATGGAGTCGTGTAAACGGAACATTCAGTGAAAATGTAGAGCTGTCTACAGATATGGGAAAAGCATATGTAGATGGATTCCAGACAACAGAAGGCAGCGAAACAGGATGGGGCAATGAGTCTGTCAATGCAATGGTAAAACATTGGCCAGGCGGCGGCTCAGGTGAAAGCGGACGTGATGCTCACTATGGATTCGGAAAATTTGCTGTTTATCCAGGAAATAATATTCAGGATCATATTGATGTATTCGTAAACGGCGCATTTAATCTGGATGGCGGAACAGGAATGGCATCCGCAGTTATGCCTTACTATACAATCTCTTACGAGCAGAATGCAGATGGAGAAAATGTTGGTAACTCTTACAGCAATTACATGATTAATGAATTGCTGCGTGGAACATATAATTATGACGGCGTTGTATGTACAGACTGGGGAATCACAAACGATGCTCCTCACGACAATTCCTTCGGAACAACTCCTTGGGGAGTGGAAGATCTGACCGTAGCAGAACGTCATTACAAAGTTCTGATGGCAGGCGTTGACCAGTTCGGTGGAAACAATGATAAAGGACCTATCATGGAAGCATATGATATGATGATCGAAGATCACGGACAGGTATTTGCAGATGCAAGATTTGCAGAATCTGCAAGAAGACTTCTGACAAACATCTTCAATGCAGGATTGTTTGAAGATCCATACTTAGATCCAGATCAGTCAGTAGAAATCGTTGGAAACGCAGAATTTATGGAAGCAGGATATAATGCACAGCTGAAATCTGTTGTTATGCTGAAAAATAAAGATAATTTTGTAAAAGAATATGATAAATCAGCAGAGAAATTAACCGTATACGTTCCAGAATACACATATGTAAGCTATAATCGCTGGACACAGGAGACAACAGAAGAAACAAGAGCTACTGTGACAAAATCTGTTCTGGAAAAATACTATAATGTGACAGACAACCCAGAAGAAGCAGACTTTGCACTCGTTGGTATGGAAGCACCTAGCGGCGGAATGGGATACAGCGAAGAAGACAAAGCAGCAGGCGGAAACGGATATCTGCCAATTACATTACAGTATGGCGAATATACAGCAGAGTATGCAAGAGAGCAGTCTTTAGCAAGCGATGCAGGAGCAGAATTTATCAGCTCTGAGACAGGCGAAGTTATCTACACAGATGATGTAGAAAACCGTTCTTACAAAGGAAAGACCGTTACAGCAAGCAACGCAGATATGTTAGATCTGTTAAAAGAGACAAAAGAAGCAATGGGTGACAAACCAGTTGCAGTTTATATGAGAGTAACGAATCCTATGGTTTGGTCTGAAGTAGAGCCATTAGCAGATGTAATCTTAGTGGGATACAGCATTACGGATCAGGCAGCAGTAGAGATTCTGGCAGGTGTGACAGAACCATCTGGTTTACTTCCAAATCAGCAGCCAATCGACATGAAGACTGTAGAAGAGCAGTTTGAAGATGTTGGACAGGATATGGAATGCTACGTAGATGGCGAAGGAAATACGTATGACTTTGGATTCGGTCTGAACTGGTCTGGACAGATCAGCGATGAGCGTACAGAAAAATATGCAAAGTAATCGAATGATTTAAAGAGATAAGAAATATAGAGACTGCGGGAGAATAAAAATTCTCTCGCAGTCTTTAATATTTGAAAAAGTTTTTATTTATGAAAGGGCCAAAAAAGTTTCTTTTACCTCTTTGCGTCTCTTTTTACTGATAGGAATAGCAGTGTGATTATCGAGCAAGACAGAATCTTGTTGAATCAGATAGATATGACGATAATTCACAAGATAACAGCGATGGATACGGATGAATCCTTTATCTGTCAAATCCGTTTCCAGTTTATTTAAAGAAGAGAGTATCGTGTAAGTATTCTGAATTGTCACGACAAGCTGAGTTTTATTGTTCGATTCAATATATAGAATATTCTGAAGAGGCAGGGAGAGAAGACCTTTTTCAGTTTCAAAAGAAATCATATTTTTTATATTATGTACAATATATGAGATGGAGGCATTGACAGCTTCTGGAATTTCTTCATAAAAATATTGTTTGCGTATAAAACGAAGAGGAGCTACACGAAAGGTATCAAATACTTTTTCAAGACGATTTGAGATATAAATAATATTATAGAGAAAGTCTTGATTATAATAGTTGATAGATTTTCCCAGATCAATACCGTTTATAGAAGGCATCTCAATATCAAGAAAATACATATGGTATTGTCCTCCAGATTGCAAAACATCTAAAAGCTGCTGACTTCTAGAAAAACAATCAATAGATACGGTATGGTGAAGGTTAGCAAAGAGAGGCTGTATTGCTTGGGAGATGTATTCCAGAGCAGCCTTTTCATCATCGCAAATTGCAACTTTAAAATGCATAAAAGTTTCCCTCCTTATATTTGTGAAATTCTAATATGAATTTTATCAATAGCATCCATTATATCATAGAAAAAAACAAAGAATCCATACAAATTTTTTGATATAAGTATCATTTTTTATATGAGATATACAGAATACTTTGTAAGATGTTGACAAAAAATAAATAAAATATTACCATATTTAAGAAGAAATAATTAAAATAAAATTCAGAAGCAGAAAACAATAAGATTTATTTTGGAGTGAAACGCAGAAGTTCTAAAAAAAGATCAGTTCTGTTCTGCAAGGGGAAGCATGATTTTTACAGAAAAAATGAAATCTTTTGTATTAATCGAAAACATACCATCATATTTTTTAACCGTATTTTTCACAATTTTTAATCCTAATCCATGAAAAGGAGAGTTTCCTTTTGTAGAGGTAAGAAGAGGGTTCGATTTTAAAGGATCTTCTTTTATAGAATTAGAAACTTGAATGACAAGATATCCGGCACGTGGTTCAGAATTTAACTGAATAATGCCATGTTCCATAGATTGGACTGCCTCGAAGGAATTATCGAGAAGGTTTCCAATGATGGTACATAAATCCGTATCTTCAATATTACTTTGACTAGGTATCAGAACTTTGGTATGAATTTCAATGTTAAATTCACGGATTATGTGAATTTTTCGGTTTAGCAAAGCATTGACTGCAATATTTCCTGTCTCCAGATAATGAAGAACAGGATATTCTTTTTTTTGAATAGAAAAAAAATAATTTTGCAGTTCTTCATAATGCTGTTCTTTTAATAAACTGTCCATGATACCGATATGATTTAATAAGTCATGACGTATTTTTCGCAGGTTTAAATAAAGTTGGTTCATTTCCTGATTAGAAGTATTGTCAAGAGAAATTCGTTGCTGTAGTACTTTTAAATCTAGATTTTCCCTATACTGTATCGTGATGCGGTAAAATAGATAGTATACCATCAAATTGATTGTGAGAAGACCGAAGGAGACCGTACAGCGAATAAAAGTTTCATATTCAGGAGCAAAATATTCTGGAAAGGAACAAACAGACCAAATAATACAGAAAATGGAAGTAAATCCAAGTGTCATCCAATAAGAGAATGGCAGATTCTCAGCATCGTCCACAGAAAATCGAGTGAGATAAAAATAAAACCCGATCATGGATAAGGATGGCAGCAGGCGAGTTGAAAAATCATAGGAAAAAGAAGTTACCCCATATTCTGAAAAATGTAAAAAGGATGCAATAAAGGAAAAAATTTCAGCTTGATCTAAAAATTTAGAAATTCCTCCGAATAAAGCAGGCAAAACAGATTTGATTGATACAAAAAGTAAAACCTGTAAAAGGCAGGCAAAAAAGTTTTCATCCAGAAAAAAGAAAGCATACAAAACAAGAATAGATGGATATAAGAACATATTCATATAAAACGTAGCAGACTGAAAATAATTATAAAAAAAGTAGACTCCACATAAAAAGAAAAAAATAGCAATGCGGCTGATAGATGGGTGTTTAACCCATTTTTTATGATGGGGATGAGAAGCAAATAAGGTTTTGCACATTAAAAAAATTGATAAAAGATCTGCGATAAAAAACATCCATGTATTCATAAATCTTATTCCTCCCGTATATGTGGTATTGCGACGAACATCTTATACTTTCTTCAATTATATCAAAAAAATAAAAAAATGGAAACATCATTGAACGGACAAAAAAGGAGAGAACAATTATGAAAAAAGTGGCAGCAATCGTAAAAGGACAAAAAATTTATGAGTCTGATGTGGAAGTATGTAAAGAGTATTTAAAAAGAGTATATCAAAGACAGAGACGTACTCCTATTACAGAGCAAGAAGAAGAACGATTAAAAGCACAGGCACAGCAGATGATGATTCAGATGACGATTGCACATTTAAAAGCAAAAGAGTTAAAATTAGACCAGTTTACAAAAGAGCAGAAAGAAAAGCTGGAAGAAATTGCAAAGAAACAGTGGAATCAGGCATGTCAGGAGTGTCGCGCGTTACTGATCAAACAGAATCCAAAAATGACAGCAGAAGAAGCAGAAAAGAAAGCCAGAGAATATATGACGAAAAAAGGATTTGCAAACAGCGAACCACTGACAGCAGCGCTGATGAATCAGGAAATTTTCAGCCGTGTTCAAGCATATACAGCGAAAGGAATCACTGTATCAGAGGAAGAAATAAAACAGATGTACGACCATCTAATTCAGAGAGATGAAAAAGCTTTTGCACAGAATATTCCAGAATATGAAAGAGTTTTGGCAAGATTTGGAAATGTAGTCTACTATATTCCTGAGGGATATCGCTTTGTGAACCATATTCGTCTTCAGGGGGATGAGAAAAAACAAAATGAGCTGAGAACACTCTTATATGAGAAAAATGGCGCGCCAAAGACAGAAGTAGACATAGAAAAAGCAGAGAAACTTAGAAAAGAGATTGCAGACAGCGTTCAGGAAACCGCACAAAAAATAAGAGAAGAATACGAACAGGGGACAACATTTGAAGAATTGATTGAAAAATATAGCGCAGATAAAAAGACAGGATGGAATATTCATGCAGACAGTATTTTCTGGGAAAAACCTGTGATAGAAGCAGTGATCTCCATCAAAGAAAAAGGAGAGGTTACAGATCCGATTGCATGCAGCAATGGTGTTTATATTTTCCGATATGAGGCAGATACTCCATCTGGAGCGCTTCCATTTAATGAAGATATGCAGAGAAATCTGAAAAGAATTTTATATCGCAAAAAAGCAGACGATCAATTTTTAAAAAGCTTAAAACAGTGGAGCGAAGAGTAAAAAAGATTGATAGGATACGTATTAGTTGAAAGAAAAAATATCAGTTGCAATTTGTGATGACGAAAGAGAGATACTTCCTTATTTAGCGCGCAGAATTTATGAAGTATTTCAAAAATATCGCATCTCTGTTGAGACAACGGAATATAGTTCACCAAATTTGTTGTGGAGAGATTTGCAAGAAGAAAAAGAATACGATATTTATTTTTTAGATGTAGATATGCCTAAAATGAATGGGTTAGAATTTGCAAAAATGATTTTACAGATACAAGAAAAAGCTGTAATTATTTTTGTCTCAGCAAAAGAAGAATATGTATTTGACAGCTTTTTGGTACATCCATTTTCTTTTATTCGGAAAAGTAAATTTGAAGAAGATTTAGACAGGACAATTCTTGATCTGAGCCGGATTTATCAGCCGACAGAGAAAGAAACGTGTAAAATATATGATGAATTAGGACATTGCTATGAGATTTCTTTAGAAAACACGCTCTATATGGAGGCGAAGGATAAATATGTGAATATCGTCACAAAAGAGGGAGGATTTTTCATCAGAAATACGCTTTCTGATATGGAAAAGATGTTGGAAGAACACCATTTTATTCGGATTCATAAATCTTTTTTGGTAAATCTGCGTGTGATTTATGTAATCAAATATAATAAAGTAATTTTAGATGACGGACAAGAACTTCCATTGAGCCGAAATAAAGTGGCAGAAGTGAAAAAAAGATTTTGTCAGGAAAGTTAGGGGAACAAAATGATGGTGGACATCAGAAATATGCCTTTTTTATTTCGATTGCCCGATATACAGGTTATTCATATTATCGGGCAATTTTTAGATTCTTTTTTATTTATTTATCTAATACAAAACTTTTTTGAACCGAAAAAGAAATCATATCGTTCAAATAAGCAGATCATAGCAGTGGGAAGTTTATTTGCGGCACTTTTATTTTTGACAGATCTGATTATGGATAATAATTTTTATTCCTATGCCGCAGTAATGGTGCTGTTTCCGTTTTTATATGCGTGTATTTTTTTTCGAGGAAAATTGATGATTAAAGGATTAATCTGCCTGATCTTTTTTACAATGATGTTTTCCCTTGAAAATCTGGCAATTTATATCAGCTATTATCTGGCAGATAATTTTTTTATGAGCATGGATTTATGGAGAATTTTGTTTATCTTCCGAAGAATTATTTTAAAAGGAATCTTGTTCTTTATTATGAGAATTTTAATGATTGATGTGATGCGGGCAAATGCCAAAATGATGAATGGATATTGGTATTTTATGGCAGGTGTCTGTATCACAGATTATATGATTTTGGAATACTTAAAGCAGAATCATAAGAATGACAGGCAGTTTTTGACGCAGGGGATGATTTTATCTGTGTTTTGCATTATTGTCCCGATGATCTGCTATTATATGATCAGTCTGACGGTAAAAATAGGGGAGATTAACAAAGTGACAGCAGTGCAGGAGACTTGGATCAAAGCGCAGGAAAACTATTTAAGCCAGATGGAAGATATGCAGAAAACACTCAGCCAGTTTCGCCATGACTATAAAGCGCATTTGTTTTGTATGGATGCTTTAGTGGTAGATCAAAAATATGAAGAGCTTCATTGTTATTTGGAAAAACTTCATCAGTTTCCAGTTGAGAAAATGGAAATTATTCCGTATACGGCGAATAACAGTATAAATTTAGTTTTAAACCAAAAACAGAAAATCGCACAGAAAGAAGGCGTTCGGTTTCAAATAGAAGCACAGAACGATGCGATATCCGATCAGGGAGGAAAAGTGCAGATTTATGATTTGAATGCACTTCTTTCTAATCTGTGCGACAATGCGATTGAGGCGGCTTCAAAAGTAAAAAATGGAGAAGTCCATTTATCTTTGATGAGAAAAAAAGCGTATTTAAAAATTGTGATTGAAAATTCAACAGATGGAAATATATTGCAAAAAAATCCAGAATTTAAGACAAATAAAAAGAACACACAGCTTCACGGACTTGGAATTAAGATTATAAAAAATATTGTGAAATCGTATGACGGAATGTATGAGACAGAAGGGACAAATTATTCGTTAAAAACAAGTATTTTGTTGATGGATGAATAAACAAGCAAAATGAAAAGCAGCTGCCTCAAACAAAAACAAAAGGAGAATGATTATGAAAAAGAAAATGAGAAGAATGATATACCAGACAGCAGCGCTCATAATGGCAGGATGTATGACAACAGGAAATGTAATGGCAGAAGACAGCAGCACCATATCAGACGGAATTTATTCTTGGTTTTTAGTTCAGGCATATGATGAGGTATGTAAAATAAATGGTGGAAAAACAGACCTTTGGGAACATGACATAGAAGGTAAAAGTGTGTCGGAGTGGATTTCGCAAACAGCAAAATCCTATGCGAAAGAATATCTAGCGATAGAGCAACAGTTTGAAGAACAGGGGATGGAACTGACAGAAGAAGAAAAAGAGACGATAGATTTCACAGTGGAACGGTATTGGAATGAATTAGGATATGGCAGATATTATGACGCTTATAAAATCACAGAAGATGATTTTAGTCATGTCTTAGAAAACAGCAATAAAATGAGTAAGCTGTATGTTCAAAAAAGAGACGAATGGAAAGCGAAAGTGACAGAGGAAGAAATATCGTCTTATATTGAAGAACATGGAAGTTTGATACAATATATCGCTGTGCCTTACACCCAGCCAATAGATGAAAATGCAACAGAGGAAGAAAAAGCATCTTGGATCGATACGGATGCTGTTTATGAAGAATATAAAGAACGCTTAGAAAACGGAGAAGAGATCGAAGAACTGATCAGGGAAGTGGGAGAGAATAAAGAACAGCAGGCAGCAGGAATCAGCAGTTCTTATTCAGATATTGCGCTGGAAACTTTGTTTTTAGACAGCAATACGAGTCTTTCCACTGCTTTTAAGAAAGAAATGGCAGAAGCAGAGGAAGATACCATCGTTTATTTTGATGATGAGGCACAATATCACCAGATTATTTTTATGAAAAAAGCGTTTCATGAGGATTGGTCAGGTCTGGAACAGTACAAAGAAGAGTTGACAGAACGAATTGCAGAAGAAAAATTTGAAGAGGATACGGAACAATGGAGTGAAGCGATAGAAATTGCAAATGAGGAAGAGCTTGCAGGACCAGAAGAGATAGAAGAGATGTTTTTGGAAAAATGACAGAGAATAAAAGCGGATGGGATATGAAAAAATAGAGAGTAACCAAAATATTGTGCGATACTGCTTTTATCTTGCATCAAAGTAGAAACACGGGTATAATAGATAAAAATACATAGGAAGGGAGAAGTAGGCGGTATGCTGTTTTCTTCTGCTACATTTTTATTCTTTTTTTTACCGGTTGTATTGATAATCTACTATAATCCGATTATACAAAACAGACTGTTTCAAAATGTATTTCTGCTGATAGCAAGCGTATTTTTCTATGCCTGGGGTGAACCAATCTATGTTATTCTGATGCTATTGTCGATCAGTGTCAACTACTTGCTTGGGATCTTTGTAGAAAATTTCCGAGATACTCCATATGAAAAAATGCCTGTTGTGATAGCCGGAATTTTTAACATAGGCGTATTATTTCTGTTTAAATATCTGAGATTTTTTTGCGAAAATCTAATGGTGATTACGGGACAGGAATGGAATATTCCAAATATTTACTTGCCAATCGGAATCTCTTTTTATACCTTTCAGGCAATTTCTTATGTTGTTGATGTGTATAGACAAAAAGGGGAAGTGCAGAGAAATCCGTTAAATGTAGGGCTTTATATTACTTTTTTTCCACAGTTGATTGCCGGCCCTATTGTTCGATATGAGACGATTTCGTGGGAAATTGAGAATAGAAAAGAAAATGCAAATGATTTTACAGAAGGAATGACGCGGCTTATTTGGGGATTAGGAAAAAAAGTATTGATTGCAAATAATGCGGCGATTCTTGCGGACGCATGTTTTGCCGATCCTTCTGTTCTCTCCACAGGAGCTGCGTGGATTGGGATCATTTCTTATGCAATTCAGATTTATTTTGATTTCTCAGGATATTCCGATATGGCAATCGGATTGGGAAGAATGTTTGGCTTCCATTTTCTGGAAAATTTTAATTATCCGTATATCGCTGATTCCATTCAGGATTTCTGGAGAAGATGGCATATTTCTTTAAGCACTTGGTTTCGAGATTATGTGTATATCCCTCTTGGCGGAAGCAGGACGAAAAAAAAGAGCCGTATGATTAGAAATCTTTTTATTGTCTGGGCATTGACTGGATTCTGGCATGGAGCAAATTGGACATTTTTAGTCTGGGGAATTTTTTATTTTGTTTTGTTGTTGCTGGAGCATCTGACAGAATTTCCAAAGAAGATGGGAAAGTTTAGTCATATTTATACATTGCTTTGCGTTTTAATTGG
>CBCTVZ010000011.1:0-34774 GCA_965150505.1 uncultured Robinsoniella sp. | reverse complement strand
TGCCAAAAATTAAAACAAGCAGAGCAGCAGCAAAGCGTTTCAAAAAAACAGGTACAGTACAATTAAAAAGAAATAAAGCTTATAAAAGCCATATCTTAACCAAAAAATCTACTAAGAGAAAGAGAAACTTAAGAAAAGCAGTCATGACTGATGTGACAAACGTTAAGAACATGAAGAAGATTTTACCTTATTTATAAGAGTTGGCGAAGGAGGAAAATAAGACATGGCAAGAATTAAAGGCGGTTTAGGCGCTAAAAAGAGACATAATAGAGTATTAAAACTGGCAAAAGGATACAGAGGAGCTAGATCCAAACAGTATCGTGTAGCAAAACAGTCTGTTATGAGAGCACTGAAAAGCTCCTACGCAGGAAGAAAAGAAAGAAAACGTCAGTTCAGACAGCTTTGGATTGCACGTATCAATGCAGCAGCAAGAATCAACGGATTATCTTACAGCAAATTTATGTATGGTCTGAAATTAGCTGGTGTTGAGATGAACAGAAAAATCTTAGCTGATATGGCAATCAATGATGCAGAAGGATTTGCAACATTAGCAGAACTGGCAAAAAGCAAATTAGCTTAATAAAATTAGAGGAGCTGTTCCGTTTGGAATAGCTTCTTTTTTGTCTATTTTGTGTATCATAAAAAATGAAAATAGTCATATCAAATTTTGATATAAAAATTGTATGCAGCTTTACATAAAAAGAGCTGAATCAAAACAGTATAGAGATCTGTTTTGATTCAGCTCCATTTATATTTTATTGTTGAATAAAGATTTATTCAGCGGATATAGCGATGGTTGTGACCGTACCTGTCTGTATACTGAGGCGATCATCAATATTTCCGTCGTAGTGAAGAGTGATGGAATCACCAGCTTTTAATGCAGCGCCATCAGCGATGGAAGTAGCAGAAGAGATCGGGAAAGTATAAGTATTTCCGAGACTTGTCTGGATCGTAAATTTATTTTCAGAGATTTCCTGAATGGTTCCAGAAATATCCCAGCTTGTAGGTTCTGTCTCTCCATTTTCATCGGTAAGAGGCTGCGCTTCTGTCTGTTTTTCAGTTGGAGGCTGCGTTTCTGTCTGAGTCTGTTTTTCGGTTGGAGGCTGTGTTGTCTTTTGTGTTTCCGTTTGCTTTTTTGTCTCCGTCTCTTTTTTTGTTTCTGTTTGCGTTTCAAATTGTTCCTGTTTTACTTTTTTTCCACATCCGGATAATGTAAGACATACACAAGCCAAAGTCAATGTGGTAATTAATTTTAATCTTTTTTTCATATGGATATCTCCCTTTCACATGATATTTTATTCTCTAACAGTCTATGCCTAGATTCATAAACAAAGAATAAAAAAGCATATAATAACTATTTTCTACATTATAACAATATTATTTTTTGGTTGCAAGGCTTCTGCAAGTAATTCATATATTTTTCATACTTCCTTTTGAAAATCTTAAGTCAAAAAGCGATATTTTAAAAAGGAAAATTCTGTCTAAAGAATCTGAGATAAAAATAAAAAAGACTCGATAAATACCGAGTCTTTTGCGTGCAGTTGACGGGACTTGAACCCGTACCCAGTTATCCCAGACTAGATCCTTAGTCTAGCGCGTATGCCAATTCCGCCACAACTGCGAACAATTGAATTATAGTATGAAAGGATCGATTTGTCAATAGGAAAATTAAAAAAAATCAAAAAAATATATTATTTATTTTTTTTGAAAAATTTTGAAAAAAGTGTTGACAAAAGTTATAAAATTTTGTATGATATAAACGTTCCGATGAATAAATATTGGAAAAGACGCGGAAGTGGCGGAATTGGCAGACGCGCAGGCTTCAGGTGCCTGTGGTAGCAATATCGTGTGGGTTCAAGTCCCATCTTCCGCAGTAGAGAGATGAGTATTCATCTCTCTTTTTTATTTTCTGAAATGAAGAATTAGAAAAATGTTTGAAAAGAGAAAAAAGTGTTGACAAATAAGAAAAAATTATGTATAGTATAAACGTTCCGATAAATAAATATTGGAAAAGACGCGGAAGTGGCGGAATTGGCAGACGCGCAGGCTTCAGGTGCCTGTGGTAGCAATATCGTGTGGGTTCAAGTCCCATCTTCCGCAGTAGAGAGATGAATATTCATCTCTCTTTTTTTTTCTTTTTTAGGCTCTTTGTCAAGAGTTGGGAGAACTATTTTTTAATGGATTGAACTTTTATCGAAAGAAAGAGAAAAAAATGATAAATTTGCGTAAAAAACGACATAATTGGTACTTGAAAAAAATAAGAAAAAGCGATTTAATAGTAAGTAGATCTTTTATAAAGGAGGACAAGAAATGAAGAGAGTATTGAAAAGTCTGTTCTTGGCAATGATGATGACTCTGTTTTTCGGATTGACAACAAATGCAGCCGTGACATCTGTTGAGATCACATCGCCAACTTCATACGCGAGTATGAGAATTGCAAGAAAAGCAACTGACCGTAATGTACAGATTAAAGCAACGGTCAAGACAACAGGGGGAAGTTCAAAGGCGCTTGTTTACAGCTCAAGCAATAATAGCATTGCCAGCGTAAACAACAAAGGTATGGTGACACTGCACAAAGATGGAAAAGTGACGATCACAGTTGCTTCAGCAGAAAATCCAGCTGTGAAAGATACACTTACTTTTACCGTAGTACAGAAAGTACTTAAAGTAGTGCCAAGCCGTACAACATTAAAAATTTATCCAAACAAGACATGGACATTTAAGTCAACTACATATCCTGCAAATGCAGAGAAAAAAGGTGTTTATTACTACAGCAAAAATACAGATGTAGCAACGATCACAAGAGAAGGAAAACTGACTGCTATTAAACCGGGAAGCGCAACGATTGTTTCAAAAGCATTAGATGGAGCAAAAGGATCTCATTCACCGGCATACGCATACATTCAGGTAACAGTTGTTCAGCCAGTGACAGGCATTACTTTAAATGCAGATAAGACAGGAATCTATCGTGGAGAAAAGACGACAGTCAGAGCAAACGTATCTCCTAGCAATGCATTTAGCAAAAAAGTAACATATTCTAGTTCTAATGCAAGCGTTGCAACTGTAAATGCAAATGGCGTTGTAACAGCCGTTGCGCCGGGATATGCAACCATCACAGCAACAGCAAACGATGGACTTGGAGCAAAAGGATCTGTCAGAATTCAGGTTCTTGATACAAGAGCAAACATCAATGCTTCCAAAGTAAGTTCTGGATTTACAATGAATGTAAATGGCAAAATTTACTGTTCCAATGTTACAGAATTAGAAAAACAGTTAAGTGCATTAGGAAAAGAAGTTGCTCAGATCGCAGGTCTGGAAACTCCTCTGGATGCTACTGTACGATATAATGGAAAGAATTATACATTACGTTTCAATAAAACAGATGGCATTAGATGGGAAAACAGCAAGGGCGAAAGTGTATTTAAACTGATCAATGGAAAAACATTCGGTACTGTGACCTTAGCTATCCCAGGGGCAGGTGCAGATAAACTTCAGTTAGCTGTCAGACTGCTTCAGAGCTGTATGGAAGAATTAAAGGGAACATACAGATTCCCATCCTTCACATGGGGTAAATATACGATCACAAATCTGACAATGAACAGAAACGGCAGCACTTTCTATGTAAATGGAAAGAAATATGAATCTTACTTAAAATACAATGTACTGTATTTTAAAGGAGATCTCCGCAATGATGAATTTATTCAGTATCTGGAAGGATTTACAGGCGGTGTACTGACAATCCGTAAGTAGTCGGAAACTTAGATTAAAAAGGGGTATCTTAATTAAGGGGAGATACCCCCTTTTTTGTCAGCGATCCACACCTGATCTTCATACAAGTAAACATTACCTGAGTTTGTTGGTAACAGACAAACTGCGTAGGGAGCTATATGCTCTGCTCTACGATGGGTGATGGCACACCCATACCTTGCACTACGACCTACTAGAAATAGACTGGTCAGCTAGTTATGTGTAGCAGGTAGCAAGAATCCCACGGATTTAGCCGTGTGGAGTGTCAAAGCATGGAGGAAAAAAATGAAAAAGAAAACGTATCTGACGGCGGCAGCTTTAATGATGTCCTGCATGATCGGGATGACAGTATATGCTGGAGATATTAACGGAAATGAATCGAGCGTTATTGGGGCAGCGAGTGGAGTTTTTATATATGGAGGAGAACAATATGTTGCTACATCAGAGGCAATGGGGATGCTGTATGCAAAATTATGTGAAGACGGAATCGATTTATCAGCAGAACAGGCAGCAGAATTGATTTCCTTAGGATATGCGAATATTGGCGTTGGCGTACAGATGGGATATCTAGTATCGATAGGGCCGGTAGAGACAGAACCGCAGGAGACAGAATGGCAACCTACGGAAAGCGAGACAGAACCTGCCGAGGAGGAAACGCCAGATCCTCATAATCAAGAGGGAACTCCACAGTCAGAACAGGAGTCTGAGAAAGAAGATCCAGAATCAGAAATCAAAAAAGAAACAGATCCTGACCATAATCAAGAGGATGGGACAGAGAAGACCGGAAAACAAGATTTTGTAGACAGACTCGTAAAGAGAATGAGAAAAGAAAAAAATCTGAGTGAAGAAAAATTAATAGAAACACAGATGACAGAAGAGACAACAGAAAATCAGACAGAACCACAGACAACAGAGGGAATAGCAGAAAGTCAGACAGAACCACAGACAACAGAGGGAATAGCAGAAAGTCAGACAGAACCACAGACAACGGAGGGGATAGCAGAAAGTCAGACAGAAACACAGACAACGGAGGGGATAGCAGAAAGTCAGACAGAAACACAGACGACAGAGGGGATAACAGAAAGTGATCTCACATCGAAAGAAGATAAAGTGACAGCAAGAGTAGATGACGACATAAAAGAAGATACGGTGGCAGATCATGAAAATGTTACAGAAAATGATAGAACAGAACAATCAGAAAGCAATGAACAAAGTACAGGAAAGAAAGCAACGG
Organism: uncultured Robinsoniella sp.; assembly: GCA_965150505.1. Classification (GTDB taxonomy): domain Bacteria; phylum Bacillota; class Clostridia; order Lachnospirales; family Lachnospiraceae; genus JAGZHZ01. The sequence continues at coordinate 29,793 of CBCTVZ010000011.1, read as the reverse complement.
AAGAAAATAGTGAAAAAAATAAGGATGAAGAAGAATTAACATCACAAGAAGAAAAAAATACACAACAGATTCAAGACAGACAGAATCAGAAAAATCAAGAGAATCGTATTCAGGAAGAAGTAAAAAAAAAATTCCTGAGATAAAAGAAGAAAAACGATCTGAAAACGAAGAAAATCAGACCTGGGTGCTATGGACAGCAGCTGGAACGGCGATCTTTATAGTAATAGGGCTGTTAATGAAAATAATACAGAAAAGAAAAGATAAAAAGGGAAGAGCATTGTGCAAGGAAAAACGTCTCATAGATATTCACTGCCATATTCTTCCAGATGTGGATGACGGCTCTCATAATATGCAGGAAACTCTTGAAATGCTGAAAATGGCAGAACAGTCAGGAACAGGTGCTATTATTGCGACAGTTCACTATAAACATGGTACGAAACAAGAAACAGAAAACGTACGGGATGTCTTTGAACAGGTTAGAAATGCAGCTAAACAACATTCATCAAACATTCAATTATATCTTGGACATGAGATTTATTATACGGAAGATACATTAGAAGATCTTGATGAGAAAAGAGCGCTGACATTAGCAGAAAGTCGATATGTGCTGATTGAGTTTTTACCTTCTGTCATGTATTCTGAAATTTTAAATGCAGTTCGTAAGTTAAAAATGGCGGGGTATCTTCCGATCTTAGCACATATAGAAAGATATGAATGCCTGATGAGTCCAAAGGGAGAAACGTATCTGAAAGAATTAAAAAGTTCAGGAGCATATTTTCAAATCAATGGCAGAACGTTGGAGAGAAGAGCGCAAAAGAGATGGTGTGAAAAGTGCTTAAAAAAATACAATATTGACTTTATTGCATCAGATGGTCATAATAGGGGAGAACGATCTCCGAAAATAAATTTTGCAGCAGGATGGATCACAAGAAAATTTGGATATCAAATGGCAGAAACTATTTTTGTAAAAAATCCGCAAAAAATACTTGAAGGAAGAAAAATGAAATAAGAGAAAGGGAACTTTATATTATGGAGGCAAACCAAATACAAGAGAACGAAATTGACTTAAAAGAAATATTTTTTGTACTGCTTAGAAAAGCATGGCTGATTTTGCTGGTTGGTATATTGCTTGCAGCAGGCGCTGGATTCTATACGAAAAAGTATATTACTCCTCAATATCAGTCAACATCTATGCTATATGTTTTAGGAAAAAGTACAAGTATTACATCGCTTGCCGATATTCAGATTGGATCGCAGCTGACAAATGATTATGTAATCATGATTAAGAGCAGACCAGTCGTAAAACAAGTGATTGAAAACTTAAATATGGACCTTACCTATGAACAGATGGTAGGAAAGATTTCGATTAATAATCCATCGGATACTCGAATTATTAAAATTACAGTGACCGATGCAGACCCGTTTATGGCAAGAGACATTGCGACAGAGTTTGCAAATGTAGCCAAGAAAAAAATGGCGGAGATTATGGTGACAGATGAGCCAACTGTTGTGGAGGAAGGTTCTTTAAATGAAAATCCAATCAGCCCAAGTCTGGCGAAAAACTGTGTCATGGCAGGATTTTTAGGGATGGTTTTAGTATGCGGTATTTTAATTGTCATTTATCTGATGGACGATACGATAAAGACAGCAGAGGATGTTGAAAAATATCTGGGAATTTCTACTCTTGCTATGATTCCAATGAATGGAAAAGAAAAAAAGAAACGACACAGACGATCTAAAAGATAGGAGAATATCATGAAAAAAATAGTTATGGATGAAATCCCAAAATTAGATTTTCGTGTGGAGGAGGCATATAAGACGCTGCGCACGAATATTCAGTTTTGTGGGGAAGACGTAAAAGTGGTAAGTCTGACAAGCTGTCTGCCAAATGAAGGAAAATCAATTGTGACGGTTCAGCTCTCAAAATCAATGGCAGAACTTGGAAAAAAGGTATTGGTAATTGATGCAGACATCAGAGGATCTGTATGGGGGGAACGATATAATATTCAGGGAGCAGCTGATATAGAGCCGGACAGTCTTGAGGAGACAGACGATGCCAGCAGATACAGCAGAAATAAAATAAAACCGATTCAAGGATTGTCTGAATATATAACGGGACAGTGCAGCATGGAGGAGTGTATTTACAGCAGTAATATAGAAGGACTCGATATGATTTTGACAGGGCGTTCTGCTCCTAATCCATCAGAACTGCTGGGAAGTCAAAAATTTCGAAATATGATTCAGACGGTGAGAGAACAGTATGATTACATCTTTATCGATTGTCCTCCTTTAGGTGGAATTATTGACGCTGCTATTATAGCATCCATCTGCGATGGAGCAGTTTTAGTAATCGAAAGTGAAGCGATTAGTTATAAACTGGTGCAGGAAGTTAAGAAACAGTTGGACACAAGCAAATGTAAAATTTTAGGAGCAGTGCTGAATAAAGTAGATCTAGGCAAAAGTAAGGCTTATTATAAAAATTACAAAAAATATTATAATACCTACTATGGAGAAGAAACAAAAAAACAATAGAAAATTTTTCTATATGAAAGCATATAGCTGTAGTATGGAAAGTTTAAATAAACTGCTGACAAGTTTTTAGAGGAGAATGAAAAATGGGAAAATATTTTGGAACAGATGGTTTTCGAGGTGAAGCAAATAAAACTCTGACAGTAGAACATGCTTATCAGGTAGGCCGTTTTCTGGGTTGGTACTACCGTGAGCAAAATGGAAGAAAATGTAAAGTAGTCATTGGAAAAGACACAAGACGTTCCAGCTATATGTTTGAGTATTCTCTTGTTGCTGGATTGACAGCTTCAGGAGCAGATGTTTACCTTTTGCATGTGACGACAACACCAAGCGTATCTTATGTGGTGAGAACAGAGGATTTTGACTGCGGAATTATGATCTCAGCAAGTCATAACCCATATTATGACAATGGAATTAAACTTTTAAATGACAAAGGGGAAAAGATGGACGAAGAGACCATCTTAAAGATCGAAGATTATATTGATGGAAAGACAGGGGAAATCCCGTTTGCAGTCCGTGAAGAGATTGGCTGTACGATTGACTATGCAGCAGGCAGAAACCGCTACATCGGATATCTGATCTCACTTGCCACACGTTCTTATAAAGGAATGAGAGTAGGTCTTGACTGCGCAAACGGAAGCGCATGGATGATTGCAAAGAGCGTATTTGATGCGCTTGGCGCTAAGACGTATGTAATCAATGCGCAGCCAGATGGAACAAATATCAATACAAACTGTGGATCTACACATATTGAAGTACTGCAGAAGTATGTAAAAGAAAATCATCTGGATGTTGGATTTGCATATGACGGCGATGCAGATCGTTGTCTTGCAGTGGACGAAAATGGAAATGTCGTAGATGGGGATGGAATTTTATATATTTACGGCTGTTACATGAAAGAGCGTGGAAAACTGTTGAATAACACGGTTGTGACCACAATTATGTCAAACTTTGGATTATATAAAGCATTTGATGCAGCAGGAATTGACTATGAAAAGACAGATGTTGGGGATAAATATGTTTACGAAAATATGATGGCAAATGGACATCGCCTTGGTGGAGAGCAGTCCGGTCATATTATTTTCAGTAAGTATGCTTCAACAGGAGATGGAATTTTAACATCCATTAAGATGATGGAAGTTATTCTGGAAAGAAAAACAACGCTTTCCAAATTAGCTGCTCCTTTAAAAATTTATCCTCAGGTTTTGAAAAATATTCGTGTTAAGAGTAAACCAGAAGCGCAAAATGATTCAGATGTTCAGGCTATGGTATCAAAAGCAGCCGAGGAATTAGGAAACAATGGCCGTATTTTAGTAAGAGAGAGCGGTACAGAGCCAGTAATTCGCGTTATGGTGGAAGCTGAGAGTGTAGAAACTTGTGAAAAATATGTAAATGCAGTTTTACAGGTTATTAAAGATAAAGGACATGAGGTAAAATAAATGTGCGGCATAGTGGGATATACAGGATATGAGCAGGCAGCCCCTTTGTTGATTGATGGGCTTTCTAAATTGGAATACAGAGGCTACGATTCAGCGGGGCTTGCCATCGAAGAGAAAGAGAAGATTGAAGTTGTAAGAGCAAAAGGAAGACTGCGCGTTTTAGAGGAAATGACAGATAATGGCAAAGCGCTTCATGGATTCTGTGGTATCGGTCATACGCGCTGGGCTACACACGGCGTACCATCTGTAGTCAACGCACATCCTCACTGTAATGCCAAAAAGACGATTGCAGTTGTGCATAATGGAATTATCGAAAATTATCAGTCATTAAAAGAATATTTGGAAAAAAAGGGATACCAGTTTGAGTCTGAGACAGATACAGAAGTCATAGCACATCTTTTAGACCGCTATTACAAAGGAGACCCTCTTGAGGCAATCACAAAAGTGATGGCGCGTGTGACGGGTTCTTATGCTCTTGGTATTTTGTTTCAGGATCATCCGGGAAAGGTATTTGCAGTCAGAAAAGACAGTCCAATGATTGTGGGAAGCGCTCCAGAAGGAAACTTTATTGCTTCTGACATTCCAGCAATCCTGAAATATACAAAAAATGTTTATTTTGTCAACAATATGGAAATTGTTTGCATGGATGCTGATAGTATTCATTTCTATAATGTAGATCAGGAAGAGATTGAAAAAGAGATGACTACGATCAGCTGGGATGCAGAGGCTGCCGAAAAAGGCGGATATGAGCATTTTATGCTGAAAGAAATCTATGAGCAGCCGAAAGCGGTTCAGGATACCATTTCTCCAAGAATCAAAGATGGGGAAATTGTATTGGAAGAATTGGGGATGTCAGAGGAAGAGATCAGACAGATCCGCCGTATCTATATGATTGGCTGTGGATCTGCGTACCATGTATGTATGTCCGCGCGATATGTGTTGGAATCTCTCACAAGAATCCCAGTGGAAGTAGATTTGGCATCGGAATTTCGATATAGAGATCCGATTGTGGAAGAAGATTCTCTTGTCATTGTGATTAGCCAGTCGGGAGAGACAGCGGATACGATTGCTGCCTTAAAGGAGGCAAAAAGCCGAGGAGCGCGTGTGCTTGGTATCGTAAATGTAGTTGGCAGTTCCATAGCAAGAGAGGCGGATAATGTTCTGTATACATGGGCAGGACCAGAAATCTCTGTTGCAACGACAAAAGCTTACAGTACGCAGTTGGCAGCTTGTTATCTGATCGGTATTTCTTTTGCAAAAATCAGAGAGGCAATCAGCGACGAAACGTATCATGCACTTGTCACAGAACTGAAAAAGTTACCGGAAAAGATTCAACGTATTTTGGGAGATAAAGAGAGAATACAGTGGTTTGCAAATAAATTTGCCTCAAGCAAAGATATCTTTTTCATAGGAAGAGGCTTAGATTACGGTATTTCTCTGGAAGGTTCTTTGAAATTAAAAGAGATCTCCTATATTCATTCAGAAGCATATGCGGCAGGCGAATTGAAACATGGAACGATTTCTTTGATAGAGAAGGGCATTCTTGTTGTTGGTATTGCGACACAGCCAGAATTATACGATAAGATGATCAGCAATATGGTAGAAGTAAAGTCAAGAGGAGCGTATTTGATGGGACTGACCTCTTACGGAAACTATTCCATGGAAGATACGGCAAACTTTACCATATATGTTCCAAAGACAGAGAAATATTTTACAAATTCTCTTGCTGTTATTCCGCTTCAACTGTTTGCTTACTATGTTGCAATCGCAAGAGGACTGGATGTAGATAAGCCAAGGAATCTTGCAAAATCTGTCACTGTAGAATAAATTTTAAGTATCCGGTCACCATATGAGACAGCAATATTTTTTTCTTGTATTTGCATAAAGTTATGATAAAATAAAGAAAACGACAAGCCGAGACAGCACGGTGTGCTACGGAAGAAATTGGAGGATTTATGAAAAATACGACGCTGGTAATTATGGCGGCTGGTATAGGAAGCCGCTTTGGCGGAGGAATCAAGCAGTTAGAGCCAGTAGGCCCAAATGGCGAGATTATTATGGATTATTCGATCCATGACGCGTTGGAAGCTGGTTTTAATGATATTGTATTTATTATCCGCAAAGATTTGGAAAAAGATTTTAAAGAAGTGATCGGAGATCGCATTGCAAAGAAAGCGAAAGTGTCTTACGCATTTCAGGAGATGGATGATTTGCCAGAGGGATTTTCTAAACCGGAGGGAAGAAAAAAACCATGGGGAACGGGTCAGGCTATATTAGTCTGCAAAGATATCGTCAAAAATCCATTTGCTGTAATTAACGCAGATGATTATTATGGAAAAGAAGCGTTTGTAAAAGTACATAATTATCTGGTGCAGGACAGAGAGAAGAACGATAAGCTGGATTTCTGCATGGCAGGTTTTATTTTAAGCAATACGCTGAGTGAAAATGGAGGCGTGACACGAGGCGTATGTCAGGTAGATGAAAACGAGATGCTGGCAGGCGTGATTGAAACGCACGATATCACAAAAGGAAACGACGGCGTACAGATTCCAGATGGAAATGGAGGATATCAAACGATTGATGGCAATAGCCATGTGTCCATGAATATGTGGGGATTTACACCGGAGATTTTAGAAGAATTAGAGAAAGGTTTTGTGATCTTTCTTGAAAATCTAGGTTCAGACGATATCAAATCAGAGTATCTTCTCCCAACGATCGTAGATCAGCTGATTCAAAGCAAAAAAGCGCAAGTAAAAGTATTAGAGACAAAAGACAAATGGTTTGGTGTGACTTATAAGGAAGATAAGCAGGTGGTTGTAGATTCTTTCCAGAGATTAATAGAAGAAGGGGTATACTCCTCTCCTCTGTTCTGAATAAGTTCATTTGATCCATCGAAAATAGTATAAATTATAAAAACAGGAATTTGTTCGTTTACAAGAATGGATTCCTGTTTTATTTTTCTTGACTTGGGAATTGATAAATAGAAAAAAAAATGATATACTTTGCTTTATAACATTTTTTAGATAAAGAAATTGTATTTGGGAAAGGAGAGAGTGCGTTGAATAGTGTAGAAAAATATATCAGATCCATTCCTGATTTTCCAGAAACAGGAGTGATTTTTCGCGATGTCACAAGTGTTTTGCAAGATGCAGACGGACTGCATGAGGCGATTGATGCGATGCAGGAGTTGATTGGGGATGTACAAGTAGATGTCATTGCAGGAACAGAATCGAGAGGATTTATTTTTGGAATGCCGATTGCTTATAATCTGCATAAACCATTTGTACCGATCCGAAAAAAAGGAAAGTTGCCATGTGAGACGATCTCTGAAAAGTATGATTTAGAGTATGGGACAGCAGAGATTGAAATTCATAAAGATGCGATCAAGCCTGGACAGAAGGTTGTGTTGGTGGATGACCTGATCGCAACTGGCGGTACGATAGAAGCGGCGATTAAAATGATTGAACGTCTGGGAGGCGAAGTGGTCAAGGTAGTATTCTTGATTGAGCTTGCCGGATTAAATGGAAGAGAAAGACTGAAGAATTACGATGTACAATCCGTAATATGCTACGAAGGAAAGTAAAACCAGAGAAATAAAGAGTGGAGAAGGATGGTGATACCGGTATGAAAGAGAAAAAGGAATTAGATAAGAGAAAAGCGATTCAGGAAGCGGATGCCAGTATTAAAAAAATGGAAGATTTTACAGATCCTGAAAAATTGCACGAGGAATTGATAGCCAGCGTAAAAAAATACCATCCGTCAACGGATCTTTCTATGATTGAAAAAGCATATCAGGTGGCAAAAGAAGCACATAAAGGGCAGCCAAGAAAGTCAGGAGAACCTTATATTATTCATCCTCTTTGTGTGGCTATCATTCTAGCAGATTTGGAATTGGATAAAGAGAGTATTGTCGCTGGTCTTCTGCATGATGTGGTAGAGGATACTCCGTGGACGAAAGAAGATGTCGAGAGAGAGTTTGGAAGCGAAGTTGCGCTTTTAGTTCAGGGTGTCACAAAGATTGGCGAGAACATGGGAAAAGCATCGAAAATTGATCGCCAAGCCGAGACACTGAGAAATATGTTCTTATCTATGGCAGAAGATATCCGTGTCATCCTGATTAAGCTTGCTGACCGACTTCACAATATGCGTACGCTAAAGTATATGAAACCGGAAAAACAGAAGGAAAAAGCGCGCGAGACGATGGATATCTATGCTCCGATTGCTCAGAGACTTGGTATCTCAAAAATAAAAGTAGAACTGGATGATTTGTCTTTAAAATATCTGGAGCCAGAAGTTTACAAAGATTTGGCAGATAAGATTGCTCTGCGCAAGGTAGAGCGAGAAGAATTTGTGCAGGAAATTGTGGAAAATGTGAAAGCCAAAATTTCAGAACAGGGAATCTATGCAGAAGTAGATGGACGCGCAAAACACTTTTTCAGCATTTACAAAAAAATGGTAAATCAGGATAAGACACTGGATCAGATTTATGATTTATTTGCGGTTCGCATTATTGTAGATACGGTAAAAGACTGTTATGCTGCGCTTGGCGTGATTCATGAAATGTATACGCCGGTACCGGGACGATTTAAAGATTATATTGCAATGCCAAAACCAAATATGTATCAGTCTCTCCACACAACCTTGATTGGAAAAAATGGACAGCCTTTTGAGATCCAAATACGAACCTTTGAGATGCACCGTACAGCGGAATATGGTATTGCAGCGCACTGGAAGTACAAAGAGGCATCAAATGGAAATGCGATTACAGCCGATTCAGAGGCTGAAAAACTGACATGGCTACGTCAGATTTTGGAATGGCAGAAAGATATGTCAGATAACAGTGAATTTATGAGTCTCTTAAAGAGCGATCTCGACCTGTTTGCTGAGAATGTATATTGTTTTACTCCGACAGGAGAAGTAAAAGATTTGCCAAACGGTTCTACGCCGATTGATTTTGCATATGCGATCCACAGCGCTGTGGGAAACAAGATGATCGGAGCAAGGGTCAATGGAAAACTTGTAAATATCAACTATGTGATTCAAAACGGAGATCGAATCGAGATTATCACATCTCAGAACTCAAAAGGACCAAGCCGCGATTGGCTTGCCATTGTAAAGAGTACGCAGGCCAAAAATAAGATCAATCAGTGGTTTAAAAATGAGCGCAAGGAAGATAATATCTTAAAAGGAAAAGAGACCGTTTCTCAGTACTGTAAGATGAAAGGCATTCAGCTTAGCAGCCTGATGAAGACAGAAGATATGGAACAGGTGATGACACGGTATGGATTTAGAGACTGGGAGTCTGTTCTTGCGGCAATCGGTCATGGCGGCCTGAAAGAAGGACAAGTGGTCAACCGCCTGTTAGATGAGTATGAAAAACAACATAAAAAAGAGCTTACCAATGAAATGATTCTGGAGTCCGTGGAAAACCAGAATACGATGAAAGTGACGAAGTCAAAAGGCGGAATTATTGTCAAGGGAATCGATGATATGGCGGTGCGCTTTTCAAAATGTTGTTCTCCTGTTCCGGGAGATGAAATTATTGGATTTGTCACACGAGGACGCGGCGTATCCATTCACAGAACAGATTGTGTCAATGTCATCAATCTGCCAGAAGAAGAGAGAGTGCGTCTGATTGAAGCAGAATGGCAGCAAGAACCAGAAAATCATTCAAAAGATAAACATTTTTGTGTGGAGATTCAGATTTTTGGAAATGACAGACCAGGGCTTCTCGTTGACATCTCAAAGATTTTTTCAGAGAGAAAAATCAGTCTAAGCCGTCTGAACAGTCAGGTGAGCAAACAGGGCAAGGCAACGATTGATATGAGATTTGAAGTGACAGGAAGAGAAGAGCTAAGCACGATTGCTGAGAAGATTCGACAAGTAGAAAGCGTGATGGATATTCGGAGAAAAACGGGCTGATATGATTTGGAGAAAAGAGGGGATAAATATGGGAAATTTGTTGATTGAGAAGATGGTACTTGGTCAGGTTTCAACAAATTGTTATCTGGCAGTCAATAAAAAAACAAAAGAAGCGATTGTAATTGATCCTGCCGATGAAGCGCGCAGGATCGACAAAAAAATAAAAGAATTGGGACTGAAACCAGCGGCCATTCTTCTGACACACGGTCATTTTGATCATATCAAAGCGGCGGAAGAAATCGGAGATTTGTATGAGATTTTGATTTATGCAAATGAAAAAGAACAGAAAATAATGGAAGACAGTCTGTTAAATTTATCAGCAAATTTTGGAGAACCTTTCACTGCTGTTCCAGATATGCTCCATGCAGACGGACAGGAACTTTTGATTGCTGGAATGAAGATTCAAGTTTTACATACACCGGGACATACACAGGGAAGCGTCTGTTACTATTTTCCAGATGAGAAAGCAGTATTCTCAGGTGATACGTTATTTAATGGTTCTATAGGAAGAACAGATTTTCCGACAGGCAGTATGTCAGAATTAGTACGTTCAGCAAAAGAAAAACTTCTTGTTTTGCCGGAGGAAGTTAAGGTTTATCCAGGTCATGGAGAGGAAACCACAATCCGATATGAGAAAAAATATAATCCTTTTTTGAGCTGACAGGCGAATAAAAAGAAAAGATACAGGAGAAAACAAATGATTGCAGTTTTACTGAACAAGCAAGATTTTGAATATGATGTCCATTCCCTGATTCGAGCATTTTATCCGGGAGTGGATGTCCATATTTTTTATGAAGAGACAGAGATTAAAGAGGCATATGAAAAGAAATTTGTGATTTTTTATGAGCAGGACAAAATTAAGATCACAATTTTTGATGAAGCAGGACAAAATCTGATGCAGGATCAGATTGAAGTCGTGTATTACGCAGACCGAAAAGAGACGAAAAATCATCTGAAGCAGTTATTATACAGAATGATTAGCCAAATAAAGCAGGAGACTCTGCCTTGGGGAACGCTGACTGGCATTCGGCCGACAAAAATACCGATGGCGCTGTTGGAACAAGGAAAGAAAAATTCTGAGATTGCGCAGTATATGAGAGATACTTACTATATCAGCAAGGAAAAGACGGCTTTAAGTATCGCGATTGCAAACAAAGAACGCCATATTCTGCATGATCTGGATTACCAGAAAGGATACAGCTTATATATAGGAATCCCATTTTGTCCTAGTATTTGTCTGTATTGTTCTTTCAGTTCCAGCCCAATTTCTGTCTGGAAGAATAAGGTAGACGACTATTTAGAGGCTCTGTGCAAAGAGATTGAGTACGGCGCAAAGGAATATGCCGATCGCAAGTTAGACACGGTCTATATCGGCGGAGGAACGCCGACAACACTTCTGCCGCATCAGATGGATAGACTGCTGTCAAAGCTGGAAGAATGCTTTGACATGGAACATATTTTGGAATATACTGTAGAAGCTGGAAGACCGGATAGTATTACAAGAGAAAAATTGCAAGTGCTGAAAGATCATCATGTGAGCAGAATTTCAATCAATCCGCAGACAATGAATCAGAAAACCCTTGATCTGATTGGAAGACGTCACACGGTAGAAGAGACGAAAGCTGCTTTTTTTATGGCAAGAGAGATGGGATTCGACAATATCAATATGGACTTGATCGTGGGACTGCCGGGCGAAGAAAAAGAGGATGTAGAAGAGACGCTAAAAGAAGTCATCCAGCTTGATCCAGACAGTATCACCGTTCATTCTCTCGCTGTAAAACGCGCCGCCCGTCTTAGTATGTTTAAAGATCAGTATAAAGAGATGACCTTTACAAATAATATGGAAATCATGGATATGACAGCGCAGTATGCTTCGGATGCTGGAATGTTTCCTTATTATCTTTACAGACAGAAAAATATGGCAGGAAATTTTGAGAATGTCGGCTATGCAAAAGAGGGAAAAGAGGGAATTTATAATATCCTGATTATGGAAGAAGTACAAAGTATTTTAGCGCTTGGAGCGGGCGCTTCCACAAAAATGGTGCTTGCCAGCGACCAGATTGAACGCATTGAAAACGTAAAAGATATTAAAAATTATATAGAACGTATCGATGAAATGATTGAGCGCAAGCGACAGGGTTTTATGAAATATGGAAAGTAAGAGGAACACGAAAAAAAAAGAATATAAGAAACGATATAAGATTTTGCAGTTAAGTCTTGCAGATGAAATTTCTCATGGAATTTGTGTCAGCAACCTTGCATATCAGGTTTCTCAGGAGATGGGATTGGAACAATCGTTTTGCTATGATATGGCAGTTGCAGGAATGGTGCATGATATCGGTAAGTTAGAATTGGTGAAATATATCTATAATCAAAAAGAGACGTTGACAGTGGAAGAAATTCGATATGTGAGAGCGCATCCGACAGCAGGATATGCGATTTTAAAGAGAAAGGAATTTTCTGATACGATACGTCAGGCTGTCTTATATCATCATGAAAATTATGATGGAAGCGGTTATCCGAGCAACTTAAAAGGGGCGGAAATACCGATAGGAGCAAGAATCTTGAGAATATGTGATGTATTTGCAGCATTGACTTCCAGACGACCATACAGGGAAGCATACGAGGAAGATATAGCAGTAAAACTTATGATTGACGAGATAAAAAACTTTGATCTTCAGATTTTTCTTGCTTTTCTGAATGTTATTCACAATGATAAAATCAGAGAACAACTGAAAAATAATAAGATAGATTTCAAATGATGGAGGAAAAAAACGTATGATTACACAGGCGCCAAGAGGTGTAGAAGACTGGTACGGAGAAAGAATGAGCAAGCGCTCCGCTGTAGAAAAAATTGCGAGAGATCTGGCGAAAACATATCATATCAGTGAAATTATCACGCCGATGTTTGAGCATACCGTGCTTTTTCAGCGCGGTGTCGGAGAGACAACGGACGTTGTACAAAAGGAAATGTATACTTTTACAGATAAAGGAAACCGCAGTATTACGCTGAAACCAGAAGGAACAGCGGGAGCAATGAGAGCTTATCTGGAACACAATATGTATGCAGATCCGGCACCGACAAAACTTTATTATGTGACACAGGCATTTCGCTATGAAAAGCCACAGAGTGGAAGACTGCGTCAGCATCACCAGTTTGGAATCGAGTTTGTTGGATCAAAAAGTCCGCTTGCAGAAGTAGAACTGATCAGTTTTATCACAACGTTAATTCAGAGATTTGGACTGAAAGATGCAAAACTGCACATCAACAGCATTGGCTGTAAAAATTGCAGAAAAACGTACAATGAAGCTCTTTTAGCTTACTTAAAAGAACACGAGGATCAGTTGTGTCCGACCTGTCGGGAGAGAATGCAGAAAAATCCACTTCGTGTCATTGACTGTAAAGTTCCTGAGTGTAAGGAAATTGTGGCAAAAGCGCCTCGTACGATTGACTATCTCGATGAAGAGTGCAGAACGCATTTTGAAGAATTAAAATCCCTTTTAGATGAACTTGGGATTGAATATGAAGTAGATACAGGAATTGTGCGCGGATTGGATTACTATACAAAGACCGTATTTGAATTTGTAAACTCCGATGGATTTACTCTGTGCGGAGGAGGAAGATACGATGGACTGATCCATGAGATTGATGAAAAACAGGATATTCCATCGGTAGGATTTGGTATGGGAATTGAGAGAATCCTGTATTTTATGGAAAAAGAAGGCGTGGAACTTGTACAGGAAGAACCAGTTGCTCTGTATGTCGGTATTTTGGGAAAAGAAGCAAGAGGACGCGCTTATAAACTTGTGAGAGAGCTGAGAGAAAAAGGAATCATTGTAGAGACGGATTATATGGATCGAAGCGTCAAGGCGCAGATGAAATATGCAAATAAAATCAACGCCAAAAAGACCGTGATCATCGGCTCTGATGAGTTAGAGAAAAACTGTGCAAGAGTGAAAGATATGGAAACAGGAGAACAGACAGAAATTGCACTGGATCAGATTGCTTCTTTGTTTTAAGATCATTTGAGCTAGAAAATAGATAGAACACAGTAATGGAGGAAAGAAAAAATGGCAGAATCAATGAAGGGATTGAGACGATCCCATCGATGTGCAGAGACCGTCAATGCGCCGGTTGGCTCGACAGTAACAGTTATGGGATGGGTACAGAAGAGAAGAAATTTAGGAAGCTTAATCTTCGTGGATCTTCGTGACCGTTCCGGAATTTTGCAGATTGTATTTGATGAAAATGATATTGGAACAGAAGGATTTGAGAAAGCAGAAAAAATCCGCAGCGAGTTCGTCATCGCAGTAGAAGGAAGATTAGAAAAAAGAGGCGGAGCAGTCAATGAAAACCTGACAACAGGTGAGCTGGAAGTGCGCGCCACAAATCTGCGTATTTTATCAGAATCAGAGACACCGCCATTCCCGATTGAGGAACATATTCAGACAAAAGATGAGCTGAGACTGAAATACCGTTTTCTGGATTTAAGACGTCCAAATCTTCAGAGAAATCTGATGCTTAGAAGTCTTGTTGCGACAGAAGTTCGTGCTTTTTTGGCAGAGGAAGGATTTTTAGAGATTGAAACACCAATCCTGATTAAGAGTACACCAGAAGGAGCAAGAGATTATCTTGTGCCAAGCCGTATTCACACAGGAAACTTTTATGCTCTTCCACAGTCTCCTCAGCTGTACAAACAGTTGTTGATGTGTTCTGGATATGACCGCTATTTCCAGATTGCAAAATGTTTCCGTGATGAAGATTTAAGAGCAGACCGTCAGCCAGAATTTACACAGATCGATATGGAACTTTCTTTCGTAGACATTGATGATGTAATCGATGTAAACGAAAGACTGCTTGCTAGAATCTTTAAGAAAGCAATCGGTGTGGAAGTACCGCTTCCAATTCCGAGAATGACATGGCAGGAAGCAATGGATCGTTTTGGTTCTGATAAACCAGATATCCGCTTTGGTATGGAATTAAAAGACGTATCAGACGTAGTGAAAGACTGTGGCTTCTCTGTATTTAAAAATGCACTGGAAAATGGCGGAAGCGTGCGTGGAATTAACGCAGACGGACAGGGCCATATGCCAAGAAAGAAAATTGACGCTTTAGTAGAGTTTGCGAAAGGATATGGCGCAAAAGGACTGGCTTATCTTGCAATCAACGAGGATGGAACGTATAAATCTTCTTTTGCGAAATTCATGACAGAAGAAGAACTGAAAGCGCTTGTTGAGAAGATGGAAGGAAAACCAGGAGACTTACTTTTCTTTGCGGCAGACAAGAATAAAGTAGTATGGGATGTTCTTGGAAATCTGCGTCTTGAGATTGCAAGAAATCTTGGACTTTTGAAGAAAAACGAATACAAATTCCTGTGGGTGACAGAATTCCCTCTTCTTGAGTGGTCAGAAGATCAGGGAAGATATGTGGCGATGCACCATCCATTTACAATGCCAATGGAAGAAGATTTGGATAAGATTGACACCGATCCAGGAGCAGTTCGTGCAAAAGCATATGATATTGTGCTGAATGGTACAGAAGTTGGCGGAGGAAGTGTGAGAATCCATCAGGATGATATTCAGTCTAAGATGTTTGAGATTCTTGGATTTACACCGGAAAGAGCAGAAGACCAGTTTGGATTTTTGCTTCGCGCATTCCGATATGGAGTTCCTCCTCACGCAGGACTGGCATATGGTTTAGATCGTTTGATTATGCTGATGGCAGAAGAAGACAGCATCCGTGAAGTGATTGCATTCCCGAAAGTAAAAGATGCTTCTTGTCTGATGACTGGAGCTCCTGGAACAGTAGAAGAGAAACAGTTAGAAGAATTGTGCCTGAAAGTGGTAGAAAAAGAAGAGAAAAAAGAAGATTAAATTTTTTTACAGGATAGAGTAAGAAACAAACGTTGTCCTTAAAAAAAGAGTATGTGTTCCATGAGTGAAAATGAAATTGGAACACATACTTTTTTTATATTGCTTTATACAGTTGGTTGAATGACAGGCATATTTTCTAAATTTGTCTGAGGAGAAGATTCCGTTTCTGTCTCCAATTCATCGGAAAACATTTTTGTCTGTTCAGAGGCTTCTAAAAAGGCAGAGGAAGCTTCTGTGATATTGCCAAGAATCGCCTCGGTCAATTCAGAAGTGTTTTGAATTTCCCAGATCAATCCTGTATTTTTTAACTGGATAGAGAGCGTATTTGTAGTCACCTCATCCGTCTCCTGAAGAGATTCTAAGAGAAGCAGCGCCGTTTTTTCATTGCGTTCCTGCTCTGTGGCCAGAATCGGATCTGCCGTTTCAGCATATGCAAGCAAAGCAACTTTATAAGAATCCAAAACAGAATAGAGATCCAGATTTGTAATATCCACCAGAACCTCAGCGGAAGAATCTGTTTGATTAGAAGAAACAATTTGGTATGTAAGATGATCTAAAATCTGTGATGCAAAAGCAAGGTCGATTTCATCTGCAGTTGAACTAGATGTAGAAAAAATATCATCGATTCCAAAATAGGAGAGGAACTGATCCGGCGTCATATCTTGAAAATGTTTCAGATTGATTTCTACAAGCTCTTGTGCGGATACGATGTCAGGGTCCATCATGTAGGACGATAAGCCTCCGACAAGACCATCTTCTAGTTTTGCAGAAGAGATGATTGTCCAGATCCCTTCTATTTTTTCCAGAGGAATTTCTAGCGTTGTAGTTTTTAATTCGTATTGGTTTTGTGTAAGCAGATATTTCAAAAGATCAGAATAGAAAGCAACAGAAGACTGTTCTGCCTTTGCAGGATGATTCAAAGAATCTGCGATAATAGCGCGGCAAAGATCATTGGCAAGCGTACGGGCATCAATATTAGTGATAGAGACGGTGACAACAGCCTGATCTTCTGTTATATTCGTATCTTCAATCTTATAGGAAAAGTTCTGAAAAAATAATTTCATAGCTTCTAGCGCCGATTGTCTGATTTCAGCTGGAAGGCTTTCACTTTCAGAAAAGATCTTATAGGAAGAGAAGGATTCGATGGTCTCTTCGTCTAAATTTTTGATTAAATTCAGCTCTTTTCTCACGACACCCTTTGGAGAATTTTTGTTTGCAGAACATCCGGAAAGTATGACTGCGCAGAAAGAGCAGAGAAAAAGAAAAAATGAAAGCCGATAAAGTATTTTTTTATACATAACATGTCTCCTTTATTGCATTCCGTAAATTTTAGAACTCATCAAAACGATGATCTGGAAAGTGAACCACTTACAAAAAACTTAATGGAATGATCCGATATTTTGATAATACAAAACAAAACCAGCAACAAAAAACTGAATGAGAATAACCGCAGGGATTCCAAAACGGAAGAGGGGTTTTCGTGTCTTGTGATGAAACAGGCGCATTCCGAGAAAGATTCCGATACTGCCTCCAAACAAAGCAAACCCAAACAGCGTTTTTTCGGCAATACGCCAGCGTCCTTTTTGGGCTTTTCTTTTATCAGAAGCCATCAAAAAAAGCGCAATCAGATTTAATATCAGAAAATAAACAATCAATATTTTTACCATAAAAACCTCTGTAAAATAAAAAGAAAGATTCCCTTAAAAAATAGGATAAAAGGGAAAAATAATCAGTAACAAATACGGATTCAGTTTAATAGAAAATTAAGAAATTGTCAAATAGAGAAAAAAATCTTGACATGGTATGATAGAAAAAGTAAAATAAAGCCATCACTTTAGCGAAGCAGAGAGTAACAGGAGGGTAAAAACATGTATTCATTAGAAGAAGTCAGAGCGGTTGATCCTGAAATTGCAGCGTGTATTGAAAAAGAACAGAATCGCCAAAATAGTCATATTGAACTGATTGCCTCAGAAAACTGGGTAAGCAAAGCTGTCATGGCGGCAATGGGCAGTCCTTTGACAAATAAATATGCGGAAGGATATCCGGGAAAAAGATTTTATGGCGGATGTGAATGTGTAGACGAGGTGGAGACGATTGCGATTGAGAGAGCAAAAAAAATTTTTGGATGTACTTACGCAAATGTTCAGCCACATTCCGGCGCACAGGCAAACATGGCTGTATTTTTTGCTATGTTGAAGCCGGGAGATACGGTCCTTGGAATGAACTTAGCGCATGGCGGTCATCTTTCACACGGAAGTGAGGCAAATATGTCCGGCGCATATTTCCATGCCGTTCCATATGGTGTAAATGATGAAGGAGTGATTGACTATGAGAACGTGCGTAAGATTGCTCTGGAATGCAGACCAAAATTAATTGTGGCAGGCGCAAGCGCATATGCCAGAGTTATTGATTTTAAAAAATTCCGTGAAATAGCAGATGAAGTTGGGGCATATTTGATGGTTGATATTGCACACATAGCAGGTCTTGTCGCAGCAGGTATTCATCCAAGTCCGATTCCATATGCAGACGTTGTGACAACGACAACGCATAAAACTTTGAGAGGACCAAGAGGCGGATTAATCTTATCAAGCGAAGAGACGGCAAAAAAATTCAACTTTAATAAAGCAGTCTTCCCAGGAATACAGGGCGGTCCTCTGATGCACGTGATTGCGGCAAAAGCAGTCTGCTTTAAAGAAGCTTTATCAGAAGAATTTAAAACGTATCAGCAGAACGTGGCAAAAAATGCAAAAGCATTGTGCAATGGTTTGATGAAACGCGGGATCAAGATTGTTTCAGGAGGAACGGACAATCATTTAATGCTGGTTGATCTGACGAATCTGGATTTGACAGGAAAAGAAGCAGAAAATCTGCTGGACGGCATTTCAATCACAGCAAATAAAAATACCATTCCAAATGATCCAAAATCAGCATTTGTGACAAGCGGTATCCGTCTGGGAACACCGGCAGTTACTTCAAGAGGAATGAAGGAAGAAGATATGGACGTGATTGCAGAAGCAATCGCCTCTGTTTTAAAAAATCCGCAGGCAGATCATCAAAAAGAGCGTGAAATGATGAAAGGCTTGACAGACAAATATCCGTTAATATAAAATAAAAAGAATCATAGAGCTGTTGCAGAATGATCAGGAAACTGATGATTTTCACAGCTCTTTTTAAACGGGTAAATTGACGCTCCACATAGCTAAAGCTAGAGGTTTTACGACACATCCGATAAAAAATAGATGTATAAGAGGAGAAAAATGGCAGAAGAGGAAAAATGTAAATTAAGACAAACTTAATGTGCGGGCAATGGCTCTTATGCTATAATAATTAAAAATTTAAAGATAAGGTGATTGGCATATGAAGAAATTTTTAGTTACAGTTTTAATACTGGCAGTGCTAGGAGGAAGCGGATATGCAGTATGGCGTTATTTAGGACCGGGAAAAACAGAAAGTTCCGATGCAAATAATGTAGTATTTGTAGATTCCGTATCCATGATCGCAGGACTGGAAGGCGGAACAGGGCTGAATAATCGCTACAATGGAGTGATTGAACCGCAGGAGACCTGGAAAGTAGAACAGTCACAGGATCAGAAAATTGAAGAAGTTTATGTAAAAGTGGGAGAGACTGTAAAAACAGGACAGAAGCTTTTTAAGTATGATACGACAGAGGCGCAGAACAGTCTGGCTCAGGCAGAAATTGATCTGGAACGTACAGCGAATGATATTGAAAATACAAAGGCCCAGATTGAAGAATTGAAAGTTGCTCAGGCAAAGGCTGGGGCAGATGAACAGCTCAATTATACGATTGAGATTCAGACAGCAGAAAATACTGTAAAACGTACGGAGTATGAACAGAAAAGTAAAAAAGTAGAGATGGAACAGCTGAAAAAAACGATAAATAATTCTGTTGTATCAAGCGAGATTGACGGCGTAGTAAAAACGATCAATACAGACAGCTCCAGTATGAACGCATATACAGGAGAGCCGGATCCGCTGATTACGATTCTTGCCACAGGTGATTATCGAGTAAAAGGAACAGTGAATGAGCAGAATATGCACTCATTGATGCTGGGCAGCAGAGTGATTGTTCATTCGCGTGTAAATGAAGATCAGATCTGGAGGGGAACGCTAGACTCGATTGATATGGAATCCGCCTCTTCAAATCAGACTGATATGTATTCTTCCAATCAATCCAACAACGGCAGCAGTACATATCCGTTTTATGTGGTTCTCGATGACGATGAGGGGCTGATGTTAGGACAGCACGTTTATATTGAGATGGATAACGGTCAGATGGAGGTCAAATCAGGACTGTGGCTGCCATCTTACTACATTGTTCAGGAAGAAGGAAGCGACCCGTATGTCTGGGCGGCAAGCAGCAAAGACAGATTGGAAAAGAGGGTATTGACACTTGGCGAGTTTGATGAGGAACTGGATCAATATGAGATCTTAGATGGTCTTGCAGGAGGAGATTATATCACATATCCAAGTCAGGGACTTCAGGAAGGAATGCCGATCACGCACAATATTGATGAAGCTACATTTGGAATGGGTGGCTCAGAGGAAGATGTGAACGAAGAATTTGACGAGAATCTTAATTTTGATGATTTTCTGGCCACTGGCTATGATGCCACAATGCCAGACGCATCTATGGCAGATGGGATCATGGATGATATCAAAGAAGGAGATCTGGCAGATGAGGACGGACTTTCAGAAGAACAGTTTTTGGGGGACGGAGAAATTGGCAGTATGGATTTAGGAAATGGAAGTCTGATTGGCGGATTTGACAGCGGATTATAAAGAACGGAGTGAAGAACGTTGATTTTAGAGATGGAGCATATTTATAAAGATTATATCCAAGGCAAGATGATTGTGCCTGTTTTAAAAGATATCAATCTGCAAGTGGAAGAGGGGGAATATGTGGCGATTATGGGACCGTCTGGTTCTGGAAAATCGACGCTGATGAACATTATCGGATGCCTTGATAAACCAACGAAAGGAACATTTCGGCTGGATGGGCAGAAGGTATTGGAACAAAAAGAAAATCAAGTTGCTGAAGTGCGATTAAAAAGTATTGGCTTTGTATTTCAGAACTTTCAACTGCTTCCGAAACTTTCGGCTCTTGACAATGTGGCTCTGCCCCTGATCTATGCAGGAGTGAAAAAAAAGGAACGAAGAAAAAGGGCTCAGATTGCTCTTGAGAGAGTAGGGCTTGGCGATCGTCTTCATTTTGTGCCGAATCAGCTGTCAGGAGGTCAAAAACAGCGTGTTGCGATTGCAAGAGCAATGGTAAATAACCCGAAAATTCTTTTAGCAGATGAGCCGACCGGAG
Organism: uncultured Robinsoniella sp.; assembly: GCA_965150505.1. Taxonomy (GTDB): domain Bacteria; phylum Bacillota; class Clostridia; order Lachnospirales; family Lachnospiraceae; genus JAGZHZ01. The sequence goes on along the minus strand of CBCTVZ010000011.1, from coordinate 8,697 downwards.
CGCTTGATTCCAAATCGAGTCATCAGGTTATGGAATTATTTGAAGAATTGAACAAAGAAGGTGTCACTGTCATCATGATTACACATGATGCAGGCGTGGCGCAGTGCGCAAAGAGAATTGTAGATATTTTTGACGGAGAGATTTCAGAGAGAACACGGAAGGAGGAAAACGTATGAAAGTAAAGACAATCATCGCAGTGACCTTAAGTGTATGTCTGGTCTGCTCAGGCGCGGGATATGGAATTTATTCCTATATGCAGAACAATAAAAGTCCGGTAGAAGTAACGCCTGTTTCTTATTTATCGACACAGTATTATGGAGACAGCTCTTCTATCTCAGGGACAGCGACATCTAATGTGACACAGAAAGTACAGGTAACCGGCGAAAATACAATAAAAGAAGTATATGTCAAAGCAGGGGATAGGGTAAAAGTCGGAGACAAATTGATGAAATACGATATGACTCTGACGGAGCTGGATCTTGAGATGGAAAAATTAAATAAAGCAACATTAGGTCTTAAGATGGAAGCGGCGCAGAAAGCGCTCGATAAATTGTACAATACAACCCCAGTGGCAAATACCGCTTTTGTTATGCCAAATGAGCGCATTCTCTCTTTGGCAATGACAGAAGGAGGAGGCGAGCAGGAGAGTACAACAGAGATGGGAAGTACAGAGTTCGCCCCTCAATCAGAAGAGACTCCACAGACAGAATCCGAGATTATTTTACCTGAAACACAGACAGAATCTGAGATCATCTTTCCAGAAACACAGACGGAATCCGAGATTGTCTTGCCTGAAACGCAGACAGAATCTGAGATCGTCTTACCAGAAACACAGACAGAATCAGAAGTGATTTTTCCTGATATCCAGACGGAATCAAAACAGACGGAACAGCAGACCGATACAGAAAAATCATCGGAAGACTGGGAAGTAAAATTACCAGAGATCGAACAGGATCATCTTGTTCTGGCAGAAAAATTAGATTACGAATCACAGGCAGACCTTGGAGAGGGAACAAAAGAAGAACCATTTCTTTTTTACTGTGCAGAAAATACAATCATTCATGGAAGTTTCCTGAATCTTGTCCGAGGATGGGATGAGGAAGGCACAAAAAAAATCGCAGGCGGAGCGTATGTTGTTCTTGTTGTTCGGGCGAAAGACGCGGCAGATGGCGTTCAGAGAGTTTTAAGATTAAATGGAAATGCGGATAAACGAGATCAGGGATATTATAAAGATTCGGAATGGAAGTTTACGCCAGAAGGTGTGGAAATCATTGTAGATCAAGAGGGAAATCGGATCGCAGAGGGCGAAACACCAGAACGGATAGAAACAAAAGAGTTTGAAAAATTATTTGCAGACAAAAAAGAGGACGAATCTGAGCAGAGCGAACAGACGACAGAGATGACGACAGAAACGCAGACAGATTTTCCAGAGACACAGACAGAAATCATCCCAGAAACTGTGCCGGAGACAATGCCAGAGACTGTGTCGGAAGAATCAGAGATTCAGAGCGAGGCACAGACCGTTCCAGAAGAAACGGAGATACAAAGCGAGTCATTTTCTGAGACCGAATCAGAGACGCAAAGTGAAACAGAGTTGATTATGACATTAGAAGAGACAGAAACACTTGAGGATCTGATTATCTTGGAAAATCTGTTTAATCAGGAGACGGAAAGCGAGAGCGAAACAGACGCAGAGACAGAAACAGAGACAGAAAGCGAACTGTGGCTTGATCTTGCAACGATGCCAAATGCAGCGCCGACAAAATTACTGTATGATTCGATCGATCAAAAAGAATATGTTAGTGGAACGGGAACAAAACAAGATCCTTATCTGTATGTCTGCATGGAAAATACAAGAATTACAGGCGGATTTTTAAATCGTGTGATGGGATTTGACAAAGATGGAAAAAATCGCGATCAGGAAAAAGCATGTTATGTACGTATAGAGATCCGTCAGGATGCGAATGGCAACCATGACTATAATGGAGAAGTTGTTGTTCGATTGCTTATAAATGGAACAATGGAGCGAGACGAGGGATTTGACAGAAATGAGATTTGGCTGCTGACAAAATCAGGACTAAATAAATTAGAACCTATCCCACCGGAGACAGAAAAGCCGACAGAACCAGAGACAGAGAAGCCGACAGAACCGGAACCAGGAGAAAATATTAAAGAGCATAGTGTTCTGACGTATGAATCGCTGGGAGATAAAAATTATAAAAATGGACTGTATTACAAGGGAGACGGAACAGAACATAATCCATTTACATTCCGTTGCGCAGAGGAGACGAAACTGACAAGTACATTCATAAATAGAGTGCTTGGATACGATAAAACAGGAGAAAAACGGATCAATGACGGTGTCTATGTACGGCTGGAGATTAGAGATCCGCAGACGGCAGAGGGGTTAATTGAAGCAATTAAGATCAATGGAACACAGAAACATGATCCATATCCTCCGACCTATTCGTTTTTGTTCACAAAGAATGGGCTTCAAGAGATTATAGAAGAACCGATCGAGGAAGAGAGTGATTTTGGGGGCGACGATTATCCGGGCGATGATTTCCCAGGCGACGATGGGGGAATCACTTACACAGAAGAAGAGTTAAAAGCAGCGATCCGTGAACAGGAGCAGCTTCTTAAGACTTTGACATTGGATGAAAAAGAGGCTGAACTGAAAATCGCACAATATGAGAAGAAAATAAAGAATGGTCTCGTCCTCAGCTCAATCAATGGAGTTGTAAAAGCAGCCGGAGATGCCGCCACAGGAGAAAGCGATGGAGATGCTTTCATTGAAGTGACGAGCGATTCTGGAATGTATATTGTTGGAAATGTCAGTGAATTAAATCTTGGCACATTGGAAATAGGAGATCAGGTATCGGTACGGTCTTTGGAGACAGGAATGGAATATACGGCTGTGATCACAGAAATTTCGGAATATCCAGAGGAGGCAAACAATTACTTCTATGGATATGGAAATGAAAATACAAATGCCTCTTACTATCCATTCAAGGCATATGTGGAGGAGGCAGATGGACTGACGGATTCTTCGCCTGTCACCATTTCCATTTCTGCTTCTGCTTCTGGTCTTGATACCATTTATCTGCAGATGGCATATATACGGTCAGAAAACGGACAGAGCTACGTCTATAAAGCGGGAGAAGATGGAAAACTGAAAAAGCAATATGTAAAGACAGGTCAGATTATCTACTCTAGCTATATGGAAATCAAAGAAGGATTGACGATGGAAGACAGCGTGGCATTTCCATATGGATCGGATGTAAAAGAAGGCGCAAAGACGAAGTCGTCTGATTCAGGCGGATATTATTAGGAGGTTATAAAAGGTGCTTGAAAATATACGATTATCTTTTCAGGGAGTCTGGTCGCATAAAATGCGATCCTTCCTGACTATGCTCGGAATTATCATAGGTATTGCCTCCATCATTTCCATTGTCTCTACTATTCAGGGAACGAATGAACAGATTAAGAAAAATCTGATTGGTTCTGGAAACAATACCGTGAGTGTAAAGTTAAGTCAGGGAGATTGGGATTATGAAATCGCATACAATGGTATTCCAAATGGAGTCCCTGTCATCTCAGAAAATACGAGACAGGAAATTTTAAAATTGCCAGAGGTAGAAAATGTAGCTCTGTATACGGCAAGAACGTATGCAGATGGCATTTTTTATAAAAATCAGGGTTTGCAAGGAGCAAATATCTATGGCATTGATAAAAACTATTTTGACACAGCAGGATATATTGTCAGAACAGGAAGACAATTTATCGAAAGCGATTATACGCTGTTCCGAAAAGTCGCAATTATAGATGATACTACCGCAACGTCGCTTTTTCAGGATGAGAACCCTCTTGGAAAAACGATAGAGATCAACAAAGAACCTTTTATTGTGGTGGGAGTGGCACAGCAGTTAGAAGAATTTGAACCGGTGATCAATTCGATTGATGATTATTATATGTATACAACAGAATCAAGCGGTACGGTGTACATTCCGTCAGCAAGCTGGTGTATCGTATATCAGTATGATGAGCCTCAAAATGTTCTTGTAAAAGCCGCAAGCACAGAAGATATGAGCGCGGCTGGAAAACAGACAGAGGATATTTTAAATCAATATGTTTTTGCAGATAACAGCGATATCAAATACAAAGCGGCAGACGTTTTAAAAACAGCAAAGGATCTTCAGGATCTGAGTAATGCCACAAACAGTCAGTTGATCTGGATTGCCAGCATCTCACTGTTGGTAGGCGGTATCGGTGTTATGAATATCATGCTGGTATCTGTCACAGAGCGTACAAATGAGATTGGACTGAAAAAAGCGATTGGAGCAAAAAAACGGCGTATTTTGGGACAGTTTTTGACAGAGGCAGCCGTTTTGACAAGTATGGGAGGTCTTATCGGAGTTGGAGTCGGAATTGGATTGTCTGAGGCCATAAACAGAATTTCAGGAACGCCGATTGCAATTAGCATTCCGGCGGCGATTGGCTCTGTTGTATTCTCTATGATGATTGGAATTATTTTTGGACTGCTTCCTTCGATCAAGGCAGCAAATCTAAATCCGATTGATGCACTTCGCCATGAGTAAAAACGAAAAAACGAAACGTATTATACGGATTTTAAAGGGAAAAAGTGAATCAATCAGAAGATATAGATTTGAACGCCTTATTTTTTTGCGTAAAAAATTATGAAAATGACAATATTTTTTGAGAAAAAGTTTCTTTTGATGTAATAATATAAAATATAAAATCATTTTGAAAAAAAGATATAAGATTTTACATAAATATAAGACGATATAAATTAATAATAGGACAATATTAATAAATAAATCCAAATTATATATTGAATTTTATAAAAAATAGACCTATACTTTATATAGGTATTAATACTGTAAAAAATATAAATGGGAGGAAAATGATATGAAAAGAAAAAAGAAACTATTATCTTACATACTGGTTATGGCGATGATAATTTCCTTATTCAATGGAGGAAATACTTTAGCGTATAGTTATGAAGTGCCAGTAAATGAAAAAGAAGTTTTATCAACAATGTCATTGGAAGATGGAAAACAAACGGAAGGAAAGGAGTTTAAGCAGACAGAGGTGGAGACGGAGCTAGCTCAACAGACAGAGGTGGAGACGGAGCCAGCTCAGCAGACAGAGGCAGAGACGGAGCCGGCTCAGCAGACAGAGGCAGAGACGGAGCCAACTCAGCAGACAGAGGCAGAGACGGAGCCAGTCCAGCAGACGGAGGCAGAGACGGAGCCAGCTCAGCAGACGGAGGCAGAGACGGAGCCAGTCCAACAGACGGAGGCAGAGACGGAGCCAGCTCAGCAGACAGAGACAGAGACGGAACCAATTCAGCAGACGGAGACAGAGACGGAACCAGTTCAGCAGATAAAAGCAGAAATGATGAAGTTTATCAAGCCTATCCTGAAGAATGAAAGAACGGGAATTACCAGTAAAATTTATTTTAGAACCGGAGGAGATGGAAAGGTCGTAGTAGACGGTCAGGAAAAAATAGATTGCCTTTACAAAGATGTATTGGAAGGCGATGAAGTTCCGGTACCGGAAGTGAAGGCAAACGATGGCTATCAGTTTAAGTGCTGGAAAAAAGGAAGCTCTAGTGGCGAAGTAGTTGAATTAGGAACTACAGTAGTGGGAACAACGGAAGACCAGACATATTATGCGATATTTGAGCCGAAGAATATCACGATTACATTCCGTGTAAAGAATCAAGAGGGAGCAACAATCAAAGCGCCTGGAACAAATGGCACCGTAGAGTATGAGCAGATCGATGATTATACAGTAAAGGCAACGTATAAATATTATAAAAATGCAAGGTTAAGATATCCTACCTTTAAAGCAGAAGCCGGATATACGAGTGAGATTTTAAGCACTAGCAATACCTACTGGTGGGATGAAACAAATGGAAGCCGTGGAGTCGGCTCTACGAACATTAGTCCTATTCCAACTGAAGATAGAGAATACAGCCTGGTTATGGGACCTCTGGGAAATCGTCAGACAAAGGTATTATACAAAGCAAAAGACGGAAGTGATATTTACACATCCACAGGAAAGGTTATTCTGAATACTCCATCAGAAGTGCTGATCGATTATACAATCGGTAAACTGGAAGAGAAGGGATATATCGTTCCGGAAGAGATGAAAGGTTATCAGATTGTTTATGACAGAGCAAATCATGTGATCATGACAGACGGCAAAGGTCAGACAGTACAGGAAGGTGTACTTGACGGTAATTACTTTACCTTTACATTGGAACTTCCGAAAGCATATCAGATCGAGACATCAGCGAATGAATTTGTGACGATTGATGCAGGAGGAAAAGGAGAAGAAGGAAAAGATTATACAGTAAACTTTACTGTACAAGAAGGTTGTGTAGTTTCACGCATCACGGTGGATGGCAAGGATCTGAGCAAAGAAGAGATTGAAGCTTTGAAAGGTTCTTATACATTTAAGGCACTGGATGCAGATCATACGATTCGTGTAGAGGCAGAAAAGGCTTATAAAATTTATTTTAGAACCGGAGGAGATGGAAAGATCGTAGTGGACGGTCAGGAAAAAGTAGATCGTCTTTATAAAAATGTATTAGAAGGCGATGAAGTTCCGGTACCGGAAGTGAAGGCAAACGATGGCTATCAGTTTAAGTGCTGGAAAAAAGGAAGCTCTAGTGGCGAAGTAGTTGAATTAGGAACTACAGTAGTGGGAACAACGGAAGACCAGACATATTATGCGATATTTGAGCCGAAGAATATCACGATTACATTCCGTGTAAAGAATCAAGAGGGAGCAACAATCAAAGCGCCTGGAACAAATGGCACCGTAGAGTATGAGCAGATCGATGATTATACAGTAAAGGCAACGTATAAATATTATAAAAATGCAAGGTTAAGATATCCTACCTTTAAAGCAGAAGCCGGATATACGAGTGAGATTTTAAGCACTAGCAATACCTACTGGTGGGATGAAACAAATGGAAGCCGTGGAGTCGGCTCTACGAACATTAGTCCTATTCCAACTGAAGATAGAGAATACAGCCTGGTTATGGGACCTCTGGGAAATCGTCAGACAAAGGTATTATACAAAGCAAAAGACGGAAGTGATATTTACACATCCACAGGAAAGGTTATTCTGAATACTCCATCAGAAGTGCTGATCGATTATACAATCGGTAAACTGGAAGAGAAGGGATATATCGTTCCGGAAGAGATGAAAGGTTATCAGATTGTTTATGACAGAGCAAATCATGTGATCATGACAGACGGCAAAGGTCAGACAGTACAGGAAGGTGTACTTGACGGTAATTACTTTACCTTTACATTGGAACTTCCGAAAGCATATCAGATCGAGACATCAGCGAATGAATTTGTGACGATTGATGCAGGAGGAAAAGGAGAAGAAGGAAAAGATTATACAGTAAACTTTACTGTACAAGAAGGTTATGCAGTTTCCCGCATCACGGTGGATGGCAAAGATCTGAGCAAAGAAGAGATAGAAGCTTTGAATGGTTCTTATACATTTAAGGCGCTGGACGCAGATCATACGATTCGTGTAGAGGCACAAAAAGCGTATAAAGTAACTTTTAATGCAGAAAAAAATGGTACTTTGCTTCAGGGAGAGATCCCGCAGCAAATTATAGTATATGAAGATGTAATTGAGGGAACAACTGTTTTCGTTCCGTCAACAAAGGCAGATCTGGGATATAAATTTGCTGGTTGGACAGACAGTACTGGAAATGTGGTTGAGTTAGGAGAGGCTGTGGAAGTAACGGCAGATGAAACGTATACAGCTAAATTTGAGTTGGAGATTCCAGTTGCAGAGCGTAATCCTAAGTTGGATTTAACGACAAAGGTAACTTCAGATCCAAATGCAGATGGAAAATATCATTCTGGAGATGAACTGACAGTAGAAATTACGGTGACAAACAGCGGAAATCTGGCATTGAAGGATATCATGGTTGAAAGCGTTTTAGTCAGACCAGATGGTTCTAAAATTGTTGTACTTCAGGAAATACAGATAACAGATGAATTAGAGGAATTGTTGCCTGGAGAAAGTAAAACCATTAAATATTCATATGTAATAACAGATAAGGATTTAGGCGGCGATGCAGTGATACAGACTGTGACAAGTGGAAAGGTTGTTTTTGCAAATCCAGATCAAACAGTAGATGAGCCGGATCCTAAGGCAGAAGATGAGCTTCTTATTGTCATAGGAGAGCCAGAGACAGAAACAGAGCCAGAAACGGAAACAGAGCCAGAAACGGAAACAGAGCCAGAAACAGAAACAGAGCCAGAAACAGAAACAGAGCCAGAAACGGAAACAGAAACAGAAACTGAGACAGAAACGGAGACAGAATCAGAAACGGAAACAGAAACGGAGAAGAAAGTGGAAGAATCCGAAAAAGATGACAAAAAGAGTGCTGAAACGGGAGATGATACACCAGTTGTGTTCTATACGGTATTAATGGTTGTTGCCATACTTTTGATTGGTTTCATCATTGTACTAAAGATGAAAAAGAAAGAACATATAAGATAAAAATTTCATAATGATTCGAGCGAGAAAATCTACGGTTTTAATTGTAGGATGATAGCTCATTTTTAGTATATCACTTAATTTGACACTCCACACGGCTAAAGCCGTGGGATTCTTGCTACCTGCTACACATAA
>CBCTVZ010000010.1:0-36613 GCA_965150505.1 uncultured Robinsoniella sp. | reverse complement strand
AAATGAAGACTATGCCATCTTTGAAGTGGCAATTCCAGAAGAATGGTACGGACAGACAATCGGTCAGTTGAATGTAAGAAATAAGCATAATATTAATATTATGGCTTTGAAACATAATGGAAAACTGCAGATGGATATTACATCCAATACCTTTTTACCAGCAAATGATACGATGCTTATTTTAGGACGAATCAAAGACATTCAAAAATGTTTCCATATTCAATAAAAAAACAATAAGATCAAAAGACGGATTATTTTACGCATGATACGGGAGAGGTGTAAATTATGGCGAAAATCAGACCCGTACCGGAAAGTTTTTATCATTCAGCAGAACAAAAACAAGGAAGAGGTCATCTGAAAATCTTTTTTGGATATGCTTCACAGACAGGAAAAACGTATACCATGCTTCAGTCAGCCATAACTGCCAAAGAACATGGGATGGATGTCGTAATAGGATATCTTTCATCCGATCTTCCGCCAGAGACAGCGGCGCTTACAAAAGATTTGGAATGGCTTCAAAATAAAAATCAGATCTTTGATCTGGACGCTGCCATCAGCAGAAGACCACAGCTGATTTTAATAGATGATCTTGCGCAGATGAATGAAAAGGGATGCCGTCATACAAGAAGGTATCAAGATGTCGAAGAATTACTGAACGAAGGAATCGATGTGTATACAACCCTGAATGTGCAAAATATAGAAGGGGTAAGTGATCTCGTTTATAATATTACAAAAGTGGATGTCAGCGAAAGAATACCAGATTTTATATTTGACGAAGCAGAACAAGTTGAATTTATCGACATAGAGCCTCAGAAATTGATGCGGCGAATGAAAGAAAAAAAAGAAGAGAATTTAACTGCATTAAGGGAAATCGCTCGCCATCGCTATACAGAACGGGAAGAGTATCTGGCAGAAAAGAAAAAAGGAAAAAGTTCAAATGATTACCATGTGGAGGAGCATATTTTAGTATGCTTGTCCGCATCGCCGTCTAATGTCAAGATTGTGCGTACGGCTGCCAGAATGGCAAATGTATTTCATGGAACGTTTACCGCATTATTTGTGGAAACACCAGATTTTACTGGTATGGATGAAGAGAGTGTAAAGCGACTTCAGGCAAATATCCATCTGGCAGAACAGTTAGGAGCAAAAATAGAAGTCATTTACAGCGATGACATTCCTTTTCAGATTGCAGAATTTGCACGGCTTTCAGGGGTAACAAAGATTGTAATAGGAAGAAGTTCGGTGACCAAAACCCATATCTTCAGCAAAATGACGCTGACAGAGCGATTAATTTTGGATGCGCCAAATTTAGATGTCTATATTATCCCAGATTCTGTTTCAGAAGAGGCCATTTATCAGGCAAAAAAGTTCGGTAAAAAAAATATTGTATTCTCAGCAGAGGATATCTTAAAAAGCATAGGACTTCTTTTTTTAGCCAGTGTAATCGGATTTTTCTTTCACAATCTGGGAATCAATGAGGCGAATATTATTACGATTTACGTTTTGAGCGTACTGCTCACCGCGATTGTCACAAAAAATCAGATTTACAGTCTGATTTCGTCCATTGTCAGCGTATTAGTATTTAATTTTTTATTTACAGAACCAAGATTTTCCCTTCGGGCATACGATACGGGCTATCCGATTACGTTTGTCGTCATGTTTTTGGCAGCATTTATTACTGGTTCTCTCGTCATGCGGCTGAAGAGTCACTTCAGACAATCAGCCAGCGTAGCCTTTCGGACAAGGGTATTGTTTGACACAAACCGTCTTCTACAGCAGGCAAAAGGAAAAAGTGAAATTATATCTATTACAGTCAGTCAATTAATGAAACTGCTAGAAAAAGATATCATCGTCTATACAGAAGAAAAAGGGATTCTAGGAGAACCTCAGATGTTTTCAAAATCCGATCAGAAGATGAATGAACAGTATTGTTCTGAGAAAGAGAGAAAAGTGGCTCTTTGGACGTTTAAAAATAATAAACACGCTGGCGCTACAACAGAGACTTTTTCAGATGCGCAATGCTTGTATCTGGCGATTCGTGTCAATGACAAGGTATATGGCGTGATCGGAATTGTTATGGGGCAAAATTCACTCGAAGCGTTTGAAAACAGTATTCTTTTATCAATTTTAGGAGAATGTGCCTTAGCGCTGGAAAATGAGAAAATCACAAGAGAAAAAGAAGAGGCAGCCATTCTAGCTCAGAATGAACAGCTCAGGGCAAATCTTTTGCGTTCGATCTCGCATGATTTGAGAACTCCTCTGACTTCCATTTCAGGAAATGCCAGCAATCTGTTAGCTATGGGAGAGGAATTTGACGAGGCGACAAAAAAACAACTGTATGAAGATATCTATGAAGACTCCATGTGGCTGTTTCGTCTGGTGGAGAACCTGCTGTCTATCACAAGGCTGGTGGAGGGCAGATTAAACTTAAATATGACAGAAGATCTGATTGACGATGTGATTGCGGAGGCGCTTCAGCATATCAATAAAAAAAATGCGGAGCATTATATTACGGTAGAGAGCGAAGAAGAATTTTTGCTTGCTAGAATGGACTCCCGTTTGATTGTCCAAGTGATTATTAATATTGTGAATAATGCGATTGAATATACACCAAAGGGATCTCATATTAAAATTACTGTAAAGAAGCAAAATCAAAAAGTGATTGTCTCGATTGCAGATGACGGAAATGGGATATCAGATGAGGCAAAGACAAAGGTATTTGATATGTTTTACAGCGGTGAAAATAAGATTGCAGATAGCCGAAGAAATTGCGGAATAGGTCTTTCACTGTGTAAATCGATTATAAATGCACATGGAGGAGAAATTTCTGTATCCGATAATAAACCGCATGGAGCGGTCTTTACATTTACATTACCTGCAAAGGAGGCGCGATTACATGAATAAACCATTAATTCTAGTTGTAGAGGATGATAAATCCGTAAACAACTTAATTACTACTATTTTAAAAACACATGATTACCGTTATTTAACTGCCGTGAACGGAGCAAGCGCGGTGATCGAGGCTTCTTCTCACAATCCAGAGATTGTCCTGCTTGATTTAGGACTTCCAGATACCGATGGAGTGGAAGTGATAAAAAAGATTCGTTCTTGGTCAAATATGCCAATTATTGTGATCAGCGCCCGCAATGAAGATAAAGACAAGATTGAGGCATTGGATGCAGGGGCAGACGACTATTTGACAAAGCCATTTTCTGTGGATGAGCTGTTAGCAAGATTGCGTGTGGTGACGAGAAGATTGTCAGCGATTCCAAGTCAGATGGTAGAAGAGACTTCGGTGTTTGTAAACGGCGCTTTGCGCATTGATTATGCGGCTGGCTGCGCTTATCTAAATGGAAAAGAATTGCATTTGACCCCAATCGAGTATAAATTGCTCTGTCTGCTTGCAAAAAATGTAGGAAAAGTATTGACGCATACTTTTATTATGCAGAATATTTGGGGAAACAGCGCATCAGATGATATCGCTTCTCTGCGTGTATTTATGGCAACACTCAGAAAAAAAATTAATTGCGATAAAGATGCCACACAGTATATCCAGACTCATATCGGGGTAGGATACCGTATGATCAAGATAGATTGATGGTAATTGTGCAAAAATATCGGGTGAATTGGCAGGAGAAGGGAGATTTGAAAAAATTTTTGAAAAAATTTGAAAAAAATGCAAATTTCCTCTTGCCAAATCAAACCGGATGTGTTATGATAGGTTTCGTTGAGGCGGTAAAGAAAAAAACGCTGAAAAAAATAAAATCTGGCTCCGTGGTCAAGCGGTTAAGACATCGCCCTTTCACGGCGGTAACACGGGTTCGATTCCCGTCGGAGTCATTAAGGCGTCATAGCCAAGTGGTAAGGCACGGGTCTGCAACACCCTTATCACCAGTTCAAATCTGGTTGACGCCTCTATAGAACTTCAGGATATAAAAATCCTGAAGTTTTTTGCTTTTTTAATCATTAGTAATTCTGAAAGAGAGTACAGAAACAGTCTGTATTCTCTTTTTTGCATATCATATAATAATCCACATGAAAATCAGGATCTGCAATGGGAATACAGACACGATCAGAATCGGGTTTGTCATTTTTATAGACATCGGTAGCAAAAATCGGAATATTAGAATTGGCAATCAATTCTTGAAAGACATAGAAATCTGTTTGCATTAGAAATTTGGAGTTTGGCATTTTTTCTTTTACCAAATCGTACCAGAATCCAATATGTTGAAACAGAAGAATATTTTCACCATCCATTTCAGAGATTGCCAGTGATTTGCGTTTTGCATAGCGGTGCTTTTTGGGAAGGAGAAAAAAAAGATTTTCTTTACATAGGATGTGAAAAGAATAACGATCATCGTCTGGACAATATGGCAATACAATCAGCTGATACGTATCATCATTCAAGCCACTATATAATGCAGAAACAGTCTTCAGTTCAGAAGAAATAGAGGCGTCAGGATAGGAGATTGATATTTGGCGGATGAGTTCAGTAAGCGGAAACGGAGCGCAGGAACCGATAGAAATAGTATGGTTTTTTCGGTCGAAATCGCGAACTTGATACAACATTGTTTTGTATTGCTTTAAAAATAGTATAACCTTTTCAGCAGCAAGTTGTCCGGTTTCAGTAAAAGAAATGCTGTTTTTTGTTCGTTTAAATAATGGAACAGCAAATTCAGATTCTAATTTTTGCATACTTCGAGTTAAGGTAGACTGTGATATATGCAGTTTTTTTGCTGTATCGCATAATGTTCCTGTATGATAGAATGTGATAAACTGTTCAAGTATATAAAAGTCAATCATTTTTAACTCCTCCTCTGCTATTTTGAAACATAATTAAAAAAGTTTAATTTTTTAATTATCTTATCATTTCGATGTTTCTTTGTAAATATTTAGATTTCATATTCTGCAATCTGGATTGCAAAATCAACACTGTACTTTTAAGAGAAATATTTTATACTGGTTATCAAGATAACACAAAATAGTATAGAAACATCTGTAAGTGTTATTCAGAATAAAAGAGAATGAAAAATAAATATCTGATGGGATTATTATTATTTTAGAATAGGAGGAAGTGGATATGAGCAAGAAAATATGGAATAAAATGGCTGTAGCTGTAATTTCAGGAATGCTGATTTCTGGGAGTATGGTTGGATCTATGACGGGTATTGTTTTTGCTGAATCAGAAGCAACAATGTTAGAAGCAACAGTACCAGATGCAGTGACAGAAGGAATTGTACAGACAACAGCTGGAAAGATTCAGGGGACAAAGAATAATGAAATATATCAATATCTGGGTGTTCCGTATGCAGAAGCAAAAGAGCGTTTCGTTCCAGCTGGTAAAGTTACACCTTGGGAAGGCGTAAGAGTGGCAGATAGTTATGGTTCTATGTCGCCGCAGGGTGCAATTATGGGAATGGCTGCAGGCGGCGACAGGGAAGGTACAGACAATAACTGTCAGAATCTGAATATCTGGACTCCTGGAATTTATGATGGAAAGAAAAGACCGGTCATGGTATGGCTACACGGAGGCGGATTTTCGACTGGTACGGCAAATGATGGTTCTGTGAATGGAACGAATCTGAGTCAGAACGGAGATGTTGTGGTAGTGGGCGTAAATCATCGTCTGAATATCTTTGGACATCTGGATCTTTCAGCTTACGGAGAAAAATATCAATATTCTGGAAATGTAGGCGTAATGGATATTGCAGCAGCATTACAATGGATTCAAGATAATATAGAAAATTTTGGGGGAGATCCGGATAATGTGACTATTTTTGGACAATCTGGCGGCGGAGCAAAGGTTCTGGCTCTTATGACCACACCATATGCACAAGGTCTTTTCCATAAGGGAATTGTTCAAAGTGGAGCGACAGATACTCTGGGTGTAACATTTACCTCAAAAGAAGCCAGTTTAAAACTTACAGAGCGTATTTTGGAGAATTTGAATATTTCAGCAGAAAATATTGAAGATTTACAAAATGTATCCACAGGTGACTTGATGGAGGCATCAAACCAGGCACTTCAGGATACAGCAGAAGAATTTAAAATTCCAGCTCCGTTGACAGAAGGATATGCGATGGAATGGGGACCGGTAGTTGATGGCGACTATATACCGACGAATCCTGTGACAGAAGATTCTTTTGCAGATGCAGGAAAAGATATTCCATTATTAATTGGAAGTAATTTAAATGAATGGACAGCGTTTATGTCTGCTGGCACAGAAGTTTCAGATGAAGTTTTCAGAGCATACGAAGCAGCATATCCAAATGAAGATCCTACCAGAGCAGGAAATGTAGATTCTCTCATTAGATTGCCTATGCTGAAAATAATGTCCCATAAAGCAGATCAAAATGGAGCAGCTGTATATTCCTATGTGTTTACTTATGATGGACAGATGGGGGCATATCATGGAGCTGAAATACCATTTGTCTTTAAGAATCTTGAGGATCAGCAGGATGCAGAGGTACAGACGTTAGAGGATCAGATCAGTCAGGCATGGGTTAGTTTTGCGAGAAATGGTGTTCCGGAAGCGGAAGGAATGCCGGAATGGGAAGAATATGATCGTGAAAACGGGGCAACAATGCTTCTTGATATAACATCGCAATTAGTATATCATCACGATAAAGAATTAATGGCTTTACTTGAGCCAGAATATATATATTAATACAAACAATAGAATCTTTTTCTTTTTAAAAGAACACCTTGACAAAAAGAGGTGTTCTTTTTATAATTCGGCTGGATATACCAGTTGAAAGGAGAGAGAATATGCGATTTATCAAACAGTTCAGTATCATTTTATTTCTCTCATTTCTGGGAGAAATTCTTCATGATCTGATTCCGCTACCGATTCCAGCGAGTGTGTATGGATTGCTTCTTATGTTGATTTCGTTTCAAAGTCATATTTTGAAATTAGATCAGGTAAAAGAGGCATCCGAATTTTTAATTGAAATCATGCCTGTGATGTTCATACCGGCAGGCGTGGGACTTTTGACTTCTTGGGATGCTTTGCGGTCTGTCCTTTTGCCGATCGTGGTGATTATTCTTGTGACAACCGTTTTTGTGATGGCAGTGACAGGAAGGGTGACACAGAAGATGATTCGATCAAGGCAACACAGGGAATCAGAAAGAAATACAGAGTCTGGATTAGAGAAAAGAGAAAAAACTGCTGGAGGAAGAAAATGAAAACAGTATTGGGAGATTCTATTTTTTTTGGTGTAGTGATTAGCTTTTTGGCATATGAATTGGGATTGATTCTAAAAAAGAAATTTAAAATGGCATTGTTTAACCCTCTGTTGATTGCCATTATCTGTGTGATGGGAGTTTTGATGGTTTTTCACATTGATTACGAGCAATACGAAGAGGGAGCAAAATATATCAGTTATCTTTTGACTCCAGCGACGGTATGCTTAGCCGTACCATTGTATCAGCAGATGAGTCTTTTGAAAAAAAATTTAAAAGCCGTTTTAGGAGGAATTTTATCTGGTGTTGCGGCAAGTCTCGTCAGTGTTTTGCTTCTTTCAAAATTATTTGGGCTTTCTCATGAACATTATGTGACATTGCTGCCAAAATCGATCACCACAGCGATTGGGATGGGCGTATCAGAAGAACTTGGCGGTATTGTGACCATTACTGTGGCAGTAATCATCATCACTGGGGTGTTGGGCAATATGATTGCGGAGACTGTCTATAAGATCTTTAAGATTGAAGAGCCGATTGCAAAAGGGCTTGCCCTTGGAACGTCTGCCCATGCGGTCGGAACAGCCAAAGCGATGGAATTAGGGGAAGTGGAAGGCGCAATGAGCAGTCTTGCGATCGCAGTGGCAGGGCTGATTACGGTGATCGGAGCTTCGTTTTTTGCAAATCTGATGTGATGGAAAATTGATATAACAGAAAAATTTGTATTTCAGAAAATCAGTGCTATAATGGACAGTGCAAGGAAAAAAATAGTAAAAGACAACAAGATAAAATCCTTAGCATAGATAAAGGGGCATATAGATATGGAAAAGAAATTAGGAAGAAATGATCCGTGCTGGTGCGGAAGCGGAAAAAAATATAAAATGTGTCATGAATCTCAGGATGAAAAAATGGCGCGTCTCGAAAATCAAGGATATCTCGTACCGAGCAGAAAGCTTTTAAAGACACCGGAACAGATTGAAGGAATGCGAAAGAGCAGTGAAATCAATGTAAAAGTTCTGGATTATGTGCAGGAGCATATCAAGGCGGGAATCACAACAGAAGAGATTGACAGATGGGTATATCAGATTACGACAGAGGCTGGAGGAATACCAGCTCCGCTGAATTACGATGGATTTCCAAAGAGTGTATGCACTTCTATCAATAACGAAGTGTGTCATGGAATACCTTCCGAAAATGTTGTGCTTCAGGATGGAGATATCATTAATGTAGATGTTTCTACTATATATAATGGGTATTTTTCAGATTCATCGAGAATGTTTTGCATCGGCAATGTCAGCCCAGAAAACAGAAAGCTGGTTGATGTTGTAAAAGAGTGTGTAGAACTGGGATTGAAACAAGTAAAACCGTGGGGATTCTTAGGCGATATCGGAGCGGCAATCCTTGAACACGCAGAAGAAAACGGATATTCTGTCGTTGAGGAAATTGGCGGTCATGGAATTGGACTTGCATTTCATGAAGATCCATGGGTTGGATATGTGACCGAAAAAGGAACAGGAATGGTTCTTGTTCCAGGAATGGTCTTTACGATTGAACCGATGATCAATGCCGGAGAAAATGAAATTTATCAAGATGAAGAAAATGGATGGACCATTTATACAGAAGATGATTCGATGTCAGCACAGTGGGAGATTATGGTTTTAGTCACAGAAACAGGATATGAAGTGCTTGCATGGTAAAATTGCATGGTAAAAAAAGATGGTAAATAAAATACAGGCTGCGGGATGTTTGTTCCGCAGCCTGTGCTGTAATAATAGAAAAGGAAGAATAAAATAAGATGGATTTACAGAGATTGATGAGCCTTGTACGGCAGGCAATCGAACGATATGAGATGATCGAAGAGGGAGATCATGTAGCTTTAGGACTGTCAGGCGGAAAGGACAGTCTAGCGCTTTTATGCGCATTATCAGGAATCTCAAGATTTTATCCGAAGAAATTTCAACTTTCAGCAATCTATATTGATCTTGGATATGGAAATGTTCAAGATGATGGGATGCGACAATTATGTGAAATGTGGAACGTTCCATTTTATCGTGTAAATACACAGATCGGAGATATTGTGATGAAGCAGAGAAAAGAGTCCAATCCATGTTCTCTTTGTGCAAAGATGCGAAAAGGAGCGTTAGGTCAGAAAGCATTAGAATTAGGATGCAATAAGATTGCATATGCGCATCACAAAGACGATTTTACGGAGACGATGATGATGAATCTGATTTTTCAAAGTCGATTTTATGCGTTTCCTCCTGTGACGAGGATGGAAGACAGCGGTCTTACTGTCATTCGTCCAATGATGTTTGTAAGTGAATCACAGGTGAAAGGCTTCCAAAACAAACAAAAGTTGCCTGTATTAAAAAATCCGTGTCCGGTGGACGGAAGAACGAAAAGAGAAGAAATCAAGCTGTTGATAAAAGACATCAATCGAAAATATCCAGGCGCATCGCAGAGGATGTTTTCAGCGATTGTCAATGGAAAAATTGAAGACTGGATTTAAAAAAAGCCCCCCTTTTTTTTCAGAATCATGTGTATTATAATAAGATCACAAAAAAGAAAGGAAGCATAGTAAAATGGAAGAAAAGGATGAGTTGCTTGAGGAGATGCGCAAGCAAAATCGATATCTGAAAAGCCAACTTACCTATATTCGGATAGGTGTGGCAGTCATGTTGCTTGTGATTGTGGGAATTGGAGTAGCTCTCTATATAGCATATCCAAAGATACAAGAGATCTCACAGTCTGTTTCAGAACTAGAAAAAAAAGCAGACGAGACGATGACGGGCATACAGAATATGAGCAACCATGCAGATCAGGTCATTCAGCAGGCAGGGAAAATATTAGAAAATTTAAAACCAGCATCAGAGGAAATTGAAAAGATAGACATGGAGACGCTGGTTAAAAATCTAAATACTTTAAGTGAGAATATCGCTCTATTAGATTTAGAAAAATTTCAGACCTTGATAAAAGATTTACAGGAAGCAGTAAGCACAGCAGTAAAATTTGCTGGGCTGATAAAGTAAAAAAAAACAAAAAGATATACAAAGATATAAACGGTATAAAGGATAATAAAAAAGAAACAAAAGAAAAAAGAAATCATACTTTATAACAGATTGAATCAGGGAGGGACATATGAAAGAAAAAAAAGAAGAATTGTCAGGGATGGTGAAATCCATCTTAAAAAGTTACGAACAGCATGATATTATCTGCAATATTGATTCCACAAACCGATTGAACAGAACGACAATCGTAGAACTGATTGACGCGATACGGTATGTATTGTTTCCAGGATATTTTGAAATGCGTAATTTAAAGAGTTGTTCTGTGGAATATCATGTGGGAGAGTTGTTGGAAGAGATTCAATATCGTTTAAAAAAACAAGTGATTCGGGCGCTTCAGCATCGCATTGGCGAGGATGAGGTCAATCCAGAAAAGATTGAAGATGAGGCGGAGGAGATCGTAGCTCAGTTTTTGGAGAAGATTCCGCAGCTTCGCGATATTTTGGCTACAGATGTTCAGGCTGCGTACGATGGAGACCCAGCTGCTTATAATACAGATGAAATTATTGTATCGTATCCAGGATTTTATGCGATCACCGTTTACCGTATTGCACACGAGCTGTATTTGCTCAGAGTGCCGTTGATTCCGCGTATTATGACAGAACATGCTCATAATAGAACAGGAATCGACATTCATCCGGGAGCGACAATCGGAAAATATTTCTTTATTGACCATGGAACAGGCGTTGTAGTCGGTGAGACGACAGTGATTGGGGATTATGTAAAAATTTATCAAGGTGTGACACTTGGAGCGCTTTCAACAAGAGGCGGTCAGAAATTGCGAAGCAAAAAGCGTCACCCAACGATTGAAGATAATGTAACCGTCTATTCAGGAGCTTCTATTTTAGGAGGAGAGACAATAGTTGGGGAAGGCGCTGTAATAGGAAGTAACGCATTTATTACTTCTTCCGTTCCAAGTCAGACAAGAGTCAGCATAAAAAATCCTGAACTTTTATTTAAAGGAAGAGTACAGATGGCAGAACTTGGTCAGGAAGGATTCTGGAAGAACGAGAAGGAGTGACAAGAAACGAAAGAGGGGGTTGTATGGTCAATTTCGATCAGTTTTGCCAGATAGCAGAAGAAATCAACGAGCAACTGCCAGCGTCTTTTTTTAAGGAATTAAATGGAGGCGTTCAGGCCGATCCACATCGAAAAGTACATCCCAAAAGTGTAGGAGATGAACTTGTAATTTTGGGGGAATACCACAGGGATTATTATTTTGGAAGATATATTGTACTGTATTATGGATCTTTTCTTCAAATATATAGAAATGCGCCAGAAGAGGTTTGGAGAGAACGGTTGGATCACACGATTCGCCATGAATTTCGCCATCATTTGGAATCGCTTGCTGGAGAGAGGGATTTGGAGATCGAAGATGCTGTTCGTCTGGCGCAATATCAGGGCAAGTATTGGAGAAAAATTTGAAAAAAACAGAAAAAATCCTGTGAAATACTTGACGAATCCACTTCACCGTACTACAATAACAGATAGCGGATAAATATGTTTGTGAGACGCACAAATGTATTTGAGAAAAAGACATTCAGGAGGATTGGATCGATATGCCGACGTATAATGAAATGAGCAGAGAAGAATTACAGCAGGAGAAAAGCGAATTAGAAGCACGCTTTGAGGAGGTAAAAGCAAAAGGCTTAAAATTAGATATGTCTCGTGGAAAACCTTCCACTGCCCAGCTGGATCTTAGTATGGAAATGATGGATGTACTGAACAGCAGTTCAAACCTGAAATGTGAGGAAGGAATTGACTGTCGAAACTACGGTGTATTAGACGGTATTCGTGAAGCAAAACAGCTTCTTGCCGATATGATGGAAGTTTCGATTGAAAATGTAATTATTTATGGAAATTCCAGCCTGAATGTCATGTTTGACACAGTAGCGCGTTCTATGACACATGGTGTGATGGGAAGTACACCGTGGGCAAAATTAGATAAAGTAAAATTTTTATGTCCAGTTCCAGGATATGACCGCCATTTTGCGATCACAGAATATTTTGGAATTGAGATGATCAATGTGCCAATGACTCCTACAGGTCCTGATATGGATATGGTGGAGAGACTCGTCAGAGAGGATGAAACGATTAAGGGAATTTGGTGTGTTCCAAAATATTCAAATCCTCAGGGAATCACATACTCTGATGATACAGTCAGAAGATTTGCACAGCTTCAGCCAGCAGCAAAGGATTTCCGTATCTACTGGGATAACGCATATGGCATTCATCATTTATATGAAGACAAACAGGATTATCTTCCAGAAATTCTTTTAGAGTGTAAAAAAGCAGGAAATCCAGATATGGTTTATAAATTCTGCTCTACTTCTAAGGTAAGTTTCCCAGGATCTGGAATCGCAGCGATTGCAGCCTCAAAAGATAACTTGGTCAACATTAAAAAACAGATGACGATTCAGACAATCGGTCATGACAAATTAAATCAGCTGCGTCACGTTCGCTTCTACAAAGACATTCATGGAATGGTAGAGCATATGAAAAAACACGCAGATATTTTAAGACCGAAATTTGAGACGGTATTAGATATTTTGGACAGAGAATTGGGAGATCTTGGAATCGGAAGCTGGATTCGTCCAAGAGGAGGATATTTTATTTCCTTTGATTCTCTTCCAGGATGCGCAAAGGCGATTGTCGCAAAAGCAAAAGAAGCAGGCGTTATTATGACAAATGCAGGCGCGACATTCCCATATGGAAAAGATCCGGAGGACAGTAATATTCGTATTGCTCCATCTTTCCCTACACCGGAAGAACTTGCCATGGCAGCAGAAATCTTTGTATTGAGTGTAAAATTAGTAAGCATCGATAAAATTTTAGAGACAAAATAAAAAAACAGGTCTTTTACGACAGGAAAAAACGGCTGACAGGGAAGAAAAGTCAGTCGTTTTTTTGATAGATTAGAAAAAATTTTTGTTACATATATTAAGAATTTTGAAGAAAAGGAATGATATCTTTACTTTTAAAAGATCCATGTTAAAATAGATAAGAAAATCATATCTTTCAGGAATAATGAAAAGAGATTTTCTATAGAACTATGGTAATAAGATAAAAAATAAGGGGTTGCAAATGAAAAAGAAAAAATTAATCATTGGTTTTTCGATTTATTTTGGAGTATTGTTTCTAATCTATCTGGGAATGACCTTTTACTTTCAGAATCGCTTTCTTCCAGGATCGGTGATTAATAATGTAGATTATTCATCAAAGACAGTGGCAGAAGTAGAATCGGATATTGCAAATGATATGCAGGATTATTCGCTGACTTTGATTGAGAGAGGAAATATAAAAGAAGTAATCACAGGATCAGAAATAGACTTTTCTTATTCTTCAGACGGAAGCGTGAAACGGATCAAAGAGAAGCAGCAGCCAATTTTATGGCTTCCGGCATACGTCATTCCACATACATATGAGATGCAGCCAAATGGCGCATTTGACGAGAATTTGCTGAGAGAAAAAATGGAATCTTTAAGCTGTATGCAGGAGGAACGAATGATACAGCCAAAAGATGCTCATATTGCCAATAATGGAAATGGATTTGAGATCGTGGAAGCCGAGCCGGGAACGGTTTTGGACAAAGAAAAATTTGAGGAAGCTTTGTTTGAAGCCATCCGAACAGGAAAAAAAGAATTAAATCTGGAAGAGAGCGGATGTTATATCGATCCAGGCTTTACAGCAGATATGGAAGATCTGGAAAAAAGGAGAGACGCTCTGAAAAAATATGAGAATGTATCGGTGCAGTATACAATAGACAATGAACCGCTTTTACTGGATACCAATACGATTGTGCAGTGGCTTGATATTGATGAAAATTATCAGGTGACAGTGAATCGTGAAAAAGTGCGTGAATATATGCGTCAGCTCGGAGAAGAATATGACACTTGGCAGACAGTCAGAGATTTTGTAACAAGTTACGGCGAGACGATACAAGTGCCAAGAGTGGGATATGGCTGGTCATTGGATGAAGAGACAGAGACAGAAGAACTGATTAAAATTATTGAAGAGGGTCAGCCGGTAGAACGTATTCCAGCATATATTAAAGAAGCAAATGGAACGAAAGAAAATGATATCGGAGATACTTATGTAGAGATCAGCTACAACGATCAGCATATGTGGTTTTATCAAGATGGAGAGCTGATGGTATCGACCGATATTGTTTCGGGAAATCCAAATAAAGGGATGGCATCTCCGACAGGAGTTTTTGAAATTCAGGGAAAAGAGCGAGATGCGACGCTTGTGGGAGAAGATTACAGAACACCGGTTGCATACTGGATGCCATTTGATGGAGCAGTCGGTATTCATGATGCGACATGGCAGTATGCGTTTGGAGGAGACTTATATTTGACGGTTGGATCGCATGGATGTATCAATACACCGCTTGATCTGGCAGGTATTATCTTTGAAAATATTGAAGTGGGAACGGCAGTTGTCTGCTATTAGTTCCAAGAAAGGATAAAGAAAAATGAAAGTTGTTGTTTTAGCAGGAGGAATCAGTACAGAAAGAGAGGTTTCGATTGTCTCAGGAAGTAAAGTATGTGAGGCGCTGCGTGAAAAAGGACATCAGGCGATTTTGCTGGATGTGTATTTTGGAATGAAACAAGTAGATTGGGAAAATGCGTTTCCAGATGCGTATTGCGTAGAAGAAGCAGTAAATTACATGAAAAGCTTTAATGGCTTAGTGGAAGAAGAAAAGAAAAGAAGAAAACAGTTCTTTGGAGAGAACGTTTTGAAATTGTGCGAGGCGGCAGACATTGTCTTTTTAGCGCTTCATGGAGAGAATGGAGAAAATGGAAAGGTGCAGGCATCGTTTGATCTGCTTGGAATTCCATATACAGGAAGCGGATATCTGGGAAGCGCTTTGGCGATGGATAAGGGACTTTCCAAACAACTTTTTGTAAGAGGCGGCGTTCCGACACCAGCCGGTGTGGTTGCTTTAAAATCAGAGCAGAAAGCGACATCAAAAGAGTATGGTGTTTCTCTGCCATGCGTTGTGAAACCAAGCTGTGGAGGATCAAGCGTAGGAGTTTCGATTGCAAATACAGAAGAAGAATTTTTAGAAGCAATGAAAGACGCGTTTTCCTATGAAGAAGAAGTTATCATTGAAGAATATGTTTCAGGAAGAGAATTTTCCGTCGGCGTTGTGGACGGGGAGGCATATCCTGTGATTGAGATTGCACCGATTCAGGGATTTTATGATTATCACAATAAATATCAGGCAGGCTGTACTGTGGAAACGTGTCCGGCAGTTCTGACAAAAGAACAGACAGAAGAGATGCAAAGCTATGCGGTGAAAGCTTATCATACATTGAAACTGGAAAGCTATGCGAGAATGGATTTTCTGATGAATGCAGAAGGAAAAATGTACTGTCTGGAAGCAAATACGTTGCCAGGCATGACACCGACCAGTCTTCTGCCTCAGGAAGCGGCGGTACTTGGAATGAGCTACGCGGATCTTTGTGAAAAACTGATTGAAGTATCTCTGAAAAGATTTTAAAAAAACCATAATCGGAAAACATACTACCTTTAGGTGGTGAATAGCTGATAAGAAGGATATGGTTTTGAGAGAAAACAAAAAATAAAACCACAGAAATAGAATGAGGAAAATAAGATGAAAAATATGTCTTTGATCCGCATGGCAGACGTATGCGGTGGAGTGTATTACGGGGAAGAGAGCAAAAAGGATATCGAAGTTTCCAGTATCACAACAGACAGTCGAAAAGTGGAAGAAGGATGCCTGTTTATTGCGATCAAGGGAGAACGTGTCGATGGTCATTCTTTTATACCGTCAGTATTTGAAAAAGGAGCGCTGTGCGTTCTGTCAGAACAGAAGTTGGAAAATCCACAAGGACCATATATTTTAGTGGAATCGAGCCTCACAGCCATCAAAAAACTGGCGCAGTATTATCGAAAACAACTCGATATCAAAGTAGTAGGCATTACAGGAAGCGTTGGAAAAACAAGCACGAAAGAAATGATTGCTTCTGTGTTGAGCGAGAAGTATACGGTGTTGAAAACACTTGGAAATTTTAACAATGAACTGGGATTACCTCTGACAATTTTCAGATTGAGAGAGGAAGATGAAATTGCTGTTCTGGAAATGGGAATCAGTGATTTTGGAGAGATGCACCGTCTCAGTGAGATCGCCTGTCCAGATGTGTGTGTGATCACAAATATTGGACAGTGTCATCTGGAATATCTGCATGACAGAGATGGAATTTTAAGAGCAAAATCAGAAATTTTTGATTTCATTGCAGAAGATGGAACGATTGTCTTAAATGGAGATGATGATAAACTGTCAGGACTTACACAGGTGAAAGGCATCATTCCACACTTTTTTGGAATTGAGACAAAACGGGAATTATATGCGGATGAACTGGAAAATCTGGGACTGAAAGGAATACGGTGCAAAATCCATGCAGGAGAGGAAAGTTTTCAGGTAGATATTCCAATTCCGGGATACCATATGGTACAAAATGCGCTCGCAG
Source organism: uncultured Robinsoniella sp. (assembly GCA_965150505.1). Taxonomy (GTDB): domain Bacteria; phylum Bacillota; class Clostridia; order Lachnospirales; family Lachnospiraceae; genus JAGZHZ01. The sequence goes on along the minus strand of CBCTVZ010000010.1, from coordinate 19,872 downwards.
CAACAGCAGTCGGACTTTCTTTAGGTCTTACGCTGGAAGAAATCCATGATGGAATTGAAAAATTAGAAGCGATCAGCGGACGATTCCATCTGATTGAGACAGAAAAGTATACCATTATCGATGATTGTTATAATGCAAATCCAGTTTCCATGAAAGCATCTTTGACAGCGCTTCAGGATGGACTTTTCAGAAAAGTAGCAATTCTGGGCGATATGGGAGAGTTAGGCCTAGATGAGGCAGAACTGCACTATGGAGTTGGAGAATATGCGGCAGATTTAAAGATCGATCTGTTTTTATGTGTCGGAACACTTTGCAAAAATATTGCGCAGGGAATCCGAGAAAAGAATCCGGACAAAGAAGTACAGGAATTTGAGAGTGTGGAAGAGCTTCTTTTAAACTTATCTCAGATTTTAAAAGAAAAAGATACGATTCTTGTGAAAGCTTCTCATTTTATGAAATTTGATCAGATTGTATCTTATTTGGAAAAATAAAAAAGATTATAAAAGTTATAAAAGAAAAAAGATATGTCTTGCTGAAAAAAATCCAGCAGAACATATCTTTTTTTCTTTTTTAGATCGTATCTTTCTTTTGCAGAATGGTCAATTTTTAAGATCTTTCGCTCATTTCTGCATTTTTCTGAACCGTCTGTGAGATGATATTTCTTGTGTAAGCGCCTAAAAATTTTCGATCTTCTTTTGAAAGTTCTTTTGGATAGATCGGTTTTCCATATTCCAAAATTATATGGGTTGGACGAATTTTTGGAAAATGATCTTCAAAAATGGCAGCCGTGTTATTCAGAGACATTGGCACGATTGGACAGCCGCTTTTTTCTGCAATCTTCATAGAACCTTCTTTGAAAGGCAGCAGTTCCAAATGATTTTCTTTATTTCTTGTCCCTTCAGGGAAAATACAGATAGAAATTCCATTTTTTACTTTTTCAATTCCAGCAAGAATGGTTTTTAATCCTTCTTTCATATCTGTGCGGTTTAAAAATAGACAGTGAAGACGTTTCATCCAAGTTGACAGGAGAGGAATTTTTTCCATAGAATCCTTTGCAATATAGCCAGTCAGATTTGGACAGCGTGAATAAGTCACAAGGATATCAAAGTAACTGTTGTGATTTCCAATATACAGCACAGGGCGGTCTTTTGGAACATTTTCTTCACCGATGACGGTCACTTTTGTACCGGCAACTTTTAAAATAAAGCGGAACATAAATTGGACGATACGCAGAGAAGAAACGTCTCTTGCGTGTGGATTCCATTTTCCAATCAGCCATTCAACAAGAAGAATAGGAATGGATAAAACTAAAAAGCCTACAACAATAATAACAATTAAAATAAAACGTATCATATATACAGATCCTTTTTCAAAAACGATTGATTTATCTTTCTTATCTTTTTTTCTTTGATTTTCTGCCTATTTATCTGCCATACAGCTCTGTGTTTTGTTTGAGCCATTCTAAACGGTATGGAGCAAGATCTTCTGAGAGATATCGGAAAGTCCAGTTTTCCGCCGCAACTCCCGGCGTATTCATGCGGCTTTCACTGCCAAGCTGAAGCAGATCTTGAATAGGGAAGATTGCATACTGAGCAATCGTTCCAAGGCACATACGAATCAGATCTAAACTGATATTGTTGCCGTCTGTGTTTGCATAACGGCGCAGTTTATCTTTTTCTTTTTCACCTAAATTCTGATACCATCCCACTGTCGTATCATTGTCATGTGTTCCCGTATAGCAGATACAGTTTGTATGGGTGAACTGGTGTGGATGATAGTCGCTCTCGCCAAGACCTTGGAAGGCAAACTGTAAAATTTTCATGCCTGGGAAATGGAACATATCGCGCAGCCATTCTACTTCAGGTGTAATAATACCAAGATCTTCGGCAAAAATTGGAAGGTCTTCTCCCAGCGCTTCTTGCACTGCGATAAAGAGGTCTTCATTTGGACCTTTCACCCATTTTCCATTGACAGCAGTTTCTTCTTTTGCAGGAACTTGCCAGTATGCCTCAAAGCCTCGGAAGTGATCGATTCTTAAGTAATCGACAAGTGACATCTGCTGTTTGATGCGGGCAATCCACCATTCATATCCTGTTTTTTTGTGGTAAGCCCAATCATACAGAGGATTTCCCCAAAGCTGTCCTGTAGCGCTGAAATAATCAGGCGGAACACCGGCAACACAAGTAGGATATCCCTTGGAATCCAGTTTGAATAATTTTTTATTTGCCCATACATCAGCGCTGTCATAAGCCACGAAAATAGGAATATCACCGATAATTTTGATATTTCGTTCATTCGCATATGCTTTTAACTCTGCCCACTGGCGGAAAAAAATAAACTGGATAAATTGATAATATCGAATCTCATCTTTTAAAGCAGCAGCATGAAGTTTTTTCTGTTCAGCAGTTGGATCTGTCATCTCGTCATCCCACTCAATCCAGCATTTCCCTTCATGTGCATCTTTTTCGGCCATAAACAGACAGTAATCATTTAACCAGGATTCGTTTGCAAGAAGGAAGTCGTCAAATTCTTCCAAAAGCATCTTATTTGGAGTGTGACGGAATGCTTTGTATGCTTTGTGATACAGCTCTGTTTTAAATGTGATAACTTTACCGTATTCTACTTTGCGAGGATTCCATTCTGGCATCTCTTCTAAATCTTTTTCTGTCAGAAGTTCTAATTCAATCAGATTGTCGATGCTGATGATCAGAGGCTGGCCGGCAAAAGAAGAAAATCCTTGATAAGGGGAATCTCCAAATCCAGTAGGGCCAAGCGGTAAAATCTGCCAGAGATGCTGTCCGCTCTTTTCAAGAAAATCAATAAATTCATACGCTCCCTTGCCGAGATCACCGATCCCGTAAGGGGAAGGAAATGAGGTCGGGTGGACTAAAATTCCCGACACTCTAGGGTTCTTTTTTTCTTTTTCCGATTGTTCGGTTGTGATAGTAGCCATTATAAATAAATCTCCTTTGTCCATATTAACTTTATTATACCGAATAGTATATCGGAAAGCAATCGCAGAGAGACAGAAAAATAAAAAAATTATTGTGAATATTGACAAAAATGTAGTATAATGAAAGGCGAAAAACTACAATTACGGCCCTGAAACCTATTCGGGATGAACGATTCGTAGAAATACACAAAAAGTGTATCCATGCGGACGTTTGTCATGCGGTACGTCCGCTTGAAAATTAAGGGAGAAGGGAGAAAACCGTGTATGTATTTGATGATTGATAATTACGATTCTTTTGTCTATAATCTTGCCGCTTACTTTGAAGAGTTGGGGCAGGAAGTCTTAATAAAACGAAACGATGAAATTTCTATGAAAGAAATTGAAGCGATAAATCCAAAAGGGATTATCATTTCTCCAGGTCCGAAAGCGCCGGAAAGCGCCGGAGAATCTATCCAGATTGTTCAGACATTTTCAAAAAAAATACCAATTTTAGGGGTCTGTCTTGGCCATCAGGTGATTGGCTATGCGTGCGGCGGAAGCGTTATAAAGGGAAAAAGACCGATGCACGGAAAAGTGACTGCGATCCGACACAATAAAAATGGAATCTTTCAAAATTTGCCAGAGTCTTTTCAGGTGACAAGATACCATTCTCTTGTCGTGCAGGAATGCGATTTGCCGGAGCAGTTACAGATTGATGCGAGAGCGGAAGATGGCGCAATTATGGCAATTTCCAGAAAAGATGCTCCCGTGTATGGGATTCAGTTCCACCCAGAAGCAGTGCTGACCCAGTACGGCCATGAGATGTTAGATAATTTTAATACAATCTGTGAAAAATGGCAGCAGAAAAAAGGAGCATGAGTGAAAAAAGATGGCTGGAGGAAAAAAATGAGAATCATAAAGTTATTGGAAACGTATACGCCGATTGCACAATTTTTTTGTGAATTTGAAAAAGAGACAGACACTGTATTTTTAGACTCCTCTCTGAAAAATGAGATGGGCAGATATTCTATTTTGGGCAGAAATCCTTATTTAAAATTAGTAAAAGGAAAAGATGGATTTACGGCAAACGGAGAAAAGCAGTCAGAAAGTTTTGAAACATATACGAAGCGCTATCTGGGAAAACACAGAGAAGAAAATGAAAGTAATCTGCCGATTGTATCAGGAGCAATCGGATATTTTTCTTATGAATATGGCAGAAAAAAAGAAGGGGTTCAGGCAAAAGATCCATCCGATGTGGAAATACCAGACTGCATTTTAAATTTCTATGATGAATTTATCGTGGAAGATCTGGAGAAAAAGCAGATCTGGCTTGTGGCAAATGGAAAGAGACGAGATGAAACAGAAAGTATAGAAGAGCTAGAATATAAAATCGGAGAAGGCATAAAGAAATATAGAGAACCTGATCTGAGTGAACGATTTGAGATCGAAGTCCTCCCAAATTTTGAAAAAGAGCAGTATATGAAAGCGATTGACGATATGATCCATTATATTATAGAAGGGGATATCTATATTGCAAATATGACGCAGCATCTGAAAGTAAAAAGCGAGAAAGAGCCGTATGAAGTATTTGAAAAATTAAGAAGCATCAATCCTTCCCCATTTGGAGGATATTTGAATTATGGGGAATTTCAGATTGTATGCGCTTCGCCGGAGCGTTTTCTTCAGATGAAATCAGGTCATGTTGAGACAAGACCGATCAAGGGAACAAGAAAAAGAGGAAGTACAAAAGAAGAAGATCTGGCAATGAAAACGGAGCTGGAAAACTCAGAAAAAGATAAAAGTGAACTTTTGATGATTGTAGATCTGGAACGAAATGACTTAAATCGCGTCTGCAAGGCAGGAAGCGTGAAGGTAACAGAAATGTTTACGGTAGAGACGTATGCAACCGTGTTTCATCTTGTGTCAAATGTAGTAGGAGAGTTGAGAGAAGATTGTAATGTGATGGATTTGATTGAGGCGGCATTTCCAGGGGGATCGATCACAGGAGCGCCAAAACTGCGGGCAATGGAGATTATTGACGAGTTGGAGCATGGCAGAAGAAATATTTATACAGGCTCGATTGGTTATCTGACATTGGATGGAAATTGTGATTTTAATATTGTAATCCGGACAGCTCTGTACAGCGATGGAATATATCATCTCGGTGTGGGCGGGGGAATCACATACGAATCAGAGTTGGAGTTTGAATATGAAGAGACATTGCAAAAGGCAAAAGCGGTGTTGGAAGCAATGAAATAAGAATAAAAAATAGAGATGAAAAGAAAAAAAGAGCAGAAAGGGGGAAAAAATTTGACACAACTTTTATTAGATGAAGGATATCAGTTTGGGCTTGGCGCTTTTGAGACGATTGCGGTGGAAGAAGGATGTCCGATTTTTTTGGAGTGGCATCTGGAAAGACTGCGAGAGGCGATGAAATTTATGGGATTTTGGCATGAAATCTCAGAAGAACAAGTGAGACAGCACGCAGAGAAGACAGGTCAGACCGTTCTGAAAATCATTGCTTCAAAAGAAAATTTAGTCTTTCTGACAAGGCAGAATCATTACACAAAAGAGCAATATGACAGGGGATTTAAGATGGATTTTAGTTTGGTCAGACGAAATGAGACATCGCCTTTGACCTACTATAAGACATTGAACTATGGGGATTGCATTCTGGAAAAGAGAAACGCAGTGAAAAATGGAATCGACGAACAGATCTTTTTGAATACAAAAGGGGAAATTTGCGAAGGGACAACGACAAATATTTTTTTCAGAAAAGCAGAAAAACTATATACACCGAAAAAAGAATGCGGGCTTTTAGCGGGAGTGATGCGCCGTTTTGTGATGTGTGAGACTGAGGTGGACGAGCGTATCCTTTTGCCGGAACAGATCGAAGCGTTTGATGAGTGCTTTGTGACAAATTCATTGATGGGGATAATGTCCGTATCTTCGCTGGGGGGCGTTGGATTTCGTGAAAGAACAGCGGCAAAGCAGCTGCAGATGTCTTATCAGGCAAGCATACAGCGTCAGAAAGAAAACAGGCTGTGTGAGGAATAAAAGAATAGAAAAAAGAATATGAATAGAAGAAAGAACACAGGATGGTATGCAGTTGAAAAGATGGATATGGTTGCTGTTGATCTGTGCTATGGTGAGTGGATGCTCTGAGAAAGAGGAAGAGCCTCAGAGAACTGCTCTGGAATATACGGTTGTGACAGCAGAAAATCTGCCAGAAGAGCTTGCCGAGCTGATTGAAAATCAAAAACAAAATGAGTGCAGGCTGACGTATGAGGCAGATGGATACCTGTATATCGTGAGAGGATATGGAAAACAGGATACAGGGGGATACAGCATCTCTGTAGAAGAATGTTCCATATTAGAAAATACGGTTTATGTAAGTACGACTCTGATAGGACCGACTCGAAAACAAGAGATCAGACAAAGTGAGTCCTATCCTTTTATTGTCTTAAAAATTGAACAAACAGATAAAGAGGTCAGTTTTTCCTAGGGAGTGGGACGAAAGAAGACAAAAAAGAAAAGGGGGATTTGAAATGGAATTATTGAAGAAAAAAATTCACATGAACCGTTTGAAATGTCGCGGTGTCAGTCAGATCAGCTTGGAGGAAGATTTTAATGTTCCTGACAGTAAGGCGGATGTGGGAACGATTGTAGAATCATCCGGAGAAGTCAAGATGGAAGATCTGAAAGTCAATACGGGGCAGGTCACAGTCAAAGGTGTACTTTCTATTCATGTGCTTTATATCGCAGAGACAAAAGAAAGAGCAGTCAGTCATATGGAGACGAACGTTCCATTTGAGGAGACGATACGGTTAGAAGAAGCAGAGAGCGGCGACAGTGTCCGGTTAAAATGGAATGTGGAAGATTTGGATGTGAGTGTGATCAATTCCAGAAAATTAAGCGGAAAAGCGGTGTTGACCTTATCTGCATGGATCGAAGAGAGTCGGGAAGTGATGACGGCAACGGGCATTCCATCTGCTGGAAAGATCAGTATGAAGATGAAACAGGCGCAGATTCTTCAGATGAAAAGCCAGAAAAAAGATATCTTGAGGGTAAAAAAAGAGATCACACTTCCGTCTAATAAACCAAACATACAAGAAATTCTATGGAGCGATATTCAACTGAGGGGAGTTCAGGTGAAGCTTCTGGATGGAAAGATCGAAGCGCGTGGAGAAATTCAGATCTTTTTCTTGTATGAACCGGAAGGAGAAAACAGCGCGGCTCAATGGATTGAGATTACACAGCCATTTCAGGAACAGTTAGAATGTAGCGAATGTCTCCAGAAATTGTTGTCTGACGTAGAAGTTTCAATGGGGAAATACAGTCTGGAAATCAAAAATGATACAGATGGAGAAGGTAGAATGATTCAGGCAGATGCCGTTTTAGATTTGGATATTAAACTTTATGAGGAAGAACATATTCAGATTCTGGAAGATGTACATACACCGGGAAGACAGTTGATGCCGGTTGTGCAAGAAGAGATCTGCGAGAGTCTTTTGATGAAAAATGTAGCAAGCTGTAAAGCGGTCAACAATGTAAAAATGGAGAGCAGTCAGCCACGAATGCTTCAAATTTGTCACAGCAGGGGAGAAGTGAAGGTAGATGAAGTCATTGTATCCTCGGAAGGTCTTCGCGCGGAAGGAGTCGTGTCGGTGTCTATTTTATATATCACAGCAGACGATGCAAAGCCATTTGCTGTGCTGCATGGAATTGTGCCATTTCAGCAGAAAATTGAAGCCGAAGGAATGGATGGTTCTTGCAAATATTCTCTTCATGGCGACTTGGAACAACTGACGGTTTCTATGATGGACAGTGAAGAGATTGAGATGAAAGTAAATGTGACGCTAAGTGCATTTGTGGTGCAGGAATATCCGATTGCCTGTATTCAGGAAATAGAAGAAAAAGAGCTGGACTGGAAGAGGATTCAGGAATTGCCAAGTATGACAGGATACGTTGTACAGCCAGGAGATACCCTGTGGCAGATTGCAAAAAAATATGATACGACGATGGAAAACATACAAGAGATGAGTGGTCTTGAGAATACTGAGATCAAACCGGGAGACTGTCTGTTTATCGTAAAAATGGTAGATACGGCAGTATAATAGCAAAAAATATATATAATAGGGACGATATGGGATCAAAGACGATCCGATCAAAAATGCCTTCGTATTTTACATCAATCGAAAAGCGGGAGAGCTCGATCAATGTGGAAATACGGAGGCTTTTTTAAAATGAGACTGTCGCAATCCCACTTGTTTTAGACAATGGAGCGTATGTCAAAAAGATAGAAAAATCACAAACTTTACTTTTTTTTTAGAACATGATAAAATAAAAATGTATAATGTACTTTGTATACAAGGAAAGGGTTTTGAGAGCATGAGAGAAATCAGAGAAAAAGCATTTGCGAAAATTAATCTTGGTTTGGATGTGATCAGAAGAAGAGAAGATGGGTATCACGAAGTGCGCATGATCATGCAGAATCTTCAGTTATATGATCAGATTCGACTGTATCAAACAGAAAAAAAAGGAATTAAAGGGGAATGTAATTTACCATGGCTGCCGGTAAATGAGAAGAATCTCGTTTATAAAGCAGCAAAACTGATGATGGATGAATTTCAAATAGAACAGGGCATCTTTATCAAACTGGAAAAGAAAATTCCGTCTGCGGCAGGACTGGCAGGAGGAAGTTCCGATGCGGCAGCCGTCATGAGAGGATTGAATCGGATGTTTGATTTAGGACTTTCTGATGCAGAACTTGCCAGATATGCAGTTAAAATAGGCGCGGATGTACCGTACTGTATCAAAGGAGGAACAGCATTGGCAGAAGGAATAGGAGAAAAACTGACGTTTCTTCCACCAGCGCCAAAATGCTTTATCTTGCTTGCAAAACCAGATGCAGACGTATCTACAAAATTTGTATATACAAATTTAAAAGCAGATCAGCTCGTCCATCATCCTGATATTGACGGTCAGCTCAAGGCATTAGAGGAAAAGGACTTAAATACGCTGGCAGAAAAGATGGAAAATGTGTTGGAAAGTGTCACAGCAGTGCAATATCCTGTCGTGGAGAAAATAAAACAGGATATGGTTCGGTACGGGGCATTGAATGCGATGATGAGCGGAAGCGGCCCTACGGTATTTGGAATCTTTGATGAGGAAGAAAAGCTTCAGTATGCTTACCGAAAAATGAAAGAAAAAAGATGGTGCCGTCAGCTTTTTATGACGAAGATTCGATAAAAAACGATAAAAGAAACAGAGAAAAATAAAATAAAAAGAAATAGAAAGAATAAAAAGAAACAGAGAAAAATAGAGAGATAGATGGAGGATTACATGGGGCATGAATTTAATGTTGATATGAATGAATATCTGCCGCTGCGTGATGTTGTATTTAATACACTTCGTCAGGCAATTTTAAAAGGAGAGCTTAAACCGGGAGAAAGACTGATGGAGATTCAGCTTGCAAATCGGCTGGGAGTCAGCAGAACACCTGTCAGGGAGGCAATCCGAAAGTTAGAACTAGAAGGTCTTGTCCTTATGATTCCGCGGAAAGGTGCAATCGTTGCGGAAATCACCATCAAAGATTTAGAAGATGTGCTGGAAGTGCGAGGTGTTTTGGAGATTCTTGCCGTACAGAATGCTTGTCAGAATATAACAGAGACACAGCTTCAAGAATTGAAAAACGCAGGGAACGAATTTAAACGAGCGTTAATGGAAGAAGATCTTGTAGAATCTGTACAGGCGGATATTAAATTTCATGAGATTATTTATGGAGCGACAAATAACCACAGATTGCTGCAGCTTTTGAATAATTTAAGAGAGCAGATGTATCGGTATCGCATGGAATATTTAAAAGACAAAAGAATGCACAAAACGTTAGTGGACGAGCATGAAGCGATCCGCAAAGCATTGAAAAAACATGATCCGGTGAAAGCTGGAAATGCGGTGAAAGTGCATATTGAAAATCAGAGGAAGTGCATCATTGACAGTTTGACTTCTGAGAAAAACCGCATGAATGAAAAAGTATAAAGATAGAAAAAAAGGAAAAGATAAGAAGCAGGAGAAAATAGAACTTCTGCTTCTTTTTATTTTGGAAACTTTCAGAAAGGGAGGTGTATTTTCATGGGTGATATTTCAAAAGAATTAGAGAAAAATGAGAAAAAGATAAAAAATCTATGTACGGACTGCGCAGATATTATTCAGAAGAAGATGAAAATTGGAAAAAAAAAGCAGGTAAACTGTCTGCTCGTCTATGTGGAAAGCGCGATCAGTAATCTGATTATGCAGGATTCTGCTCTTGGAAAATTGTTGATGCAGCTTGAGGAGATGGAAGATGAAAAGATCATACCATCTATCAGTGAAAATGCGCTTGGAATGGCAGATACCGCACAGTTTTCCGATCTGTCAGGTGGGATGAGCGCAATGCTTGCCGGAAATGCGTTACTGCTGATCGATGGATATGACAAAGCAATCAAAATCGGAACAAAAGGATATCCTGGGCTTGGCGTGTCAAAATCAGAGTCTGAAAAAGTATTGCGCGGATCAAATGAATCTTTTACGGAATCAGAAAAGATCAATAGCGCTTTAATCAGAAAACGTATCCGTGACACAAGACTGAAAGTAAAAGAAAAGCCGATCGGTCAGCATTCTCATACCATGACAGCGCTTGTGTATCTGGAGGATTTGGCGTATCCAAATCTTGTAAAAAAAATGGAACAAGAGCTGGAAGCATTTGAGATTGACGGGGTCATGGATTCCGGAGTGATTGAACAAGTGACAAAAGAAACGTGGTATTCTCCATTTCCTCAGTATCAGACAACAGAACGACCAGATAAAGCTGCGATGGCGATTCTGGAGGGAAGAATCGTTTTGCTGAGTGACAATTCTCCTCAGGCATTAATCTTGCCGACGACATACCATTCTTTTTTTCAGACACCGGATGATTATTACAGCCATTTTTTGATGGTGACATTTTTAAGATTATTGCGCTATGCGGCGGCATTTCTGGCTATTTCTTTGCCTGGACTTTATCTGGCAGTTACAAATTTTCATACTCAGATTTTGCCGACAAATTTAATCCTTTCTCTTTCTATGGCGCGTGAAGGAGTGCCATTTCCAGGAGTGGTGGAAGTGATTTTGCTGGAAATTTCATTTGAACTTTTAAGGGAAGCAGGAATCCGTATGCCGGGACAGATCGGAAATACAATCGGAATTGTGGGAGGTCTGATCATCGGTCAGGCAGCAGTGACGGCAAATCTTGTCAGTCCGATGGTTGTGATCATCGTGGCAATGACGGCATTGTCTTCTTTTTCGATTCCAAATGAAGAACTGGCTGAGGCGTGCCGTCTTGTGAAATTTGGCGTTATTTTATGCTGTAGTTTTTTTGGAATTGCCGGATTTGTATTTTCTTGGTTTTTGTTGTTATCGCATCTGGCACGGCTGAAGAGCTTTGGAATCCCATATTTTATGCCATTTGTCAGTGACGAGATCAATCAGATGGCAGGATGGAAGGACAGTGTGATTAAACTTCCGCCATGGATGATGAAAAAAAGACCTGTGTTTGCAAGACGGGGAGAGAGAATCCGATTTCGATGGAAGGAGAAATAGAAATGTTTTCAGAAAATCATAAAATTACGGCGCGACAAGTGCAGTGCCTTTTAGTGGTCAGCTGGATTGGGAAAATGTGTCTTTTGTTGCCGGAATTTGCTGAAAATACGTCATCCAGAAATTTTGTAATCTGTCTGTTGGCTGGAATTTTATTCACTGTGCTGTATGGGATTTTGCTGTATAACCTTGGACTGCGCGCCAGATTTCATTTTTTCGATTTTGTCCAAGAGACCATGGGAACTTTTATGCGCAGAACCATCAGCGCTATGTATTTTTTATCTCTGGCGATAGAGTTAATTTATCTTGTTCGGCTCTTTTCAAAGATTGTGAATCAATATCTTTTATTTGATCACTCAGCGGAAATATTGATGGTTTTAATCGTGATTGCTGGAATTTATGCCTCTGGAACAGGGTTGGAGGAACAGGGGAGAATGAGTGAAATTTTATTTCTTTTGATTTTGATTCCGCTGTTTTTTATGAGCGTATTCGCTGCGACAGAGATGAAGATGCAGGATGTGCAGATGGGGTATGAACCATGGGGATTTTCCATGGTGAAAGGAACTTTTTTTGTCTTTACGTCCTTTGGGAGTATCAGTTTAATGCCTTTTCTCGTTCCGCCATTGAAAAAGAAAAAAGGCGGAAGAAGAAGGATGACAACTGGTATTGTGATCGCAGGAGGGATCGTAGTCATCTTGTATATCATTGGACTTGGAGTATTTGGAGAGGAAGGAATTGCAGCGCTTCCATGGCCCATTTTAACGTTGATGACAAATGTGACGATTCCAGGAGGCTTTTTGCAAAGATGGGATGTCGTATTTTTGGCAGTGCTGTTGATGAGTCTGTTTGCCGGTACAGGGATTGGGATGTTTGCTATGAGAACGATGGCAGAAAATTTGATGGAATGTACAAAGAAAAGATGGGTACCATACGCCTGTGGTTTCCTCGTATGGATCGGGGCTTTTCTGTGTCAAACGTATGAAACATCAGTAAAAATTTATATGGTTGCAAACGGATGTATTTTAGCGCCTCTTCTGGCAGTGTGTATGATTGTGCTTGCCGTTTTGTCAGAAAAAAAGAAAGCGAGAAGAAAAAAATGAAAAAGACAGGTCTGATATTTTTACTATGTTCTCTTCTGTTGACAGGATGCAGCAATGTAGAATTAGAAAACAGGGATTTTCCAACAGCGGCAGTCGTACTCTGGGAAGACGGTCAGCTTGGTGTCTTTTATGCGATACCTGATTTGGAAGGAGAGGCAGGAAGTGACAAAAAAGAAGAAAAGCAGGAAGCTGTCCTCACAAAAGGCGACACGATGGAGGAGATCGAGAAGAGTTTTCAATATCAGTCGGACAAATATTTGGATATGAGTCATCTAAAAGCGGTTGTTTTTGGAGAGAATTTGATGAAACAAAAAGAAAAGTTTCAAGAAGTGTTGTCTTATTTTGAGCAGAAACCTGTATTTGCGAGAAATATGCTGGTATTTTCTTGCGAAGAAAAAGAGAAAGAAGACATTCTTGATATGGCTTTAGAAGGCGATACTTCATTTGGATTTTATTTGGAAAATCTTTACAAAAATAATCCTGATATTGGAAAAGAAAAAGAGATGACTTTAGGTGATCTTTTGGGAGAGATCAGAAAAAAAGAGAAGATAACGATGCCAGAAATAAAAAAAGACAGAATTGATCTGACTCCGTGATTAGAGAGAAAAAAATAGGGAATGATTACAGACAGAAAGAAAAGAGATGGGGAGATAGAAAGATGGAAAAAAAGATACAAAAACAATGGGATCATTTTTTTATTTTAAGCGCAGCGGCGATCATCTGCTTTTTGTTTTGGATCATTTTGTTTCGTTCTCAGACACGGGCAGTCGAGACGATGCAGCAGGAAATTGCAAAAGAGATGATTCGATTTCATGTCTTGGCAAACAGTGACAGCAAAGAAGATCAGGCATTAAAAATGAAAGTAAAAGAAGCGGTGTTGGAATTGCTAAGAGAAGAACTAGAAGGGATCTCTGACCTGAAAGGAACGAGAAGAGAAATTCAAAACCATATCGAAGAGATCAGAAAAACAGCAGAAAATGTAATTAAGAAAGAAGGATATGATTATCCAGTGACAGTAAAATTAGAACCGTATGAATTTCCAGTTAAAAAGTATGGGGACTGTACCTTCCCAGCCGGAACGTATGAGGCTTTGAGAGTGTGCATAGGGAAGGCAGAGGGACAAAACTGGTGGTGTGTCGTATTTCCAAATTTATGCTTTACCGATACGGTACACGCTGTTGTTCCAGAAGGAGAGAAAGAAAAATTAAAAAATATATTGACGGAAGAGGAATATCAATTTTTGTTTGACGGAGAAAAAAAGGTAAAAATAAAATGGAGTTTTTGGAAATAAAAAATACTCCCTTTCAGGTAACAAGTTTTATTATTTCACTTGTCTACCGAAAAGGGAGCAGATCATTTTTAGCAAAGGGTATATTTGGTTTTTACTATTTATTTGCGATTCATTGCGGCACGTTTACGCATTGTCGGATCAAGGATCTTTTTACGGATTCTTAAGCTCTTTGGCGTTACTTCAAGCAATTCATCATTTTCAATAAAGTCAAGAGCCTGTTCCAGACTTAAGATACGAGGCGGTGTCAGTTTTAAAGCGTCGTCTGATCCAGAGGCGCGTGTATTTGTCAGATGTTTCATCTTGCAGACATTCAGTTCGATATCTTCTGCTTTTCCATTCTGACCAATAACCATACCAGCATAAACTTTTTCACCAGGTCCAATAAATAATGTACCACGTTCCTGTGCGTTGAACAGACCATATGTAACGGATTCTCCAGATTCAAAAGCGATCAAAGATCCCTGTTTGCGGTACTGAATATCCCCTTTGTACGGTCCATATCCGTCAAAACTTGTATTTAAGACACCATTTCCTTTTGTGTCTGTCATAAATTCTCCGCGGTATCCGATTAATCCACGGGCAGGAATGGAAAATTCAAGACGAGCTGTGCCATTTGGAGAGATACTCATTCCTTGCAGTTCACCTTTTCTAAGGCTTAATTTCTGGATGACTGTACCGGAAAATTCTTCTGGAACATCAATATAAGCCAGCTCCATAGGCTCTAAAAGTTTTCCGCGTTCATCTTTTTTGTATAAAACTTCTGCTTTGCTGACAGCAAATTCATATCCTTCACGGCGCATATTTTCAATCAAAACAGAAAGATGAAGCTCTCCACGGCCGGAAACTTTAAATGCTTCTGTCGTTTCTGTCTCTTCCACACGAAGGCTGACATCGGTATTTAACTCTCTGAAAAGACGATCTCTTAAATGTCTTGATGTGACAAACTTTCCTTCTTTTCCAGCAAGCGGACTGTCATTGACAATAAAGTGCATAGCAATCGTAGGCTCAGAAATTTTCTGGAATGGGATTGCTTCAGGCGCTTCTAAAGAACAAAGGGTGTCACCGATATGGAGATCAGAGATACCAGATATTGCGACGATAGATCCGATTGTTGCCTGAGAAACTTCTACTTTATTCAGACCATCGAACTCATACAGTTTGCTGATTTTTACTCTGCGCTGTTTATCAGGTTCGTGGTGGTTGACAAGCAGGCAATCCTGATTCACTTTAATTGTACCGCGGTCTACTTTTCCGACTCCGATTCGTCCTACATATTCATTATAGTCGATGGTACTGATTAAAACTTGTGTGCCGCCTTCTTGATCGCCTTCCGGCGCTGGAATATAATCTAAGATGGTTTCAAATAAAGGAGTCATATCCTTTGGTTCGTCAGCCAGATCTCTGATAGCATATCCGGCTTTTGCAGATGCAAAAATGAATGGGCAATCAAGCTGTTCGTCAGAGGCATCCAGATCCATAAACAATTCTAAAACTTCATCGATAACTTCGTCTGGACGCGCTTCTGGACGGTCAATTTTATTGATGCAGACGATAACTGGAAGATCCAGTTCGAGCGCTCTTTGCAGAACGAATCTTGTCTGAGGCATAGAACCTTCAAACGCATCCACAACGAGGACTACGCCGTTTACCATTTTTAAGACACGTTCTACTTCGCCGCCGAAATCTGCGTGTCCAGGTGTGTCAATAATGTTAATTTTTGTATTTTTATAAAAAACAGCAGTATTTTTTGATAAAATAGTAATTCCGCGTTCTCTCTCAATCGCATTAGAGTCCATAACACGGTCGGCAACTTCCTGATTTGCACGAAATACGCCGCTTTGTTTTAATAATTCATCTACTAGAGTGGTTTTGCCATGGTCAACATGGGCAATAATCGCGATATTACGAATATCTTCTCTTTTCATCTTCTATCTTCCTTTTTAATAACGATACGAATAAATAATAATTAATAACAACTTTTTTATTCTATCACATTTTGCCCAGATTACAAGCAAAATTGTCAATGAGCGATGAAACCATGAAGAAAAAAAGAGCAGCGTCATATCGACACAATCTGAAAAAGAAAGGGACAAAGATTCACAAAAAAGGATGGAATCAGACAGACACGGTCGAAGTCTGTCTCACGATTGTTAGACATAAAAGTTCTAAGAGACAAAAAAATAGAATAAACATAGTTATAGCTCGTCAGGATGTTCATGAGGAAAGAATGACACCGAAGGTACACATAAAGACGGATTATACAGATCCGTTTCAGAACAGACGGCGGATAAAAAAAGATACTTTAAAAGCAGAAGGGAGCACATTTTGTTATGGCAGATAAGATTATTGAAAATAACCAGGTTTCGATTGTAGGAGAGATTGTATCCGATTTCATGTTCAGTCATGAGGTATTTGGAGAAGGTTTTTATATGGTGGATGTATCAATAAAACGTCTCAGCGCCTCAGCAGACCGGATTCCGGTTATGATCTCGGAGAGACTGATTGATGTCACACAAGATTACAAAGGAGAATTTATTCAGGTGACAGGACAGTTCCGATCCTACAATCGTCATGAGGAGAAGAAAAACAGATTGGTATTATCTGTCTTTGCAAGAGAAGTGACTTTTGTGGAGGAAGAAGAGGATAAAGTAAAAAGTAACCAGATCTTTTTAGATGGCTATATCTGCAAACCGCCAATCTATAGAAAAACACCTTTGGGAAGAGAAATTGCAGATATGTTGATTGCGGTAAATCGTCCGTATGGAAAGTCCGATTATATTCCATGTATCAGCTGGGGGAGAAATGCACGGTTTACATCAGGCTTTGAAGTAGGTGGTCATGTGCAGATCTGGGGCAGAATACAGAGCCGTGAATATGTGAAAAAGCTAGAGGGAGAAGTGACAGAGCGACGTACAGCGTATGAAGTCTCTGTGAGCAAAATGGAATATTTGGAATAAAATCTTGCATTATTTTGAGGTATGTAGTAGTATAAGGGCAAAATAGCAGTGGAAATCCAGAACATGATATATAGAAAATAAAACAAACGAGCATAGGTGAGGTGCATGATGGATAAAGGATATGTACATATATTTTGCGGAGAGGGAAAAGGAAAAACGACTGCTGCAGTTGGTCAGGCAATTCGAGCCGCATCCATGGGAAAAAATGTATTTATTATTCAGTTTTTAAAAGAAAAACTGAGTGAAGAGATACGGTTTATTGAGAGACTGGAGCCTGAAATCAAGTTGTTCCGTTTCCAAAAAGCAGACTGTGCTTTTAGCAATCTGACGCAGGAAGAACAGGCAGAAGAGGCGCAAAATATACGAAATGGATGGAACTTTGCCAAAAAAGTAATGGTCACACAGGAATGTGATATGTTAATTCTGGATGAGGTGCTTGGACTTATAGAAAAAGGAATTATTACGGAAGAAGAAGTAAAGTCATTGATCACTTCCAGAGACGAAAATATGAGTCTGATTCTGACAGGTATTCCATGTCAAGAGTCTCTTTGGGAATATGCAGATATGGTGACAGAGCTGATCCAAAGAAGATAGAAAAGCAAAAAAAAGAGAAGTTGACAAGGGTTTTCAATAATGCTATATTTATAAAAAGTGAGCATAAAACCTATTATATTTAGAATAGGCAGTTCATGGCGGATTCTCATAGAGATTTTTGTGAGAGCAGTGAAAAGAAGATGAAAAGTATGCCCTATTGTGCAAATTATACGGTACAAAGATTAAGGGATGTTTCAAAAGCATAAGTAGATAGAGGTCGCGTGTTTCATGAGTAAGCAGTCTGATATGGCAGAGATAGAAGAGGACTGAGGAAAGGGAAAAACGCCGAAGACAAAGGGATTCTGCGTTCTGGAGTCTGGGCACATGGATGAATAATCATGTGACTGTCATCAAGTTTGATGGAGTGCTATCTAAAAGAATAGTGATATGGAGAAAATACATGTATTCTTTAGGGGGCAGACTTCCGTCTGACCCTGTTTTTGTTTCTAAGTAATTTGACTGCCGTGTGAATGCGATATGGATAAGATATAGAATACCTACACTTTTACAAATAAGGCGAGAAAACTTGTGACTTTTGTCATGAGAGGTTCAAACGAAGAAATTCTTTTAAGATTTTAAGGAGGAAAAAGTATGGCAATTTTTACAGGAGCTGGCGTAGCGATTGTGACACCTATGAAAGAAAATGGCGATATTCATTATGAGAAACTGGGAGAATTGATTGAGGAACAGATCGCAGGCGGCACAGATGCTATCATAATTTGCGGTACGACAGGAGAATCAGCGTGTATGTCACATGAGGAACACCTGAGTGTGATAGAATATGCAATTAAAAAAGTAAACAAAAGAATACCAGTAGTTGCTGGAACAGGTTCTAATTATACAGATACAGCAATTTATCTGTCTCAGGAAGCAGAAAAACTTGGAGCAGACGGTCTTTTGATCGTCACACCATATTATAATAAGGCGACACAGAAAGGGTTAATTTCCCATTATACCCAAATTGCAAATTCTGTGAAACTGCCAATTATTATGTATAATGTGCCAAGCAGAACAGGATGTAATATTCTGCCGCAGACAGCAGTGACACTGGCAAAAAATGTAGAAAATATTGTAGGAATAAAAGAAGCAAGCGGAAACATCTCACAGGTTGCAAAGCTGATGCAGCTTGCTGACGGATGTATTGATCTGTATTCCGGAAACGATGATCAGATTGTACCAATCTTGTCATTGGGAGGAATCGGTGTGATCTCTGTCCTCTCTAATGTAGCGCCGAGAGAGACACATGATATTGTCAGACTGTACATGGAGGGAAAAGTAAAAGAAAGCTGTGAACTTCAGTTAAAAGCATTGCCTCTGGTAGATGCTCTGTTTTGTGAAGTGAATCCTATTCCTGTAAAAGGCGCGTTGAATTTAATGGGAAAAGAGGTAGGACCTCTTCGTTCTCCGCTGTGCGAGATGGAAGAAGAACATAAAGAACTGGTAAAACAGGAACTGATTAAATTTGGTATTGAAGTAAAATAAAAAGGGGATAAAACGATGGTAAGAGTGATTATGCACGGATGCAACGGTCACATGGGTCAGGTCATAACAGGAATTATAAAAGAAGATCAGGATGCTCAGATTGTAGCAGGAATTGATCTTATGGATAACAAAGACAATGGATATCCTGTTTTTAAGAGCTTAAAAGAGTGCGATATAGAGGCGGATGTTGTGATTGATTTTGCATCGCCAAAAGCAACCGACGCGCTGCTTGATTATTGTGAAGAGAAAAAGATGCCGGTTGTATTATGCACAACAGGACTGAGTGAAGAACAGATTGCCCGTATTGAGGAAAGCAGTAAAAAAACGGCTGTTCTGAAATCTGCCAATATGTCTCTTGGAGTAAATACGCTTTTAAAATTGCTGGCAGAGGCGGCAAAAGTATTAGCTCCGGCTGGATTTGATATGGAAATTGTAGAAAAACATCACAATCTGAAGGTAGATGCCCCAAGTGGAACAGCCCTTGCTATGGCGGACAGTCTGAATGAAGCGCTTGGAAAAGAATACCATTATGTCTTTGACAGAAGTCAGGACAGAAAAAAACGTGACGAGAAAGAAATTGGAATCTGTGCTGTTCGCGGTGGAAACATTGTAGGAGAACATGAGGTGATTTTTGCAGGCATGGATGAAGTGATTGAATTTAAGCATACTGCATACTCAAAAGCAGTTTTTGCAAAAGGCGCTGTTCAGGCTGCAAAATATCTTGCAGGAAAGCCAGCAGGCTATTATCACATGAGTGATGTGATTAATCAGGAAGCGTAAGTCACAGAGCAGAAGTTGTCAAAAAAAAGAGAACGATTTTGATAAAAAAAGAATAAGTATAAAATTAAAAAATGGGGCTGTGAAATAACAGTCTCTATGAAAAAAGAGGACTTTTCGTTC
>CBCTVZ010000009.1:0-36857 GCA_965150505.1 uncultured Robinsoniella sp. | reverse complement strand
GACTGACACGGTCAGCAATGTTAGAGACAGTACGTCAGGAGTATATCCGAACAGCAAAGGCAAAAGGGGCTTCGGAAAAGAGAATTATTTGGAAACATGCCTTGCGCAATGCGTTGCTTCCTGTCATCACCACACTTGGAACAAGTTTTGGAGCTTCTCTGGGAGGAGCGATCATTGCAGAGACTGTTTTTGCAATGCCTGGTATGGGAACGTTGATCACAACGGCAATTCGCCAGAAAGATATTCCTGTCGTGATGGGCGCAACACTGTTTTTGGCGACGTTATTCAGCTTAATTATCTTGATTGTCGATCTCTTGTATGCAGTGATTGATCCGCGTATCAAAGCAAAATATCAAAGTGGAGGAAAAAGACGTGACTAAGAAGAAAAAAAGAAAAAATACACAGCTTGCCGAGATCTGGCGCAGATATAGAAAGAATAAAACAGCTGTGGTCGGTCTTGTTATATTAGCTTTGATTCTTTTTATTGTTATATTTGCAGATGTCATTGTACCGTATGAAAAGTGTATTGAACAGGTTGGCCGAGAGAGACTTCAATCTCCAAGTATGCAGCATTTTTTTGGGACAGATGAATTTGGAAGAGACTTGTTTGCAAGGGTAATTCATGGATCGAGATATTCGCTGTTTATTGGAGTGGCAACGAGTTTGATGGCGCTTGCAATCGGAGCTGTCTTGGGGGCAAGCGCTGGATATTTCGGTGGAATTGTGGACAACGTGATCTGCCGAATTATGGATATTTTTATGTGTGTGCCGCCGATTTTGCTGTCCTTAGCGGTTGTAGCAGCGCTTGGAACAAGTTTAAGAAACTTGATTATAGCAATCACAATTTCTTGTATTCCCGGAAATGTCAGATTGATCAGGTCTGTCGTTTTGACTGTGGCAGAGCAAGATTATGTAGAGGCTGCAAAGTCATATGGGACGAAGAATATCAGAATTATTTTCCGATATGTGCTTCCAAATGCAATAGGACCAATTATTGTAAATACAACGATGGCGATTTCGGATATGATCTTGTCAGCAGCAGGTCTTAGCTTTATTGGAATGGGAATTCAGCCGCCTTCACCGGAATGGGGAGCTCTTCTCTCAAGTGCGCAGCCATTTATCTTTACCTCTCCATATCTGCTGATCTTCCCAGGTATCTTTATTGTGCTGACCTCTCTTTCCTTTAATTTAGTAGGAGACGGTCTGACAGATGCTTTAGATCCAAAGCTGAAAGATTAAGGAGGAAAAAGGATGGAAAACAGAGAAACACTCTTGGAGATAAAAGACTTGTCAATTATCTATAAAAGTGATTTGGAGACAGTTCGTGCTGTAAACGATATCAGCTTTTCTTTAAAAAGAGGAGAGACACTTGGGCTTGTAGGAGAGACTGGCGCTGGAAAAACAACGACAGCATTGGGAATTATGAGACTGCTGCCACGAAGAACAGCAAAGATCACGGAGGGTGAGATTTTGCTGGAGGGGAAGGATTTAAAAAATTTGAGTGAAAAAGAAATGCTTAGAGTGCGCGGACAAAAGATTTCTATGATTTTTCAAGATCCGATGACAGCGTTAAATCCCGTTTTGACAGTAGGAGATCAAATCGCAGAAGCGTTTTTACTTCACAATGAAAAAAATCTATCTGCGAAAGAAATTGACGAAAAAGTAGAAGAGACAATGGAGATGGTAGGGATTCCAAAGGAACGAAAAAATGAATATCCTTACCAATTTTCAGGTGGAATGAGACAAAGAGTAGTGATTGCGATTGCACTGGTGTGTAATCCCGATCTTCTTATTGCAGATGAACCTACAACAGCGCTGGATGTAACCATTCAGGCACAAATTTTATCGATGATCTGTGATCTGCAAAGACAGTATGGAACATCTGTTATTATGATTACTCATGATCTTGGCGTTGTGGCGGAGACGTGCGACAAGGTAGCAATTATGTATGCCGGTGAGATTGTAGAATATGGAACACTGGCTGATATTTTTACAGGTGAAAATCATCATCCATATACGACAGGATTGTTTGGTTCTATTCCAAGTCTGACAGAAAACATGAGAAGATTACATCCGATTGAAGGATTGATGCCAGACCCTACCAATCTTCCAGAAGGATGTAAATTTGCACCGCGCTGTGAGAAATGTATGGAGATATGCAGAAAGGAACGTCCATCTGTAAACTTAGAGGACACTCATCAGATCCGCTGTCATCTTTATACAAAAAAAGAGGCATAAAAGGAGAGAGAGATGGCTGAAAAACTGCTAGAGGTACAGCATTTAAAAAAATATTTCAAGACATCATCTGGGATGCTTCACGCCGTTGATGATGTGAGTTTTTTGATTGAAAAAGGAAAAACATTAGGGGTAGTAGGAGAGTCGGGATGTGGAAAATCGACGCTTGGTCGTACTCTTTTAAGGCTAAATGAGCCTACAGATGGAAAAATTTTCTTTCAGGGTCAGGAAATGATACAGCTGAAGAAAAAAGAATTAAATAAAGCAAGACTTGGAATGCAGATGATTTTTCAGGATCCGTATTCCAGCCTAAACGGTCGTATGACGGTTCAGCAGTTGATTGCAGAACCTTTGATTGTGAATAAAATTTGTAAAAATAAAAAAGAAATAGAAGAACGGGTGAAACAGATGATGGAAACGGTAGGTCTAGCAGAAAGACTTGCCATGGCATACCCACATGAGCTGGACGGAGGGAGAAGGCAGCGTATCGGAATTGCAAGAGCACTTGTATTGAATCCCAAATTTGTCGTATGCGATGAGCCTGTTTCAGCGCTTGATGTATCGATTCAGGCACAGATTTTAAATTTGCTTATGGATCTTCAAGAACAAATGGGGCTGACCTACTTGTTTATCACACATGATCTGTCTGTCGTCAAACATATTTCAGATGAAATTATGGTGATGTATCTAGGGCAGTGCGTGGAAAAAGCGTCCTCAGAAGAGTTGTTTAGAAACACGATGCACCCTTATACAAAGGCATTGCTTGCTTCTATCCCAATTCCAAGTGTGGAATCCTGCCACAAAAAGAGAGAGCGTTTAAAGGGAGAAGTTGTAAGTCCAATCAATCCAAAACCAGGATGTCGGTTTGCAGCTCGCTGTCCATATGTGAAAGAAGAATGTAGAAAAGGAGATATTCCTCTGAAAGAAGTGACAAAGGGACATTTTGTTGCCTGTCATCTTGTCGGAGAAGGAATATAAGATTGTGATGAGAGAAGAAAAATATCAGTGGCCTTATGAGAATGAGGTCGGAGAAGAGACGTATATAAAAAGTGATGTGCTAGTATTAGGAGGCGGTCTGGCAGGTTGTTTTGCGGCGATTGCAGCGGCTCGAAGGGGACAGTCTGTCGTTATTGTGGAAAAGGGAAAGACAGAACGGAGTGGCTCGGCAGGAACAGGATTTGACCACTGGGAATCTGCGTGTACGAATCCGGGATCAAAAGTGACACCAGAAGAGATCGCAGAGGCATATGTGAATGAACAGGACTGGTATAGCAATGGGATTGCACATTATATCGAATGTAGAGAAGGCTATGATCGTCTTTTAGATTTAGAATCATTCGGAGGAAAAATCCGTGATACGGAAGATGAATTTGTCGGTGCAAGATTTAGAGATGAAGAAACAAAATTACTCTATGCGTATGATTATGAAAATAGATTTACATTGAGAGTGTGGGGATCTACTTTTAAACCAGCGTTAGTAAAGGAAATGAAGCACCTAGGTGTGCGTATTTTTGATAGAACAGAGGCAACGGCGCTTCTTATCAACGAAGATCATACAGGCAAAAAAAGAGGCGTTGGGGCAATGGGAATGGATGTCCATACAGGAAGATTTTATATCTTTTCCTCAAAGGCGACAGTGCTTGCCATGTCAAGACCGGCAAGAGTGTGGCTGTTTCATCCAGATACGGTAGGGTTAAGCGAATTTCGTCCGCTGCAGAGTATCGGAAGTGGTCATGCGATGGGATGGCGTAGCGGAATAGAATTTACAATGATGGAAAAGACAGTCAGAGCAGAGTTTTCAGCGGCAGGACGCAGTTTTCCACCATACGGCGCTGGAAATAATCATAATACATGGTATGCTGCGACAATGGTGGATGCCAGAGGGGTTGAAATTCCATATGTAGATCGTGATGGAAAAGAATTAAAAGAAGTATGGGAGAGATATTATCCAGCAAAAGGACAGAAATTTTTCTTAAAAGGCGGAGTGATTGATAATCCCAAATATGAATATCGCGGTCCGGAAACGCTTGATTTTGAAGAATTAATGAAAAGAGGATACCAACTGCCATTCTATGCGGACTTAAGTAAGATGCCAGATGAAGAAAGAAGAGCAATTTGGGGCTTGATGGTTGGAGAAGAAGGAAAAACAAAAATTCCGATTCTGCAAAATTATACAGAAAGAGGATTTGATCCAAAAAAACATATGCTGCAAAGTTATGGAACAGGTTGGCAGTCAGCAAACTTTTTGGAGCAGGAGAGACAGTTTTTCGGAGCGCCAGGCGGATTGATGCATGATTGGGATTTAAAAACAAATATTGATGGAATCTATGCAGGAGGAGATCAGCTTTATGCTTCTGACTGTGCTGGATTTGCGTGTGCAACAGGATATTATGCCGGACGAAAGGCAGCTGCTTGTGCAGCAGAGACAGATTTTGCATCTTATAAAAAAGAAGATATTGAGGCAGAGAAGAAACGATTGTATGCGCCTCTTTTCGTGCCACAGTCTGAGGGAATCAACTGGAAAGAACTGAATATGGCGATTGCAAAGGCAATGCAGAATTATTGCGGCGGTGTAAAATGCGATGCCTTGCTAAGAGAAGGTCTGGATCTTTTGAAAAGTTTTGAGGAGGAGATTGTGCCAAAGCTCTCTTGCCAAAATCCTCATGATTTGATGAGAACCCATGAAGTTTTGGATATTCTTACGGTCGCTGAGCTTGTTTTAAATGCAAGTCTTGCCAGAAAATCAAGTTCAGTGCCACTTTGTTTCCAGAGAAGTGATTATCCAAAGTTAGATCCAGAATGTGACCGCAAACATATTGTGATACGCAAAGAGAATGGAGTTGTCAAGACAAGAGAAGAACGGCTGGATTTTTTTGGCAATCTGAAAGAGGAATATGAAAAGAGAAATCATGATTATGAGGAGGAAGGTTCTTATGGAAAAAATTGAATTTACAGTAGAGCCTGTTCCGTGCAGTACAAAACCGATACAGTATGACGAAACGATTTGTATTGGCTGCGGCAGATGTGCGGATGTATGTCAATGTGATATTTTACTTCCATCATTAGAAAAAGGAAAACCGCCGATTGTGATGTATCCAGGAGAATGTTATTATTGCGGCGCGTGTGTGATGGTATGTCCAAGACCGGGATCGATAACGCTGTCTCATCCGCTGATGAACAGAGCAAAGTTTATACCGGTCAAAAGATAAAATAGGCTCTATCAAAGAATTCTAAAAACTTTTTTCTATTTTCTTAATAGGATCTTTTGTATTGTTATGGTATAATAAAGAAAAAATGCTGAAAAGGTGTAAAAAAATAAAAGGAAGAAGGATGTGAGGTTCAGCATAAAAATAAAAGGAGGGATTCTTATGAGGAAAAATGAGAGGAAAGGTAAAAGGCGATGGTGGATTGCAGCAATGATATTCTGCTGCATCTTTGCGATAGGCAGAACGCAAAGCGCCGATACTGTTTTAGCGGATGCGGCATATAATTATATCATACCAGGCAGTAATACATATTATCTGACAGAGAGCGATATTGCAGATATGCCTCTTCAGGTACTGTGTTATGCTAGAAATGAGATCTATGCGCGTTATGGAAGAAAATTTGAATCAACAGAACTTCAGAACTATTTTAATCAGCAAAGTTGGTATTACGGTTCTATCGAGCCGTCTGTTTTTTCAAATGATATGCTAAATTCATGTGAAACAGCAAATATAGAACTCTTAAAGAACAGAGAATATGCGCTTCGGGCAGAAGGATATCTTTTAGATCAGAGTGGATATAGTTATCAGCCGATTTATGATTATTTATATGGCCAAAATGGATTTTCAGACAGTTATGTATTTTATGGAAGCGATATGCGCTATATTATGCAGAGCGAAGTCAATACGATGACTTTACAAGAGATCTGTTATGCGAAGAATGAGATTTATGCGCGTCACGGAAGAATCTTTGAATCTCAGGAGTTAAAAGATTATTTTCAGGCGAAATCTTGGTATAATGGATATATTAATCCTGGGGATTTCACAGATTCTGTATTTAATACGTATGAAGCGGCAAATATTAAACTGCTAAAAGACAATGAATTTGCACGTTTAGCGAGCGGATACCTTCTGGATCAGCCAGGATATAATATCTATGCGGTAGGAAGTTACGGCAGTATGGATAACACATATATTTTTTATGACAGTAACAGCCGTTATCTGACGAACAATGATGTCCGCAATCTATCTATTCAGGAAATCTGTTATGCTAGAAATGAAATTTATGCAAGACGAGGCAGGCTGTTTGAGTCGATGGAGCTTCAAAATTATTTTAATCAAAAATCTTGGTATTATGGATGGCTTAGTCCAGAAAGTTTTTCTTCTTCCGTATTTAATCAGTATGAGACAGCTAATGTAGAATTCTTAAAAAATTATGAATATATGTTAGATCCAAAAGGATATTTATTGAATTAAAGGGAAAAAATGAGGACTGTAGATTTTTTTATAAAATCTACAGCCTTTTTGTGTAAAAAAAACTTGCATATTTTGTAAAAATTCGTTATATTTAAATAGTAATGAATATTATTATCGGAAAAGCGATAGGAGGAAATGAAATGAGTGAATGTACAAATTGCTTTAGCAACCGCACATGTGCAAGTGCAGATAAGCCGTTAGAGGCATTTATCCGCAGCCTTCCAATGGAAACTTCCCATCACCGTACAGAGGGACAGTCTACAAAATGTGGATTTGGTCTTCAAGGCGTTTGCTGCCGTCTCTGTGCAAATGGTCCGTGTAGAATTACTCCAAAAGCGCCAAGAGGAATCTGTGGTGCAGATGCAGATACAATCGTAGCGAGAAACTTTCTGCGTGCAGTGGCAGCTGGAAGCGGATGCTATATCCATATTGTTGAGAATACAGCAAAGAATTTAAGAGATACGGCATTAGCAAAAGGAAAAATCCGTTCAGAAGCTGCTTTATATCGTCTGGCAGAAGAGTTAGGTATAGAAGGAAATGATGTTTATGATCTTGCTGTAAAAGTGGCAGATCAGGTACTGGCAGATCTGTATAAGCCAGAATATGTGCAGATGGAACTGATTGAAAAATTAGCATACAGTCCTCGTCTGGAAGCATGGAAAAAATTAGGAATTCTTCCAGGAGGATCAAAGTCAGAAGTATTTGCAGGTGTTGTAAAATGTTCTACAAACTTAAACTCTGATCCGATGAATATGTTGGTAGACTGCTTAAAACTTGGTATTTCAACTGGTGTATATGGATTAATGCTGACAAACTTATTAAATGATATCTTACTGGGAGAGCCAGAGATTCGTTTTGCACCAGTTGGATTGAATGTTATTGATCCAGATTATATTAATATTATGATTACAGGTCATCAGCATTCTATGTTTACTTATATTCAGGATCGTCTTCTGGATGAAGATGTTGTAGAAAAGGCAAAGGCAGCAGGAGCAAAAGGATTTAAACTGGTAGGATGTACTTGTGTCGGACAGGATCTTCAGCTTAGAGGAGCACACTATACAGAAATTTTTGATGGTCATGCAGGAAATAACTATACAAGTGAAGCGATTCTTGCGACAGGAGGAATTGATGGCGTACTGTCTGAGTTTAACTGTACACTGCCAGGAATTGAGCCAATCTGTGATGAACTGATGATCAAACAGATTTGTATTGACGATGTTGCAAAGAAGAAAAATGCAGAGCTGATTCCATTTAACTTTGATACAAGAAAAGAAGATGGGGACAGAATCATTGATGAATTAATTGAAGCGTATAAAAACCGTCGCGGTAAAGTAAAAATGAATCTTCTGCCAGAACACGGAAATAAAAATACATTGACAGGTGTCAGTGAGATTTCTTTGAAGAAGTTCTTAGGAGATTCTTGGAAACCATTGATTGACCTGATTGTATCAGGAAAAATTAAAGGTGTTGCCGGAGTGGTAGGATGCTCTAGCGTTGCATACGGTCACGACACACTGACTGTGGCATTGACAAAAGAACTGATTGCAAAAGATATCATTGTACTTTCCGCAGGATGTTCTTCAGGAGGTATTGAAAACTGCGGTCTGATGACACCAGAAGCAGCAGAACTGGCAGGCCCTGGTCTGCAAGAGGTATGTAAGACACTTGGTATTCCACCAGTATTAAACTTTGGTCCATGTCTTGCAATCGGACGTTTGGAAATGGTAGCAACAGAACTGGCAAAAGAAATTGGAATTGATATTCCTCAGCTTCCACTCGTTCTCTCAGCGGCACAGTGGTTGGAAGAGCAGGCATTAGCAGATGGATGCTTTGGTTTAGCGCTTGGTCTGCCTCTGCACCTTGGAGTTCCGCCATTTATCACAGGAAGCAAACTGGTGACAAAAGTACTGACAGAAGATATGAAAGAACTGACTGGAGGTCAGGTTATCGTGGATGCAGATGCAAAATCAGCTGCTGATAAACTGGAAGCAATTATTCTGGAAAAACGGAGTGCATTAAATATCTAAAAAGAGGAGGTAGCTTATGAAACGAATCTTTATCGACGCTGAAAAATGCGACGGATGTATGAGCTGTACTCTTGCCTGTATGAATGCACACAGAAAAGATACAGAGGAAGGATCTATCTATACATTGGATTTAACAGATCCTGAGAATCAATCACGAAATTTTATTAAAAAGAATCCCAAAGGCGGTTATATTCCTCTGGTTTGCCGTCACTGCGATGATCCAGATTGTGCCAATGCGTGTATGAGCGGCGCATTGAAAAAGGATTTGACAACAGGTCTTGTAAAATACGACAAAGAAAAGTGCGCAGGATGCTATATGTGTGTGATGAATTGCCGTTATGGTATTCCTCAGCCAGATGCTTCTCTTCATTACATGGTAAAATGTGATTTCTGTGAAGGAAAAGACGGACCGAGCTGCGTGAAAGCCTGTCCAAAAGAAGCGATCTCTGGAAAGGAGGTATGACGATGGCCAAGTATATCGTGATCGGTGTAGGTCCAGCAGGTATTATGGCTGCGGAACGTATTCGCACAATGGAAAGCGATGCGGAAATTACAATGATTTCTGTCGATGAACATGTGCATTCCCGCTGTATGCTCCACAAATATCTTGGTCATGAGCGAGATGTAAAAGGAATTAATTTTATCCCAGAAGATTTTTTTGAAAAAAATCGGATTCGCTGGGTAAAAGGAGAAAAAGTAACGCGTGTAAATCCAGAAGAAAAAGTAGTTGAGATGGAATGCAAAGCGGTACTGCCATATGATAAATTACTGATTGCAACAGGAGCGGCATTTTTTATTCCGCCGATTGAACATTTCAGAGAAGCTTCCAATGTCTATGGATTCCGTGATTTTTCTGATGCCGAGGCAATGGATCGTGCAGTGGAAAGAAAAAAACGAGTATTTATTGTTGGATCTGGTCTTGTTGGATTAGATGCAGCTTCTGCTCTTTGTGAGCGCGGATATGAAGTTTCCATTGCAGAGATGGCACCGCGTGTGATGCCGCTTCAGACGGATGAATATGCTGCAAGTGTTTATCAGAAAGCATTTGAAGATGCAGGATGTACCTTTTACCTTGGCATTGGTGTGACAGGATCGAAAGTAAATGAAGCTGGAGAAATCAGCAGTGTATTGCTTTCAGATGGAACAGAAGTGCCATGCGATGTCGTGCTTGTAGCGGCAGGTGTTCGTCCAAAAGTAGACTTTTTAGAAGGAAGCGGTATAAAAATAGGACGTGGAATAGAAGTGAATGAATATTTGGAGACGAGTATCCCAGATATCTATGCCGCAGGCGATGTCAATGGGCTGTCAGGAGTATGGCCAGATGCGATGGATCAGGGAAAAGTGGCAGCAATGAATATGTGCGGTACAAAAATGGTTTATGAAAAACCGTATCCATTTAAAAATACAAGTAACTTCTTTGGTATCACAATGCTTTCCATTGGAAAAATTGATCCTGTCGATGAGGATGCAGAGGTCAAAGTTGTATTTGACAAAGGTACTTATAAAAAAGCAATCATAAAAGAAGATCGTCTTCAGGCAATCCTGATTCAAGGCGATATTTCAAATACAGGAATTTATCTGAAATTGATTAAAGATCAAATTCCTCTTGGAGGAAGAGATGTATTCCAGCTCTCATTTGCTGATTTTTATGGAATCGATGAGAGAACAGGAGCATTTTCCTATCAGATCTAAGAATTTAAAAAAATAAAATGACAGCAAGGAGTGAAAACACAAGACAATGAGTGAGACAATCAAAGCTATTCAGACAAGAAGAAGTATCCGAAAATATAAACCAGATATGGTACCGGAAGAGATCATAGAAAAAATTATTGAAGCCGGAACGTATGCGGCAACAGGACGAGGCGCACAGTCACCGATTATTATTGCAGTGACAAACAAAGAAGTAAGAGATAAGCTTTCAAAGATCAATGCAGAAATCATGGGAACACCAAACATGGACCCATTTTACGGAGCACCGGTTGTGTTGATCGTATTAGCGGACAAGACACGCCCAACTTATTTGTATGATGGAAGTCTTGTGATGGGAAATCTCATGCTTGCTGCGCATGATCTTGGGGTAGGAAGTTGCTGGATTCACAGGGCAAAAGAAGAATTTGAACTTCCAGAAGGAAAAGAATTGTTGAAATCACTTGGGATAGAAGGCGATTATGAAGGAATCGGTCACTGTATCTTAGGATATGCAGATGGAGAAGAGCCAGTGGCAAAACCAAGAAAGAAACCGTATGCCTTTTATGTAAAATAAGAGAAAAAAACGGTACTTGACAGGTCAGATATCCAGAAAAAAGGAAGAGTATCGCTAAAAAAGAATAAGAGCGGATCACAATGATGGGATAAAATCATGTGAACGCTCTTATTTTTTTATTTTCTTTGAAGAGTTAAAAAAAAACAAAAAAAGATCTTGCAGGGAGTGACAAAAAAAGCCATTCCCTGCAAGATTTTATTTGATTGTCTGATAATATTTTTCCAGTTTATTTACAAGACCATATAAAATCATTGCAATGATACATAAAAGGATAATACTCATGATGACCCAATCCAGTTTAAATACTTGACTGCCATAAATGATTAAATATCCCAATCCTTGTCTGGCAGCAAGAAATTCTCCAATGACAACGCCTACAAGACATAAACCAATATTAACTTTCATGATACTGATTTGTAAAGGAATTGTACTAGGAAGAAGCACTTTAAAAAGGACATCTTTTTTTGTGCCGTGAAGAGTGTAGATCAGCTTTTGCTTATCAGAGGACGTTTCTTGAAATCCTGTAAATAAGTTTAAAACAGTTCCAAAGACAGCAATCGAAATACCGGTTACAATAATCGTTTTTGTTCCTGTTCCCAGCCATACAATCAAAAGAGGGGCAAGAGCAGATTTTGGAAGACTGTTTAATACAATCAGATATGGTTCAATGATCTTAGAAAGACGTTCTGAAAGCCAAAGTAAAATAGCAGTAATAGTTCCAATCGAAACAACAAGTAAAAAACTGCCGATTGTTTCTGATAGTGTAATACAAATATGGTAGAAAATACTGCCGTCTTTTGCCATGGAAAAAAAGGTATTCCAGACGCGTGAAGGACTGCTGAAGATAAAGCCGTCAATCCAGTCAAGACGTACAGCAAGTTCCCATATAATGAAAAACAGAATAAAAATAAAAATTTGTGCCAGACGGATCATTATTTGCTCATGCCGTAATTTTTTAAGATATGATTTATGAGCGGGCGAGATGGGGGTCATGACTGTTCAACTCCTTCCATAAAAGATTAAAATACGTTTTAAATTCTGGAGCATTGCGTGCAGCAAGAGGAGAGCGTTCTTTTTGATCGAAAGTGATAGGAAGTTCACGCACGATTCGTCCAGGGCGCGCAGACAAAACAAGGATTCGATCTGCCATGCTGATTGCCTCTGAAAGATCGTGAGTGACGAGAATGGCTGTTTTTCCTTCGGATTTGATGATAGAATAAATGTCATCACCGACAGAAAGACGCGTTTGATAATCAAGAGCAGAGAAAGGCTCATCCAACAAAAGAAGATCTGGATTTAAAGCGAGCGTTCGGATCAGTGCCGCTCTTTGACGCATTCCGCCTGAAAGTTGAGAAGGACGGGAATTGCGAAATTTAGAAAGACCATATTTTATAAGCATTTGGTCTATGCGATTTAAATTGTCATGTGTTTCCTGTTTTTTTATTTCTAATCCAAGTTTCAGATTGCTAAAAATCGTCCGCCACTCAAAAAGATGATCTTTTTGGAGCATATATCCGATATGATCAGAAGCTTCTTTGACATTTTGACCATATAATAAAATAGAACCAGATTCTGGAACAAGAAGCCCGCTGATCAAAGAAAGCAATGTGGTTTTGCCGCAGCCGCTTGGACCGACGATTGCGACAAATTCACCTTTTTGGATTTGAAAATTCAAATCGGATAAGGCAAGCGTCTCTCCATTTATACTATGGTAGGAATAATTAACATGAGTAACTTGTAACAATGGCTGCAAGTCAGATACCTCCAAAGCATAGTTATATGATAGTTTATGAATATGGAAAAAAAACGTGATATGTGATAAAATTGAAAATTGAAAAAAATTGCGAATATCAAAAAGAGTCATTTGCAGATAGAGGAGTTAAAAAGTATAACAGAAAGAGGAAGAATATGAATCGTAATTATCAGAAAGAATTAGAAAAATTACTGCAGGAAAAAGAAGAAGAAAAAAAAGAGCCTTTCACGTTATTTTTGCACAGTTGCTGCGCGCCTTGCAGCAGCTATGTACTGGAATATTTGTCTCAGTATTTTG
This sequence comes from uncultured Robinsoniella sp., assembly GCA_965150505.1. Classification (GTDB taxonomy): domain Bacteria; phylum Bacillota; class Clostridia; order Lachnospirales; family Lachnospiraceae; genus JAGZHZ01. Next base: position 23,819 of record CBCTVZ010000009.1, on the reverse strand, counting down.
CAATTACTATATTTTATTACAATCCTAATATTTTTCCAGAAGAAGAGTATGCAAAGCGTGTAGAAGAACAGAAAAGATTGATTGAACAGATGAAAACAAAGTATCCAGTAAAATTTTGCGCAGGAGATTATAAACCGCAGGATTTTTATGATGCAGTAAAAGGAATGGAAAAACTTCCTGAAGGTTCAGACAGATGTTTTGTATGTTATGAATTGCGAATGCGTGAGGCGGCAAAACTTGCAGCAGAAGGAGGATATGATTACTTTACGACAACGCTTTCGATCAGTCCATTGAAAAATGCAGCGAAAATTAATGAGATCGGGGAAAAACTTGCATTAGAATATGGAGTAAAACATTTACCGTCAGATTTTAAGAAAAAAAATGGATATCAAAGATCGATTGTCCTCTCAAAAGAATATGGATTATACCGACAGGATTACTGTGGTTGTGTCTATTCTATGGAAGAACGAAAAAGACAGAAGGAAAGCATTGTCAGAAAGCAAAAAATGTGATACACTACAAAATTAAAGTGAAAGAAAATGAAAGATAAAGGAGAGATACTATGGCACAGTTATGGGGCGGACGTTTCACAAAAGAAACAGATCAGTTGGTTTACAATTTTAACGCTTCTATTTCATTTGATCAGAAATTTTATAAACAGGATATTCTTGGAAGCATGGCGCACGTTAAAATGTTGGCGAAACAGGGAATTTTGACAGAGGAAGAAAAAGAACAGATATTAGAAGGATTAAAAAGCATTCTGAGCGATGTAGAAAATGGAACATTAAAAATTACAGATCAATACGAAGATATTCACAGTTTTGTGGAAGCAAATTTGATTGATCGTATTGGAAATGCTGGAAAAAAACTACATACAGGGCGCAGCAGAAACGATCAGGTAGCGCTTGATATGCGATTATATACAAGAGATGAAGTGGTAGCAGTGGATCATCTTTTGAAAAATTTATTGGAAACACTCTTAAAAATTATGGAAGAAAATATAGACACTTATATGCCAGGATTTACACATCTTCAAAAAGCACAGCCAATCACACTGGCTCATCACATTGGCGCTTATTTTGAGATGTTTAAAAGAGATCGTTCCAGATTGTATGATATTTATAAAAGAATGAATGAATGTCCTCTTGGAGCAGGAGCTTTGGCTGGAACAACGTATCCGCTTGATCGTGAGTGTACAGCAAGTCTGTTGAATTTTAACGGACCTACGTTAAATAGCATTGATTCCGTTGCGGATCGTGATTATTTAATTGAATTTTTATCTGCTCTTTCTACAATTATGATGCACTTAAGCCGTTTTTCAGAGGAAGTGATCTTGTGGAATTCAAATGAATATCAGTTTATAGAATTGGATGATGCTTACAGTACAGGAAGCAGTATTATGCCGCAGAAAAAAAATCCAGATATTGCAGAATTGGTGCGCGGTAAGACGGGACGCGTCTATGGCGCTTTGATTTCTATTTTGACGACGATGAAAGGACTTCCATTGGCATATAACAAAGATATGCAGGAAGATAAAGAACTGACATTTGATGCGATTGATACGGTGAAAGGATGTATTGCACTTTTTAACGGTATGATTGCGACAGCGAAATTTAACAGACAGGTAATGGAAGACAGCGCAAAACATGGATTTACAAATGCAACGGATGCGGCAGATTATCTTGTAAATCATGGCGTGCCATTCCGTGATGCGCATGGAATTGTTGGACAGCTTGTATTATGTTGTCTGGAGAAAAAAATTGCTCTGGATCAGCTTCCTTTAAAAGAATGGAAAGAGATCTGCCCAGTATTTGAGGAAGATATCTATGATGCAATCAGCTTAAAAATATGCGTAGAAAAAAGAGTGACGATTGGCGCTCCTGGAAGAAGCGCAATGGAGAAAGTCATAGCTGAACAAAAGAAATATTTGCTGGAAAATGAAAAAGGGCTTGATTTTTTTGAAAAACTGGTATAATATTGTTTGAGTAAAGACAAATGTACGCGATATAAAGACACGAACAAAAGGAAGTATATCAAGAGCAGCAGAGACTTTATTTTTTATTAGAAGAATGCAATAGAAAAGAAGTCATTATAAAATACAGCAAGGTGAGGAGAATGAAAATGGATCAGAAATTAAGAGTAGGTATTTTAGGAGCAACAGGAATGGTGGGACAGCGTTTTATTTCTTTGCTGGAAAACCATCCTTGGTTTGAGGTAGTGACTGTTGCGGCAAGTCCAAGAAGCGCAGGAAAGACGTATGAAGAGGCAGTAGGCGGACGCTGGAAAATGACTACTCCAATGCCGGAAGCAGTAAAAAACTTGGTAGTTATGAATGTCAACGAGGTAGAAAAAGTAGCGGCAAGTGTTGATTTTTGTTTCTCAGCAGTAGATATGTCAAAAGAAGAAATCAAAGCGATTGAGGAAGCATATGCGAAGACAGAGACACCTGTTGTATCAAACAACAGCGCACATAGATGGACACCGGATGTTCCAATGGTAGTGCCGGAAATCAATCCAGAACATTTCGATGTAATTCCTTATCAGAAAAAACGTCTTGGAACAACGAGAGGATTTATTGCAGTAAAACCAAACTGTTCTATTCAAAGTTATGCTCCATGTCTGGCAGCATGGAAAGAATTTGGACCAAAAGAAGTGATTGCGACGACATATCAGGCAATCTCAGGCGCTGGAAAGACATTTAAAGATTGGCCGGAAATGGTAGAAAATATCATTCCATATATCGGCGGTGAGGAAGAAAAAAGCGAACAAGAACCGTTGCGTGTTCTTGGAAAAGTGGAAGATGGTGTCATCAAAAAAGCAGCAGAGCCAAAAATTTCTTGCCAGTGTATCCGTGTTCCTGTATTAAATGGTCATACAGCAGCTGTATTTATAAGATTTGAGAAAAAACCTACAAAGGAAGAGCTGATTGATCGTTTAGTAAACTTTAAAGGGCTTCCTCAGGAACTGAATCTGCCAAGCGCTCCAAAGCAGTTTATCCGTTATATGGAAGAAGAGAATCGTCCACAGGTAAATCTGGATGTAGACTATGAACATGGAATGGGTGTTTCCATTGGACGACTGAGAGAAGATACGATTTATGATTATAAATTTGTGGGTCTTTCCCATAATACCGTTCGTGGAGCAGCAGGCGGAGCAGTATTGTGTGCAGAACTTTTGACTGCAAAAGGATATATTCAGGCAAAATAAAATAGAATGATTTAGGTGTTGCATACAGAGTGAGAAATTCGGTATAATCTCAGTATGCAGCATCTTTTTTTGAGAAAAGAGTAGAACCTTGTGGTGTGGAGAAGGGGTAAATTCAAGCTGTATAAGATAAAATATAAAATAAGCGGAGGAGAAAAATGAGTCTGCTGAGAGTCTCAAAATTATCAAAAGATTATGGACATGAAAGAGGAATATATGATTTAACGTTTCAAGTAGAAAAAGGAGAAGCATTTGGATTGATGGGACCAGTCGGATCGGGAAAGACGACAGCAATGAAAATATTAATGGGATTTCTGCGTCAAGATCGAGGCCGATGTGCAATAGCCGGAAGAGATTGTTATAAAAAAGCAGAAGAGATTAAAAAAATAATAGGATATCTTCCAGAAGATCCAAAATTTGCAGATGATATGACAGGAATCTCTATGATAAAATTTCAGGCAGAACTGCGCCAAAAAAAAGGTTTGGAACGTGCATTTTTGTTGGCTGATCGTCTGGGGGTCAATTTACATCAAAAAGTTGAGATGATGACGGCTGATGCAAAACAAAAACTTGCCATTTTATGTGCGATTTGGTATGATCCTCCTGTATATTTTTTAGATCAGCCGATGCGCAGACTGGATCGGGTGGGACAAAATCGTTTTACAGAGCTTCTTTTAGAAGAAAAAGAAAGAGGAAAAACAATTTTAGTTGCTTCTCACGCATTTGAAGATCTGGAAAGAATCTGTGACAGAGTAGCCGTTTTAAAAGAAGGAAGAATTATAGCGCTGAAAGAAATCGGTGATCTGCGCTATTCAAAAAGAAAAGCACATGTGATTGTTTTTCAGACAGAACAGGATGCAATCCGATTTTCAAAACAGGAAGAATTTTTTGTCTCTAATCTGGAGGGATGCCGGCTGACTGTTTCGATGGATGGGGAAATGAAGCCTCTTTTGAAAAGATTGTTAGATTATCATGTAGACAGCATAGAACCTCAGATCAGGGATTTGGAAGAAGCCTTTGTCTATTATTATGGAGGTGGAAGAATTGGTTAGTTTACCTTTGATAAAAAGAGATTGGAAAGATACATGGAAGCTGATTTGGGGAATCACTGCATTTTTAGGAATTTATACGGCTGTTATCATTGGTTTGTATGATGTGATAAAAGGAATGGAAATTCAGACAGCGCCTCAGAGTTTTGCATATTATCTGTGTATGGCATTGGGAATCCATATGGGAGTTTTAGCAGACTTAAATCAATTCTTGAAGGATATGGTGTATGGATTTTTAATTTTGTTACTTCCTATGATTTTTGAGATTGTAGCAGCAAGAAGACTGATGATTAAATTGGTACGAAACGGGATGATGACATGGATTCTTTCTACACCGAATGATAGAGTAAAGATAGCAGGAACACAAGCGTTGTTTTTAATCTTGAGTCTGGCAATACAGATACTTGTCACAACGATCACAGGCGTAATCTGTATGGGATTTTTCGATCCGTTGGAGATTGATATTTTTGGATATGTGATGATGAATATAGGGGCATTTACCCTACATTTTTTAATCAGTGGTCTTTGCTTTTTTATTTCAAGCAGCGTAAATGGGAATAAAATATATTATCGCATGACCGTATCTATTTTGGGGATTTTCTTTATCATTCATCTGGTAGGAAATTTAGGGGGATTTTTTGAGTATGCAAAGATGGGAACGATTTTTTCTTTGTATCAGCCACAGAAGATTTTAAATGGAGAAAACAGAGCTTATTTATTTATGACCGTATTGACGTTATTTGGAATACTGTTTTATTGGGGAGGTGTTCAAAAATTCAGAAAGAAAAACTTGTAATAAACAAGAAAAAATCTTCGGCAAAACAGTCGGGGAATTCGTGAAAAGGAAAAGTGAGGAATGTATGAAAAAATCATTATTCATAACGGAGAAACCAAGTGTTGCCCAAGAATTTGCAAAAGCGTTGAAACGTTCCTTTATCCGAAAAGACGGGTATCAGGAGGCAGAAGATGTTGTTATTACATGGTGCGTCGGTCATCTTGTCACCATGAGCTATCCGGATGTCTATGATGAAAGAATGAAAAGATGGAGTTTATCTACGTTGCCATTTTTGCCAAAAACATTTTTGTATGAAGTGATTCCAAATGTAAAAAAACAATTTCAGATTGTAAGCGATTTGCTGAACCGTTCTGATGTAGAGATGATTTATGTCTGTACAGACTCTGGAAGAGAAGGAGAATATATTTATCGCCTTGTAGAACAGATGGCAAATGTAAAGGGAAAACAGCGAAAAAGAGTATGGATTGATTCGCAGACAGAAGAGGAAATTTTAAGAGGAATTAAAGAGGCAAAAGATTTATCAGAATATCTAAGGGCAAAAGAAGATTACCTGATGGGAATTAATTTTTCAAGATTGCTTTCTCTGAAGTATGGAGGAGCTATTTCAAATTATTTAAAGACTCGCTATACGGTGATTTCAGTGGGACGCGTCATGACTTGTGTACTTGGTATGGTAGTGCGCAGGGAACGAGAAATTCGTACCTTTGTAAAAACACCATTTTACCGTATTCTAAGCAGAATAAACATCTCGGATCAGGAATTAGAAGGAGAATTTCGAGCGGTAGAAGGATCAAAATATTATGGATCTCCAATTTTATATAAAGAAAATGGATTTAAAAAAAGAGAAGATGCTGAAAAAGCAAAACTAGAATTAGAAAAAGCAAAACCAGTTATGGCACGCGTGGATTCGATTGAGAGAAAAAAAGAAAAGAAGAATCCACCTCTTTTGTATAACTTGGCTGAACTGCAAAATGATTGTTCCAAAATGTTTAAAATGAATCCAGATCAGACTTTACAGACGGTACAAGAATTATATGAAAAAAAACTTGTGACCTATCCAAGAACAGATGCAAGAGTGCTTTCAAGTGCAGTTGCAAAAGAAATCTATAAAAATATAAGTGGACTGAAAAATTATGCGGCGATGAGACCATTTGCAGAAGAGATTTTATCACAGGGAACTTATAAAAAAATTGCATCAACAAGATATGTAAATGATAAACAAATTACAGATCATTATGCAATCGTTCCGACTGGTCAGGGAATGGGAGCGCTTTCTTCCCTCAAAGAACAGACACGAAAAGTATATGAGACGATTGTGAGACGTTTTTTAAGCATTTTTTATCCGCCGGCTGTCTATCAAAAAGCAGCAGTGGTTACTGAAATTCAAGGAGAAAAATTTTTTTCCAATATTCGTATTTTAGAATCAGAAGGATATCTGAGGATACTTGGAGAAAAAAATCAATCCGATCAGGAAAAACAAGAACAAAAAGAAATATCATGTGACCGTTCTATTATAGAAGCGCTAAAAAATGTAAAAAAGGGAATGACTTTACCAGTAAAAGAATTGACAATCAAAGAGGGAGAGACAAAACCGCCGAAGCGATATAGTTCTGGTTCTATGATCTTGGCAATGGAAAATGCAGGACAGTTGATTGAAGATGAAGAACTTAGAGCACAGATAAAGGGAAGCGGGATTGGAACAAGCGCTACAAGAGCGGAAATTTTAAAAAAATTGGTCAGCAATGGATATATGGATCTAAATAAAAAAACGCAGACCATCACGCCTACTTTGCTGGGAGAAATGATTTTTGATGTGGTAAATTGTTCTATTCGTTCCCTACTGAATCCAGAATTGACTGCGAGCTGGGAAAAAGGGCTTACCTATGTGGCAGAAGGAAGCGTGACGCCAGAAGAGTATATGCAGAAATTGGAACATTTTATTACAGTGAAGACAAAGAATGTAATGGAACATAATTATCAGCAGGCATTACGCCCTTATTTTGACAAAGCAGCAAATTATTATCAGAAAGGAAATAAAAAATAATGGAAACATATAAAATTAAAAATTTGTATACACTGGAAGAGACAATCGCAAAGGATCTTTTTGAAGGAGCGGTATATCCATGGGAAGTTTTGCCAAAAATTGGATCTTTTATCTTACAGTTAGGCAGTACGTTAAGTGAAGAAGAATATGAAAAGAGAGGGGAAGATATCTGGATTGCAAAGACGGCGGACGTAGCTCCAACCGCATATATTCATGGACCGGCAATCATTGGAAAAAATGCAGAGATTCGTCATTGTGCTTTTATCCGCGGAAATGCCATTGTAGGTGAAGGCGCTGTTGTGGGAAACTCAACGGAATTAAAAAATGTAGTTTTATTCAATAAAGTACAAGTTCCTCATTACAATTATGTGGGAGATTCCATTTTAGGATATAAGGCGCATATGGGAGCAGGTTCGATTACCTCTAACGTAAAGTCTGACAAAAAATTAGTTGTAGTAAAAGATGAAAAAGATCAGATCGAGACAGGACTGAAAAAATTTGGAGCAATGCTGGGAGATGAAGTAGAAGTAGGATGCGGGTCTGTTTTAAATCCAGGTACTGTTGTAGGACCACATTCCAATATTTATCCGCTTTCTTCTGTTCGTCAGGTAGTTCCGGCAAACAGTATCTATAAAAAACAAGGCGAAATTGCAGAAAAAGAAGAAAGATAAAAGAAAAAGATTATAAAAAATATTTTGAAAAAACAGCATCTGTGATAAGTAGGAAGCATACGGCACAGATGCTGCTTTTAAAAAAAACGCTTTACGAAAAAGAAAAAATATGATATGCTAATGCTACTCATTTTAGATCTAATAATAAAAATAATCTTGGTAAATCACCGCATATTTCCATAAAGCACAAAAGAAAATCGAAAAAATGTTTGGGTTTTGATTGACAAATAAAAAAAATTGTATTATGATGAATAAATAACGAACATTAGTTCAGGTAAAGGAGAGGTAGCATGGCACAGGAAGATAAGTTAAAAGCACTTGATGCAGCACTTGCACATATAGAAAAACAATTTGGAAAAGGCTCTGTTATGAAATTAGGAGATTCCAATATAAATATGAATATAGAAACGATTCCTACAGGATCACTCAGTCTGGATTTGGCTTTAGGACTTGGAGGTGTGCCGAAAGGAAGAGTAATTGAGATTTATGGTCCAGAATCAAGCGGTAAGACAACCGTGGCGCTTCATATGGTTGCAGAAGTTCAAAAAAGAGGCGGTATTGCCGGATTTATTGATGCAGAACACGCACTTGATCCTGTCTATGCCAAAAATATTGGCGTAGATATTGATAATCTGTACATTTCACAGCCAGATAATGGAGAGCAGGCGTTAGAGATTACAGAAACGATGGTGCGCTCCGGAGCGGTAGATATTGTGATCGTGGACTCTGTCGCAGCGCTTGTGCCAAAGGCGGAAATTGAAGGCGATATGGGAGATAGCCATGTAGGACTTCATGCACGTTTGATGTCTCAGGCTTTGCGAAAACTGACGGGTGTGATCAGCAAGTCAAATTGTATTGTTGTATTTATCAATCAGTTGCGTGAAAAAGTAGGAATTATGTTTGGAAATCCGGAGACAACGACAGGAGGACGGGCATTAAAGTTTTATGCTTCCATCCGAATGGATGTCAGAAGAATCGAATCCTTAAAACAGGGCGGAGAAGTGATCGGAAGCCGTACAAGAGTGAAAGTAGTAAAAAATAAAGTAGCGCCTCCTTTTAAAGAAGCAGAATTTGATATTATGTTTGGAAAAGGAATTTCAAAAGAAGGAGACGTATTGGATCTGGCTGCAAATTTGGGAATTATTGTAAAGAGCGGCGCATGGTATGCCTATCAGGATGCCAAGATTGGTCAAGGAAGAGAAAATGCGAAATTATATCTGAAAAATAATCCGCAGATTATGGAAGAAGTAGAGCGTAAAGTAAGAGAACATTATGGATTGCTTAACGGCGAGGCAGAAAGCGGAAAAGAAGATCCGCAGATGGATGAGGAATAGCAGATGTATGTCACAGGGATAGAAGCGGTGAACAGTAAAAAAAGCCGAGTTTATCTGGATCAGGAATTTGCATTTATTCTGTATAGACGAGAAATCAGCATCTATCAAATTCGAGAAGGAACAGAAATTTCAGACGAACAGTATAGAAAGATTTTGGATGAAACCATACTGCGCAGAGCAAAATTACGCTGTATGAATCTGCTGAAAACGATGGATCGAACGGAAGCACAACTGCGTCAAAAATTAAAACAGGGTGAATATCCGGATGAAATTATTGAACGAGCAATCGAATATGTGAAGGGATACCGATATGTGGATGATGAACGGTATGCCAGACAGTATGTACAGTGTTTTTGTGAGAAGAAAAGCAGATATCAGATGATTCAGGAACTGATGCGCAGAGGAATTGGAAAAGAAATAATAGATCAGGCATTTGATGAAATTCCAGAAATAAATGAGGTGGAACAGATTCAAAAATGGATGGAAAAAAGAAAATTTGATCCAGAAAATGCAGATCGCAAAGAACAGCAGAGATTTTATGGATTCTTAATGCGAAGAGGATTTTCAGCAGAAAGTATCCGAAAAGCATTGCGAAACACAGAAAACATATAAAAATAAAAAATGGCGGTATTTATTCAGGCGGATTCGGCTTCTTAGCCTTATTGTGAGCTGGGAAAATTTACAAATGAACGGCTTTCATTCCATGTGTTTTAGTCGCGGGAGTATGTCAAAATGAAAATGAAAAGAAGAAAATTTGGCAAGAAGACGAAGAACTGTCTGAGATCAGGCAAAGTACATCATATTTACTTGACAATGTGCATAAAACAGTATAAAATTTAAGTGTTGTATTTGTACAATGAAAATTAAATAAGGAGGTGCTCCTGTGCCGAGTGCAGTAATAGTATTAATTGCTGTTCTGTCCACAATAATTATAGTTGCTCCTATTACTTATCTGGTTTCAAAATCTAATTTTAAAAAAGGATTTGAAGCGAAAGTTGGCAGTGCTGATGAAAAAGCCAGAAAGATAATAGACGACGCATTAAAGGTTGCAGAGACGAAAAAGCGAGAAGCTTTGCTGGAAGTAAAAGAAGAGTCCTTAAAAACAAAAAATGAATTAGAAAAGGAAACGAGAGAACGAAGAGCGGAGCTGCAGCGATATGAAAAGAGAGTATTGTCAAAAGAAGAATCGATTGACAAAAAAGCAGATGCGATTGAGAGACGTGAGAATGGAATAGCAGCAAAGGAAGAAGAATTAAAGAAAAAAAGTAGTGAAATTGAAGAACTTCACGGAAAAAGAGTGCAGGAACTGGAGCGAATCTCAGGCCTAACCTCCGAACAGGCAAAAGAATATCTTTTAAAAACTGTAGAAGATGAAGTAAAAAATGACACTGCAAAGTTGTACAAAGAGCTTGAAAGCAGAGCAAAAGAAGATGCAAACAAAAAAGCAAAAGAATATGTGGTGACTGCCATTCAGAAATGTGCAGCAGATCACGTTGCAGAAACAACAATTTCTGTCGTTCAGCTTCCAAATGATGAGATGAAAGGAAGAATTATTGGACGCGAGGGAAGAAATATTCGTACTCTTGAGACAATGACAGGTGTGGATCTCATCATCGACGATACACCGGAAGCAGTAATTTTATCAGGCTTTGATCCAATTCGTAGAGAAGTTGCAAGAATTGCACTGGAAAAATTGATTGTAGATGGAAGAATCCATCCTGCAAGAATTGAAGAGATGGTTGAAAAAGCACAAAAAGAAGTAGATACCATGATCAGAGAAGAAGGAGAAGCAGCAGCACTAGAAGTTGGTGTTCACGGTATTCACCCAGAACTGATCCGTCTGCTTGGAAGAATGAAATTTAGAACCAGTTACGGACAAAATGCCTTAAAACATTCGATTGAAGTAGCGCAGCTTTCAGGACTGCTTGCTGGAGAAATCGGTGTAGATATCAGAATGGCAAAACGCGCTGGTTTATTGCACGATATAGGAAAATCGATTGACCATGAAATAGAAGGCTCACATATTCAGATTGGTGCAGACCTTTGTAAAAAATATAAAGAGTCTCCTATCGTTATCAATGCGGTAGAATCACATCACGGTGATGTGGAACCGGAAACGCTGATTGCATGTATTGTACAGGCGGCTGATACCATCTCAGCAGCGCGTCCGGGAGCTAGAAGAGAAACATTAGAGACATATACAAACAGATTAAAACAGTTAGAAGATATCACAAACTCCTTCAAAGGAGTGGACAAGTCCTTTGCTATTCAGGCCGGCAGAGAGATTCGTATTATGGTAGTTCCAGAACAGGTAAGCGATACTGACATGATTCTTCTGGCGAGAGATATTGCAAAACAAATTGAGGCAGAATTGGAATATCCAGGTCAGATTAAGATTAGTGTGATTCGCGAGAGCCGTGTTGTTGACTATGCGAAATAATTTCATATAAGAAATATAAAATCCCATGAAACCGTATAAAAATAAAAAATACGGGGCATGGGATTTTTTTATGCGTACAAACTGGGAATGTTCTGTTTTTTTAAATCATAAGCTTAAGGAAAAAGAAAACGGATGGAACGATGAATAAAAAAAATTTGGGTTATTTTTTTATCTCATTTTTGACGGGAATCTTTCTAGGAGTAGTTTTTGTGAAGTTGCTTGGCAATACATATATTGAGAGAGTAGGAGTATTTAGCAACTATTTTTTTAGGCAATATCAAGAATTAAAGATAGACTGTGATCAGGTATTTTTTTTCGTGTGGAAAAAAAGAATGACGACGATTATATTTCTATGGCTGATGGGGATGACAACAGCGGGCGCTGTTTTCGCAGTATTATACAGTGGATACTTAGGATGGATGGCGGGAATTGTTGCGATGACTTCTATTTTGCGTATGGGATGGCAAGGAGGAGTGATTGTCATGATTTCCTTAATGCCACAGATTTTTGTATACGGACCAGCGATGCTCTTTTTTTTAAATGAAATTTATGAAAAAGGGATCAAAAGAAAGGCTACCTATTGGGTGAGGGGAAGAAGAGAGAGGGATTGGAGATATGGAAGAATCTTTATAGCAATAAATTTCGTTTTTTTTCTGGGAATCATGCTGGAAAGTTATGTCAATCCTACTGTTTTGCAATATTTTCTGAAAAAAATTTTGGGGTAAAATCCATTTGAATTTTGCAGTAAAATGAGTATAATAAATATAATAGGTTACATTTTCTATATGCTTTTGAGTATACAGAGAAGAGAACAAATATAAGATTCCAAGACACGGTGATATTGGAATCTCAAATCATGTTTTGACATAAGAAAGGGTATACATTTAAGGAGAAAGAAGATGGGAATTGATATACCAAAATTTACGGCGTATTTGACGGAAGAAAAAAACGCATCGGACAGTACGGTAGCATCATATCGAAGGGATCTTCAAAAACTGGAAACATTTTTAGAAGAGCATGGAATCGAAAATATTAGACAGATTACGGTTACAAATTTAAATTCCTATATTTTATATTTGGAAAGACAAGGATTATCGGCAGCCACGGTATCAAGAAATATAGCTTCTATTCGTTCATTTTTTCATTATGCAGTTAAAAGACGAGAGATTGAGGAAGATCCAGCAGAAAATTTAAAAGCGCCTCACGTTATGAAGAAAGCGCCTGAAGTTTTGACGATGGAAGAAGTTACAAAGCTCTTAGAACAGCCTACCATGAAAAATCCAAAAGAGATCAGAGATAAGGCGATGATGGAATTGCTTTATGCGACGGGGATGCGTGTGACGGAATTGATCAGCTTGAAACTGTCTGATATTAACTTAAATCTCAATTATGTGATCTGCAGGGAAGGAATGAAAGAACGAGTAATCCCGTTTGGATCAGAGGCCAAAAATGCGATTGAACTTTATTTGAAATCAGCGAGGGATATCTTATTAAAAAAAGAAAAAACAGAAACGTTATTTACAAATTGTTCAGGAAAACAGATGAGCCGTCAGGGATTTTGGAAACTGATTAAACAATATGCAGAACGCGCTCATATCACTGCTGATATCACACCATATACGCTGCGTCATTCTTTTGCGGCGCATCTTGTTCAAAATGGAGCAGATTTAAAGGCCGTTCAGGAAATGATGGGCCATTCTGACATCTCTACGACACAAATTTATATGAATCTTGCCGCATCTAGAATAAAAGAGGTATATGAAAAAGCTCATCCAAGAAAATAAGGGATATCGTATATAAAAAATATAATAGAAATGCCGCAGAATCTCCAATCAATGGATACTGCGGCATTTTATTGCTTATTTTTGAAAAAAACAGATTAGCACTGACGATAGATATCGTAAATCAATTCTTCAGATTCTTTCCATCCAAGACAAGGATCAGTAATCGATTTTCCATAAATATGCGGTGTACAGCCAATTTTTTGCGTACCTGCTTCCAGATAACTCTCAATCATAACTCCTTTGACATACGGTTTAATATGTGGATTGACATTGCGGCTGTGCAGTACCTCTTTTACAATACGAATCTGTTCGGCATATTGTTTATTGGAATTAGAATGGTTGGCATCGACAACGATAGCAGGATTTGCCAGTCCTTTTTCTGTGTACATATCAATCACACGAATCAGATCTTCATAGTGATAATTTGGAATGCAGTTTCCATGTTTGTTGACAGCGCCACGGAGAATAACGTGCGTAAGAGGATTTCCGGATGTCTTTACTTCCCAGTTACGGAAGATGAAACTGTGAGGGTGCTGCGCAGCAACGACAGAGTTCAGCATAACAGACAAATCTCCGCTTGTTGGATTTTTCATTCCAGCCGGAACATCCATTCCACTTACAGTCAAACGATGCTGTTGATTTTCAACAGAACGTGCGCCTATGGCAACATAGGAGAGAATATCGGATAAATAAGAGTAGTTTTCAGGATAAAGCATTTCATCAGCAGAAGTAAGACCTGTCTCTTCCACCACACGCAGATGAAGCTTACGGATTGCAACAAGGCCAGCTAGAAGGTCTGGCTTTTTTTCAGGATCTGGCTGATGTAAAATTCCTTTGTAGCCTTCACCAGTCGTACGAGGTTTATTTGTATAAATTCTAGGTACCAAAATCAATTTATCGCCTACTTGTTCCTGCACTTTTGAGAGGCGGTTGGCATAATCGCATACAGCTTCTTCGTTGTCAGCAGAACAAGGGCCGATAATAACAAGAAATTTATCAGAAGCTCCTGTAATTACTTTTTTGATCTCAAGATCACGTTCTTTTTTGATTTTGGCTACCTTTTCAGAAACAGGATACTGTTCGCATATTTCTTTCGGAGTAGGCAGCTTTTTTAAATATTCAAAACTCATAAGTAAACTCCTTTCATTTGTGTATATGTATTTTTATACATTCAGTAATAGATTATAATACAGAAAAATTAAATTGTCGACCTTTATCAGAAAAAATTATATATTGATTTTCAAAGGTCTTGTGGTATCATAAAATATGAAAAAATGGTCAACGAGGAGATAGAAAAGATGAGAAAAAAACCGTACTTTCCTATGTTTGTGGATTTGATGGACAAGAAAGTCATTGTAGTGGGGGCAGGAACGATTGCAAAACGAAGAATCCGTTCTCTGACAGAATTTACGGATCAGCTAGTCGTAATTGCTCCTGAAGTAAATCAGGAACTTTTAGATATGGAGCGAGAGGGAAAAATTCAGATTCTGAAAAAAAAGTATGAGAGAGAAGATTTATACGATGCGTATATGGTGATTGCAGCTACAAATGACACGAAAACAAACAATGATATTTACAGTGTATGTAAATGTATGGGGATCATTGTAAATGTGTGCAGCGACAAGACAAAATGTGATTTTTACTTTCCAGGTATTGCAAAGAAAGAAAATATCGTAGTAGGAGTGACTGCAAGCGGTGAAGAACATAAAAAAGCACGCGAAGTAGTAGAAAAAATCAGAGAAATCCTTTAAAGGTGGTGTGAAAAATGGATCAGACGATGGGAGCGATTGGAATTGTACTGTTATGTTTTGTGGCTTTTGTCGCAATGGCTCTTTATCAAAACCATAAAAACCAGAAACTGCGAAAAATATGTATTCAAAGAGGCTTTGGAAAATTGCCGGAGAGAGAATACAATCTGGATGAATATGAGTGTATCAGCCATTACTTTAGGCAGAGAAAAAAACAAGGATATGTAATTGATGATATCACATGGAATGATTTGGATATGGATTCCATTTTTATTATGATGAATCATACATGGTCTGCGATTGGTGAGAGCAGTCTGTATGATCTGTTGCGTCGTCCGGAGTTTTCAGAAGAAATATTAGGTGAGAGAGAACGTCTGATTCAATTTTTTCAGACACATGAGACAGAAAGAGAAAAATTTCTGGAATTGTGTGCAGAGATTGGTAAGACAAATCAGTATTCCATTTTTGACTATATTTATAATTTAGCCGATCTGGAGACCGAAAAACCGTGGAAACATTATTTGAATATTTTGCTTATAATTGGGACAATAGGACTTATTTTTATACATCCTCAAGTGGGGATTTTATCATTAATTATTATGATTTCTTTGAGCATGGGACAGTATTATGGGGCAAAAAAGAGGATCGAACCTTATGTGACTTCCTGTAATTGTCTGTTGAACATGTTGAAATTTTGTGAGAAAGTAGAAAAGCTTTCTGCACCGGAGCTGGAAAATTATCTGTCAGATTTAAAAAAATGCAGAAAGAAATTTGGAAATTTTAAGAGAAAAGCATATTTCTTTGTGGCAGGGGCAGCCGTCAGCGGAGGACCAGAAACATTCATCATTGAATATATAAATTATATCTTTCATTTCGATTTGATTCAATTTCCAGGAATTGTGAAAGAATTGAAAACGCATCTGGATGATTTTGAAAAAATGACAGATGTGATTGGATTATTAGAAAGTATGGCTGCAATTTCTTCTTTTCGTGCGATGATGCCGACGTATACGACGCCGGTATTAAGAAAAAGTGAAAAAGGTTTTTTGATTATGGAAGAAGGATATCATCCGATGATTTCAGAACCGGTCAAAAATTCGATCAAAGTGGAAAGAGGCGTGTTGATAACAGGATCAAATGCTTCTGGAAAATCAACATTTTTAAAGACAGTGGCGATTAATGCAATTTTGGCACAGACAATACACACTTGTATGGCACAAAGATATGAGAGCAGTTTTTTCCGTATCTATTCTTCCATGGCATTGCGTGACGATCTGGTAGGACAAGAGAGCTATTATATTGTGGAAATTAAGGCATTAAAGCGGATTTTAGATGTGTTGGATGAAGAGATGCCTGTCTTATGTTTTGTAGACGAAGTCTTAAGAGGTACGAATACAGTCGAACGAATTGCCGCCTCTTCACATATTTTGAAAAGCTTGTCAAGAGACGATGTAATTTGCTTTGCAGCAACGCACGATCTAGAACTGACGCATATGCTTGAGACGGAATATGACAATTATCATTTTCAGGAAGAAGTAAAAAACAATGATATTCTGTTTGATTATATTTTGTATCCAGGAAGAGCTACATCGCGAAATGCAATAAAACTTCTTAGTATTATGGGATATGATCAAAATATTATCTCAGCGGCGGAAACTTCAGCAGAAAGATTTTTAAAAACGGGAGAGTGGACGCTGGAAAACGATTAAAAAACGGGAGGAATTATGCTGGTACAAATTTATACAGATGGCGCGGCAAGAGGCAATCCAGATGGACCGGGAGGATATGGCACAATTTTGACCTATGTGGATACAAAAGGGAAAGAACATATCAGGGAATACAGTCAAGGATATAAAAAGACCACAAATAACCGAATGGAGCTGCTTGCGGCGATTGTAGGGCTGGAAGCGTTAAACAGACCATGTCAGGTAGAACTTTATTCGGATTCAAAATATTTGGTTGACGCATTTAATCAGCGTTGGATCGATGGATGGCTGAAAAAAGGATGGAAACGAGGAAAAAATGAACCTGTAAAAAATGTGGATTTGTGGAAGCGGCTTTTAAAAGCAAAAGAACCGCATGAGGTTACATTTATCTGGGTAAAAGGGCATCATGGTCATCCGCAAAACGAACGATGTGATGAACTTGCCACCTCGGCGGCGGATGGAATTGATTTAATAGAGGATGTAGTGGTTGACAAATAGAAAAAGCAAGACTATAATAAGAACATCTAACAGCAAAAAGCGATGATAAGAACAAGTAACAATCAGAATGCAGAAAACAGAAAGCAGCCGGTTGATGAGAGGCACGTTCTGCTCTTTTTGTGAATACCTCTTTGAGCTTCGCACCGAAATGGAAAACTAAAGTAGGCTGCGACGGATTGCAACCGTTATTATGCAGGAGTATGATGGTACTTCATGAGACAGACAGTGTGAATTGTCTGTGAATAAAGGTGGTAACACGGAATAATTCCCGTCCTTTTTAATAAAAAGGATGGGATTTTTTTATTTTATATTAATTATGAAGCAGTACGCTTGACCTGAAAAAAGCGGTATGTTAGAATAAAAAACAGGGAAATAGGAGGAAACAGAAATGTCAACAAATGTATATGATATTTTAAAAGAAAGAGGATTTATTGAGCAGGCGACTCATGAAGAAGAAATCAGAGAACTGCTGGGAAAGGAGAGCGTAACCTTTTACATCGGTTTTGATGCAACTGCGGACAGCCTGACAGCAGGACATTTCTTGACAATCATGGCAATGATGCATATGCAGAAAGCGGGACATAGACCGATTGCTCTTTTAGGGGGCGGAACAACAATGATTGGAGACCCTTCCGGAAAATCAGATATGCGTACCATGATGACAAGAGAGACGATCAATCATAACGCGGAATGTTTTTACAAACAGCTTTCTAGATTTATTGAATTTGACAATGACAAAGCAATCATTGCAAACAATGCAGATTGGCTTTTAGATCTGAACTATGTAGAGTTTTTGCGTGAAGTCGGTGTTCATTTTTCTGTTAATAAGATGCTCAGTGCAGAATGCTACAAACAGAGAATGGAAAAAGGACTGACATTCTTTGAATTTAACTATATGTTGATGCAGTCTTATGATTTCCTGAAATTGAATCAGATGTATGGATGTACACTGGAGATGGGAGGAAACGATCAGTGGTCTAATATCTTAGGCGGTGTCGATCTGATCCGAAGAAAAGAACAGAAACCAGCATATGGTTTGACATTTAAACTGCTCACAACGAGTGAGGGAATTAAAATGGGCAAGACGATGAAGGGAGCTGTATGGCTGGATCCTGAAAAAACATCACCATATGAGTTTTACCAGTACTGGAGAAATATTGAAGATGTAAAAGTAGAAGAATGTCTTGCACTTTTAACATTCCTTCCAATGGAAGAGGTTAGAAGATTAGGAGCGTTGGAAGGCGCAGAAATTAATAAAGCAAAAGAAGTTCTCGCATATGAAATCACAAAAATTGTTCATGGAGAAGAAGAAGCAGTAAAAGCACAGGAAGCAGCAAGAGCATTGTTTGCAGAAGGCGGAAAATCAGCGAATATTCCGACAACAACTTATAAAAAAGAAGAAATGGATGAAGGAAAAGATCTGATTACTCTTCTGGTTGATACGAAGCTTGCAAAAACACGCTCTGAGGGAAGAAGATTAATCACACAGGGCGGTATCACAGTAAATGATACAAAAATTACAGAGTTTGACAAGAAGTTTACAACTGCTGATTTAAATGAGGATGGAGTATTATTGATTAAAAAGGGAAAGAAAGGATATCATCAGATTAAGGCAGAATAAAAAAGGAGGTATTTTATGGAATTTCTGGGAGTTTTTATACAGACAGCGATTGAAATGATCTGTATTGCAGCAGTTGCTTTAGGCGGCATTAAAGTGGGAAAGATGCTGCGAGACAGAAAGGATGCAAAAAGCAAGAATGTATAGAAAGATTAGGATAAAGAGTTTAGCAGTTTTTTTATGCTGTGTCGCAGCAGCAGGAACAATGCACTTTTATAGCGGTTATCAGCAACAGGCAGAGGCATCATCAAAAGATTATGCTCCTACGATGCGCATGGCAATCGTAAGTGCTGAAAACGGATGTACCATGTATAGAAAACCAGGAGAAGAGCCGATTGCACAGCTTGAAAAAAACGAGATTCTTTCCTACGGAAAAACAACATTATATACCGAACTGGACCAAGAGAAAAATTTCTGGGTCCTTGTAAAAAAAGATCATATATCAGGGTATGTTCGTGCCGATGATATAGAATTTGAAAAAAATGCAGGGCGTTATGCACTTTTATCAGACAGTCTTTATGTAGAAGTAGAGAAAGAAGAAAGTGTACAGGCATATCAGAGCGCTGAGCGTACAGTTGGAGCGGAATTACCGGAAGGCATCTATAAAGTAGAAGAATTTATTGATGCCAAGACAGCCCAGATACAATCCATTCTGGATGATTCTGTGTGGTATGTAGATGGCAGAGAGACGCAGTTTGATGTGGACTTTGAAGAAAAAGAAGTGGAACTTGGAGAAAAAATCGTAGCATATGCGAAAAGATTTTTAAATACGCCATATGTCTGGGGCGGTACCGATCTGACAGGCGGCGTAGATTGTTCTGGTTTCACGCAGGGAGTCTATGCACATTTTGGATATGGGTTGCCGCGAACCGCAGCTTCTCAATGTGCTGTGGGTACTCCTGTATCCATGAGTGATTTAAAACCAGGAGATCTGCTCTTTTATGTGACAGCGATGCCAAATCCTGTGACAGGTCAGTACGATGACAAATATCCATATGCCAGTCCAACACAGGAAGATATTCAGAAAGTACTTACGTCAATGGGAATTACTGCTCAGGCAAGCGTCAGCCTTGATAAGACGGCTGTTTCTATGACAGGAGAAAATGTCTTAGAAAGTCAGATGCTTCCTGTCAGCGAAGCGCCAGAAACGCTTCCTGAGTCCGAATGGATGACCGAATATCAGGAAGAGTCAATGACAGAGCCTCTGACAGAACTTTCAACTGAGACAGAAGCGCCAGTTCCTTCAGAAACAGAAACACAGACAGAATCTGCAACAGAATCCGAAAGTGAGATGCCAAGCGAATCGGTAACGGAATCCGAGAGTGAGACACAAAGTGAGTCTGCAACAGAGTCCGAAAGCGAGACACAAAGCGAGTCGATAACAGAGTCTGAGAGTGAAATTCAAAGTGAGTCGATGACGGAGTCCGAGAGTGAGATGCAAAGTGAATCTTCGACAGACCGTGAGACAGAGAAAAAACCTTGGACGGATCTTGAGACCGAAAAAAAACATGACCAGAAAGAATCGGAGTCAGAATCAGAGTCCGAATCGGAATCGGAGTCAGAGTCAGAAAGTGAATCGGAACGTATCAAAAAAGGTGAAGGAAAACCACAATTTTATATTGGCCATGTAGCAATCTACATGGGAGATGGAAAGATCATTCATGCAAAAGGCGGCGGAATGGGCGTGACAGTAGATGACATTTCAATACTGAATGCAGTATATGCGTGCCGGATGATTCCATCATAAAGATCAAAGATAGCTGTCAGAGGATGCGGTGAAAAGGCGTAGTTTCTAGACAGATATAAAAAAACTAATAGATTATTTGGAGGAAATGTTGTGAAAAAATACGGTGTAAATGAATTACGACAGATGTTTTTAGACTTTTTTGAGAGCAAAGGACATTTAGTAATGAAAAGCTTTTCCCTTGTACCGCACAATGACAAAAGCTTATTACTGATTAATGCGGGTATGGCGCCATTAAAGCCATATTTTACAGGAGCGGAAGTGCCGCCGAGAACAAGAGTAGCGACATGTCAGAAATGTATCCGTACCGGCGATATTGAAAATATTGGAAAGACAGCACGTCATGGCACATTTTTTGAGATGCTTGGAAATTTCTCCTTTGGAGATTATTTTAAACATGAAGCGATTGCATGGTCATGGGAATTTTTAACTCAGGTTGTAGGAATGGATCCTGATCGTTTGTATCCATCTGTATATTTAGAAGACGATGAAGCTTTTGAAATCTGGAATAAAGAAATTGGAGTTCCGGCTGAAAAAATCTTCCGTTTTGGAAAGGCAGATAATTTCTGGGAGCATGGCGCTGGTCCTTGCGGTCCATGTTCTGAAATCTACTATGACCGCGGTGAAAAATATGGATGTGGAAAACCAGGATGTACCGTTGGCTGTGAGTGCGACCGTTATATTGAAATCTGGAATAATGTATTTACTCAGTTTGAAAATGACGGAGAAGGTCATTATGAAACTTTGAAACAGAAAAACATTGATACTGGTATGGGATTGGAACGTCTTGCTACGGTTGTTCAGGATGTAGATTCTATTTTTGATATCGATACACTGGAAGCGCTGCGCAATCATGTATGTGAATTTGCAAAGACACAGTACAAAGTCAGCCATGAAAAGGATGTATCCATTCGTTTGATTACAGATCATATTCGTTCTTCAACCTTTATGATTTCTGATGGAATTATGCCTTCTAATGAAGGAAGAGGATATGTACTGCGCCGTCTGATCCGTCGTGCCGCACGTCATGGACGTTTGCTTGGTATTGAAGGAAAATTCTTGGCGGAACTGAGTAAAACAGTAATTGAAGGTTCTAAAGACGGATATCCAGAACTGGAAGAAAAGAAAGAATTTATCTTTAAGGTTCTGACACAGGAAGAAGATAAATTTAATAAGACGATTGATCAGGGACTTGGCATTCTGAGTGAAATGGAAGCGCAGATGACAAAAGATGGAGTAAAAGAACTCTCTGGAAAGAATGCGTTTACTTTA
This sequence comes from uncultured Robinsoniella sp., assembly GCA_965150505.1. Classification (GTDB taxonomy): domain Bacteria; phylum Bacillota; class Clostridia; order Lachnospirales; family Lachnospiraceae; genus JAGZHZ01. Next base: position 1,911 of record CBCTVZ010000009.1, on the reverse strand, counting down.
TATGATACATATGGCTTCCCGCTTGATCTGACAAAAGAAATTTTGGAAGAAAAAGGATATAGTATTGATGAGGCTGGATTTAAGGCTGAAATGGAAGAGCAAAGAGAAAAAGCCAGAAAAGCAAGAGGCGTGACAAACTACATGGGCGCTGACGCAACGGTTTACGATGAAATTGCAGCAACTGTGACAAGTGAGTTTGTGGGATATGATCGTTTAACACACACTTCAAAGGTAACGGTTTTGACAACAGAGACAGAACTGACAGAAGCATTGGCTGATGGAGAAAGAGGAACGATTTTTGTAGAGCAGACTCCATTTTATGCAACTATGGGAGGTCAGCAGGGCGACACAGGCGTAATTTTCACAGCAGAAGGAAAATTTGTCGTTGAAGATACAATTAAACTTTTAGGCGGTAAGATTGGCCATGTTGGATACATGGAAAAAGGTATGATCAAAGCAGGCGATGAAGTTACGTTATCTGTTGATGAGCAGAAGAGAAGAGACACTTGCAAAAATCACAGTGCAACACATCTTCTTCAAAAAGCATTGAAAGAAGTGTTGGGATCTCATGTAGAACAGAAAGGTTCTCTTGTGACACCAGACAGACTGCGTTTTGACTTTGCTCATTTCCAGGCAATGACACCGGAAGAGATTGAACGAACAGAAGCGATTGTCAATGAGGAAATTGCAAAAAATCTTCCTGTCTGCACACAGGTTATGAAACTGGAAGAGGCCAAAAAGACAGGCGCAATGGCTCTGTTTGGAGAAAAATATGAAAATGATGTTCGCGTTGTTTCAATGGGAGATTTCTCAAAAGAACTGTGCGGTGGAACACATGTAGAAAATACTGGCGTTATCACAACATTCAAAATTGTATCTGAAGCAGGAATTGCAGCAGGTGTGCGTCGTATTGAGGCATTGACAGGCAAAGGCGTTTTTGCATACTATAAAGAAGCAGAGACAGAACTTGCAGAGGCAGCAAAAGTTGTAAAAGCAACACCGGCAAATCTGCTGGAAAAACTGCATCATCTGATGGCAGAATTAAAGGCAGTGCAGAGCGAAAATGAATCCTTAAAGAGTAAACTGGCAAAAGATGCTCTGGGCGATGTGATGGATCAGGTAGTAGAGGTCAAAGGCGTGAAAATTCTTGCCGCAAAAATGCAGGATATAGATATGTATGGACTGAGAGATCTGGGAGACCAGTTAAAAGAAAAACTGGGAAGCGGAATTGTTGTTCTTGCATCTGTAAAAGATGGAAAAGTAAGCTTGCTTGCAATGGCAACAGATGATGCGATGAAGAAAGGCGCACATGCCGGAAATCTAATCAAAGGAATTGCAGCTTTAGTAGGCGGCGGCGGTGGCGGACGACCAAATATGGCACAGGCTGGAGGTAAAAATCCAGACGGTGTAGATGCGGCGCTTGCCAAAGCAAAAGAGATTGCAGAGAGCCAGATTCAGTAAATTTTTGAAAGAAAATCATAGAAATTTATGGAAAGCTATTGACGAATAGAAAAAATCTGTTATAATATTGATTAGTGCAATAAAAATACCCATACAGTTGTGTTTGCACAATCTACAACTGGAGGGAGGTTAGGTGTGAGACTATGTCAAATGTAATCGTAAAAGATAACGAGACTTTAGATAGCGCTTTACGCCGTTTCAAAAGAAACTGCGCAAAAGCTGGTATTCAGCAGGAAATTCGTAAGAGAGAACATTACGAAAAACCAAGCGTTAGACGTAAGAAAAAATCTGAAGCTGCTCGTAAACGTAAATTTAATTAATTCATGATTCTTAAAGAATGATCTTTCATTTTTAAGAAGATCGTAAGTTATGTGCAGTAAAAATCCCTGGTATGTTACCGGGGATTTTTTTTGCCTGTTTTATTTTTGGCTTCAAAGATAATTTCAACGA
>CBCTVZ010000008.1:0-37672 GCA_965150505.1 uncultured Robinsoniella sp. | reverse complement strand
AAAATACCGACCTCCAATCGTTAGATTTTAGTCTAACTTTTGGGGGTCAGTACAATTCTTGACCACATACCTTTTTTTCTTCTGTCACATAACGTTCATCAGACTTTTCTTCGTAGTTTTACCTGTATTTTTTTCACTATACAGATCTTATCTAAAATCTTTATCAAATAAGAGTATTCTGTCCTCTTCATCATATCTTTTCTTTGAAAATCCCATTTTGATCTTTCTCAGACCGCCTTTTTCCACCTTTTTCATCGCGCCGTCTAAAATCTTTTTCACATTCTGAATGGTGCTTGGCTGTGTCGGATCTGTCTGCCCTTCACGGATTCGATTATACAATTCTTCTTCCGCTCCCTCGGCAATACAATAATCATGATCTAATGCGTAAATTTTTCCAAAAAGCAAAAGTTCTTCATTTGTAAAAATTGGAATCACGATTTTAGAATTAAATTTTTCTGCAAAATCAGGATGATGTTTCAGCATATCGGAGATATATTTCGGTTCATCCTCCAAAATAATGACAAGACCATCCGTTCTAAAATCCATTGCCTTTGTCAAAGTTTCGATTACCGTATCATTTAAGTCCCCTGCTTCTTCAATAATCAGAACTCCTCCTGCGATCTTTTCGATGGTGGATGGAATATCCTTTTTATTCAAATCCGCCGCATAAATCTTTGCCACTTTGACAACCGATACATTCTTCTCCGCACTTAATGCTTTTGCGATATCAAAACCGATTGTACTTCTTCCGCTTCCACGATTTCCTAAAATAATGATGTTTCCTTTTCTGGAAGTTTTGTCATTCTCCAGCTTTTTCGCATTTTCCAAAGCGGTAGCAATCTGCTCATTCAGCAGAGGAATCTGACTGAAAAATGGAAAATAATAGCTCTGCATCTGAGTCAGTTTTTTAGGAGATGTCGATGTACTTCTGGAAGTTTTGGAAGCAGAAGCCATTTTTGAAGACGATATCTGCTGAACCTTTTTCTCCTGTTTTGCCGTTGTTTCCTGTTTTACTGTCGTCTCCTGTTGTACTGCTTTTTGAATACGCACAGGTTCTGTCTCATTTTTTTGTGCCATTTTCTGTGGCTGTTTCGTCTGCTGTACCGGCTCTCTCTGTCTGAGATTTAAAACGCCTGCTGCCGCCTCAATCGCAGCTGATAAATCAATTTCTTCACTGACCTTAGAAACTGTCTTAACTGTTTCTTTTTTCGGCTCTTCTTTTACTTCCTGTTTGATCTCTTTTTGTATCTCTTCGTTTAATTCCTGTTTTGGTTCTTCTTTTGCTTCTTCTCTTATCAGAATGCTTTCTCTGCGCACTGGCTCAAATTTTTCTGTCACATCTCTTACGCTCGTTTTCTTTTGAACCTGTGGTTCTTCTTCTATCTCCTGAACTTGCGCTTCTTCCGGCTCGCTTTCTTTGGTGATTTTAACAAAAGGTTTTTTCTCTTCTTCTGTCACTTCTTCAACTTCTTCAGAAACAACTGGCTCTTTGATCGTCTCCTCGTGGGAAGAGAAATCTGTTTCTTTCTTTTCTTCCTCTTCCTCCTGTACAGCCGCCGTCTCCTCACTTCCAAATGAAGTTAAAATGTCATCAATAGATGCTGCTTTTTGTTTCTGCTCCTCTGACATCACAACGGTTTCTTCCTGCGGCATAACTGGCTTTTCAGACGGCTGCACAATATTTCTGCTTTCTACAAGATCTTCCTGTTTTCGTCCGATGCCTGCCACAATCTGACGCATACTTTTCGCCAATTCTTCCTGAAGCTGTGCTGTATTAAAACGTCTCGCAAATCGTTCTCTTTCTTCCTGTTCCCTCTTTGCGGCATCTTCCAACACTTTATTGACCGTCTCCGTGTGCAGTTTTGCGCTCTTCTGAAGCATATCCCAATCCTGAACATCTTCCATTGTGTTTGGAATTTCTGGTTCTTCTTGTTCTTCTATATTTTCTGTCTCTGAACTCTTCTGTTCTGTCGTATGATGCTGCATTACTGTTTCTGCAATCTCTTTTTCCGTTGCAGCAATAATATTGTCAGCTAAATTTTGTCCTGTCACTTTTTTTACGATCTCTTTTTCCAGTTTTGGAAGTTCTTCCTTCTCACGCTGTTCTCTTAACAAGGCTTCTTCGATTACTTCCTCATCTTCCTGCATATTGTTTCTCTGATCATAGACATGCTGCTGCTCCGGTGTCAATTCTGCATAATTTTTTTTCAGTTCTAAGGCTTTGATCACATATTTTCCATTGTGAAACCACAGCGCCAAATCATCGCACGCTTCCACACATTTTTCCGGCATATCTGCTCTTTGATATAACTTTGCCAGCTCATATGCCCATTTCTCTGTATATTCCTTATTTTTATATTCTTCCAGAATATTAATCTGATCTTCCAGAGAAGAACCTCTGCCTTTATAAATCTTATATTTTAAAATATATCGACTGTTATCATTTGGCGCGCTCTGCACATACTGTGTATAAAATTCTACTGCATCGTCAAATTCTTTCATCTTTACACAGATCTCTACCAGACGGTATAAGATTGCTCTCACATTTGGAGAGCGTCTGTATGCTCTCAGTAAAATCTCTTTACTGTCTTCTAATCTTCCATCTGCTTCATAGATTTCACTGACCATGCACAATGTTCTTACATTTCTGACTCGTTTCCATTCTATTGTATCGGCAACTCTGGCAGCCTCTTCATAATTTTCTTCATTTACTAACTGGTTGATTTCTTCCAGTTTGACATTGTATTCATATTTATCCAACGTTATCCACCTCTTATTATCCCATCTGTTATCTGGCTTATTTTATTCCCCTGTATGCTTTTGTTCTTTCTCTAAAAAGTTGTTTCTCTAAAAACGGGAATCTATTTATCCTAAATCGAACGAATTATTTCTTTGATCTTTGTCCAAATATAGAATTAGTGTACCATACCTACTATTCCTTGTCAAAATAAGATCACAAAAAAGATATGTAAGATTTTACCTGAACTTTTCTGGCTATTAACAGCAAAAAAACAGCCATTATAATTTCTTATAATGGCTGCCATTTTATCTTATGTATTTTTATAGGATTTTTCTTAAGGATTATATATAAAATTATCTTAAGTATCCTAAATCTATTATTCAATTTTATTTTAAGATATAATCAGAGGCATTTTTCTTTTCTTATTTCCTGCATTGATTTATATAAATATATTTTCGAATCACGTTTTCTCAAATATATAACTTTTCAAAGCGAATGATAGTATTCTTCGTAAATATTTATCTTTCATATTTTCCACTATATAATTTCTCTCAATCAAATATTTCATTTCCATATTGGATTTTCAATCATTATATAATCTACTCATATTTTTAATTTCCGTTTTCTTGTACTTCAATTAAAATTCTTTGAACTTTTCCTGTGGTAAGTTCTTCAATATGGTGATAAAATTTACTTTATCTCTAATCCAGCACGATTTCTTCTCTGATTATTTTTTTTATCATAATTTACTCTGGTCTTTTTTATTTCATTGAGATAAAGGTCTGTTCGCAGGAAATATTTATCATACCACATCCATATTGAATTGTGTAATGAGATGTCATGTCCATTGGATTCAACCTCCATTCCTTTCTTTTTTCTCTCAAATCTTTTTAAGAGATCGATAAAAACAATTTTTCTTGTTCGGTTCATTAAGCTTTCTCGTCACTTAATTACTTTTTGAAATATTGTTTTTGTTATATCTGTATATTACCACTTACTTCTTCTTTTGTCAACACTTTTTTCAATATTTTTCTTTTATTTTTCAATATTATTTTTCTATTTGTCTAAAAAACTGTTATTTTTTTTGAATTATTTCATATTTTTTGAAAATTTAGCAAAAACGCCCAGATTTCTCATCTGAAAAATCCAGGCGTTTTATCTTTCTCTATGCTGTTATCAAAGATTCCACTATCCTCTATAGTAATTGATCAGACATCCTTTCAGAATGATCGTTCTCTCATCTTCTGTCAATTCTCCCATCTTCAGAGTAAATTCTTTTGCCTCTTCTCCAATTACATACGCTTTGATCTCTGTCTGTTTTTCTTTAATTGCTTTGCAGATATCAGGAACAAATAAATAATCTCCGTTCTTAAATGGAAGCTCTCCCTCTTCAATTAAGAATGGAAGCATTCCCCAGTTGATCAGATTGGAGCGATATCTCTTTGTGGCATAGCTATTTGCAATATTTGCCCATCCTCCCAATACTTTCTGGCAGGAAGCAGCTTGTTCACGCGCAGATCCGTCTCCAGGTTTTACTGCAAAAATTGTACTTCCGATTCCAGTATTGTTAAAGTCTGCATTCTGGCATACTGTTTTTACTGTATTCATCACAGATGATAATTCTTCCAGTTCGTTTCTTGGATCTTCACCGGCTACTCTTGCTTTTTCCGCTTTCTGCACTTCTTTTGCACGACCTACATACGCTGGATCTTTTCTGGATAATGTAAATTCTGCCAGACCAATCGGGTTCGAGCGATAAGAAGAAGTTTCTCCTGAAGGAATCAGCTCATCTGTCGTTGTGACAGGATCGTGAATCTCAGAAACTACTTTCAGGATCAGATGATCTGTCAGAGCAGACATTGCCGGCCAGTCTTTGATATTTGGTCCAAATTTAATCTCTACATTCGGATCTGCCACTCCCTTGCTGTCAAACACACGATTCTGATAAATGGTCTTGTCAAAGAAATATTTCGGTTTTGTATAATTTGCATCCATATCTGTAGCTGCTGTCAAATATCCTTTGTTTGCCGCTGTCGCTGCGATAGAACGTGCATCCATCAATGCTACTGATGCAATCTGACCGCTCTGAAGTTTTGAGCCTTCTCTGTTCGGGAAGTTTCTTGTAGAATGACGAATACTAAACGCATTATTTGCCGGTGTATCGCCTGCTCCAAAGCATGGACCACAAAATGCTGTCTTCACAATCGCGCCTGTTGCCATCAAATCTGCCAATCTTCCATTTTTTGCCAGTTCCATATAAATTGGTGTACTTGCCGGATAGATGCTCAATGTGAACTCGTCAGCTCCTATGCTAGCTCCTTTTAAGATATCAGCGGCATCACAGATATTTTCAAATCCACCGCCGGCACATCCTGCAATGATACCCTGATCTACATACAGTTTTCCATTTCGCACTTTATCTTTTAATGTAAAATCAACTGCGCCGTCCAGACTGACAAGCGCTCTTTTTTCTACATCATCCAGAATATCCATCAGATTGCTGTTTAATTCTTCAATCGTGTACGTGTTGCTTGGATGGAACGGCATAGCGATCATAGGTCTTACCTTGCTTAAATCTACATATACCATTCCAGCATAATAAGATACTGCGCCTGGTTTTAATTGCGCATAGTCTTCGCTTCTTCCATGGATCTCATAAAATTCTTTGATCGTATCATCAGTCTCCCAGATAGAAGAAAGACACGTTGTCTCTGTTGTCATAACATCAATGCCGATTCTGAAATCTGCGCTTAAATTTTTCACTCCTGGTCCTACAAATTCCATCACTTTATTATTGACGTATCCATTTGCAAAGACAGCGCCAATGATTGCCAAAGCTACGTCCTGAGGACCTACTCCCGGAATTGGAGCGCCATCCAGATATACGGCAACTACTTCCGGCATATTGATATCATATGTCTTGGAGAGCAACTGTTTTACAAGTTCTGGACCTCCTTCTCCCATCGCCATTGTGCCGAGCGCTCCGTATCTTGTATGAGAGTCAGAACCCAGAATCATTTTTCCGCCGCCGGCAAGCATCTCTCTTGCAAATTGATGAATAACTGCCTGATGAGGTGGAACATACATACCGCCATATTTTTTTGCACAAGTCAGTCCAAACATATGATCATCTTCATTGATCGTACCGCCAACTGCGCATAAACTGTTATGACAGTTTGTCAAAACGTAAGGAACTGGGAATTTTTCCAATCCTGATGCTCTGGCTGTCTGAATAATTCCTACAAAAGTAATATCATGAGAGGTCAGCTTATCAAATTTAATCTGAAGTTTTTCCATATTTCCTGAAGTATTGTGATCCTTCAAAATACGATAAGCGATTGTATTTTTCTTTGCTTCTTCCTTTGTTGGAACAGCGTCTCCTAGTTTGCTGTGTAAAACTGCCGCTGCATCCTGATGATCTTCTACAATCTCTGTTCCATTCAACAGATAAACGCCACTATCATATAACTTAACCATATTTTTTTCCTCCTGATTTTGATTTTATTGTTCTTCCATATATTTCATGTAATTTACTACCATCAAAGCAATCTTAAAAGTCAGCGCATCATCAAACACTCTGATGTCGAGTCCTGTACTTTTCTGAAGTTTTTCCAGACGATATACCAACGTATTGCGATGAATATACAACTGTCTTGATGTCTCTGAAACATTTAGATTATTGTCAAAAAATTTATTGATCGTCACCAATGTCTCTTCATCAAAGGTATCTGGCATACGTTCCCCGAAAATTTCCTGCATAAACATCTTGCAAAGAGGAATTGGAAGCTGATAGATCAAACGCCCAATTCCCAGCGTGTTGTATGCGATAATATTTTTCTCTGTATAAAAAATTTTCCCCACATCCAGAGCCATCTGAGCCTCTTTATATGATTTTGAAACCTGTTTGATTTCATTGACAATCGTTCCATAAGAAATGCGTACGCTTGACATAGCTTCTGTATTGAGCATATCCAGCATCACTTTTGCTGTCTCTTCCATCTCCGGATAATCTTCATTTTCTTTTAATTCTTTCACAAGAATGATATTTCTTTCATCTACCGCTGTGATAAAATCTTTTGTCTTCATCGCAAATAAACTCTTGATAGTTTCCAGCGCCAGATTATCTTTCTCATGTTTCGTCTCGATAATAAAAACAATGCGGCGTGCTTCCACATCTATATGCAGTTTTTTTGCACGATTATAAATATCTACAAGCAACAGATTATCGAGCAGAAGATTTTGAATAAAATTATTTTTGTCAAATCTTTCTTTATAAGCAATAATCAAATTTTGAATCTCGCTGACTGCTACTTTTCCAATCATATATACATCTTCACCAGATCCTCTAGCAATCAGAATATATTCCATTGTCCGATCATCAAACACTTTAAAGAAATGGTATCCTTGAATCACCTGACTGTCCGCCATGGAATCCGCAAAAGCACGAACCGTATCTTCCGCTATATCCATATCAGAAAAAGTCGCAGCAATCGTTTTTCCTTCCAGATCCATAACACATAAGTCTATCCTTGTGATTGCCCGCAACTCATCCATTGCTGTCTGTAAAACCTGACTAGAAATCATCTGTTCACTTCCTCTTCTTTCTTAGTTTTCGCATTGTATCTTTCTATTTTTCTTATTCCTGGTTTTTTCTGTCATCCATAAATTTAGGAATCAATTTCCTAATGTTTTTATTATAGCATATGTTTTATTGATTTAATAGTATTTCAGTAAAAATATATAGATTATCTCCGACATATGCCGTTTTCTGGCTGAAATATGATAAAAAAATGTGTTCTCACATTAATTTGTAATACATTGTTCTGTTTCTTTATCAAATATATGAATTTTTTCAACATCCATAGCAAATTTCACACGGTCGCCTGTTCTTGCTGTTGTGCGTGAATCTACTCTCGCTGTCATTGGGAAACCTTCTACATCAAAATACAGATATACTTCTGCGCCAAGCAGCTCATATACTTTGATTGTCGCTTCAATTACACTGTTTGGAGAAGCTTCAATGTACATCTGTGAATCATGTACATCTTCTGGACGGATACCTAATACGACTGTTTTTCCTGCGTATCCTCCTTCAATCACTTTTTTGGCCTTTGCTGGCGGCAGTTTGATAGAATAAGCTCCTATCTGTAATTCTACATCATTTCCTTTTACAACAGCCTTTGCATCCATAAAGTTCATCTGCGGAGATCCGATAAATCCAGCGACAAACAGATTGCATGGCTCATTGTACAGTTTCAAAGGTGTATCTACCTGCTGAACAACTCCGTCTTTCATAACAACAATTCTCGTTCCAAGCGTCATAGCCTCTGTCTGATCATGTGTTACATAGATAATAGTAGCGCCCAGTCTCTGATGAAGTTTAGAAATTTCGATACGCATTTGAACTCTCAGTTTTGCATCCAAGTTTGACAAAGGTTCGTCCATTAAGAATACTTTTGGATTACGCACAATCGCACGTCCCATAGCCACACGCTGTCTCTGTCCTCCGGATAATGCCTTTGGCTTGCGATCCAAAAGTTTTTCCAAATCCAAAATTTTAGCCGCTTCTTTTACTTGTCTGTCAATCTGATCTTTTGGAACTTTTCTCAGTTTCAAACCAAATGCCATATTGTCATATACTGTCATGTGAGGATACAGCGCATAATTCTGAAATACCATTGCAATGTCTCTATCCTTAGGTTCTACATCATTCACTACTTTGTCATCAATTTTTAATGTGCCGCCTGAAATTTCTTCCAGTCCTGCAATCATACGCAATGTGGTAGATTTTCCACATCCTGAAGGTCCTACAAAAATAATAAACTCTTTATCTTCTATTTCCAGATTAAAATCTTTAACTGCCTCAAATCCATTTGGATATGTCTTATTAATATGCTGCAGTGATAAACTTGCCATAATATTCCTCCTAATTAAAGTAAAGCGAATTTTAAAATTCTCTGCTGGTCTGACTTTCTGGCCCATACCGCAGGCAAATTATTGATCTGTTACCATAATATGAATTTAGTATAATTGAATTTTTTCTGCTATGCTATACCACAAATAAACAAATATTTAGATAAACCTTGTACGTTCTGCTTATAAACACCCCCTTTTCTTTTTTCTTCTGTTATTTTGTACATTTCTTTTTCCATTTCATGGACATATTGACGAAGTGCCTTGTTTTTTTCGTCAAAACTGTGTATACTCTTATGCGGGTGATGATATGAATTATATTGTTTTAGATCTGGAATGGAATCAGTCTCCAGATAAAAAGGAATATGAAAATCCTCAAATTCCTTTTGAAATTATTCAAATCGGTGCTGTTAAACTGGATCGAGATTTAAATATGATTGATCAGTTTTTTGAACGTATCCGCCCTGTTTTATATCCTGAAATGCACTATAAAATTCAGGAAATTCTTCAGATTAATTATGATGATTATAAGAATGCAAGATCATTTCCAGAAGTAGCAGAGGATTTCTTTTCATGGTGCGGTCCTCATTGTTATTTCTGTACATGGGGTCCGTGCGATCTGACAGAACTGCAGAGGAACTTAAAATATTATCAAATAAAATCTCCTTTTTCGTTTCCCCTCTTCTTCTACGATATTCAAAAAATTTTCAGTATCGTCTATGAAGATCGGAAAACGCGCCGGAATTTAGAATTTGCTGTGGATTTTCTTCTTATCCAAAAAGATCGTCCTTTTCATGACGCATTCTGCGATGCCTACTATACCGGAAAAGTTATGCGTCATCTCAGCAAAAAGGATATTTTTAAAAATTATTCCATAGACTGTTATCAGCCGCCTGCAACAGATTCTGAACAAATTTATGCCGTCTATGAGACTTATTCAAAATATATTTCCAAACAGTTCGACAGCCGTCTTGAAGCCATGCAGGATAAAAACCTGACAGCGACTCCGTGTCATCTTTGTCAGGAAAATGCCGTTCAAGAAATTGCATGGTTTGTAGGTCCTTCCAAAACTTATTACTGCATTGCCCGCTGTAAAGAACATGGATATCTCAAGGGCAAAATCAGATTTAAAAAAACAGATGATGGAAAAATTTTGGGCATCAGAATCTTAAAACAGGTCAGTCCGGAGACAGCTTTTAAAGTAAAAGAGATGCAGAGAATTATGCGTGAGAAAAAACAGTTAAAGCACAAAGAAGAGAACATGGTAAGTCATAAGTTTCATTAATTTTTTGATAAGAATTGGCTTTTCAAGCTGGAAAAGGCATTGTCAGATAATTTTTTCTGTACAATGCCTTTTTCTTTTTCTTAATTTATACTTTTGAAATTAGAAGCCAATGACTCGCATTCTGTCAAAAAACAATCTACTCTTCCATAATACGCATCATTGTTTGTAGGATTATCCATCTCTTTCTCAATCTCATCGAGCAATTCTTTTAATTTCTGGATTCTCTTTTTTCCATTTCCATCCTTATATAAGAGATATCTGCTTCTTTCATTTTCTTCAGCAGTCATCTTTTTCAGAACGATATCCACATCCGGTCTTTCTCCTATATAGCGGTAAGTGATGGACGGCGAAGCATGGTTCAACAGTTTCTGCAAATAGTAAATATCATTTGTAGCCTTATAATATTTCCATGCAAATGTCTTTCTCATGGTCTGAGCGCCCACTGAATTTAATCCTATTTCTTTTCCCACACTCTTAAAGACGCGATATGCCTGTTCTCTCGAAAGAGGAGATTTAGAACTTGCATGACCAATAATTAAATAATCTTCTGGGTCTTTTCCTTCTGTATAATTCAGAATGATCTGCTGCAGCTTTTCAGGAATTTCAAATACTTTCTTTACGTTTTTTGATCCGATATAAGCTTCTATGCTGGATTTTCCACGAATATCTTTATTTTTAAATTTCAGAATCTCCTGAAGCTGCAATCCCGTTCCTACTCCAATCTCAAACATAATATAATACTTGTCATCCACTTCTCGCAATTTTTGCTTGAAATGCTCCAATGTCTCTTCATCTTTAATCGGTGACACCCAATTCATTCTTATTCCTCCTCATAATCCTGCTCTCTGTCATTTTCCACTGGCACGTCGTATATCTTGGCAGTACTATCATAGATGTCTGGATCATCATCCTCTGTATATTTGTACTTAGACTTTCTCATGTTTCTGCGCAGTTCCATCTCTACTTCTTCGGCTGATTTTTCATTGATCTCGCGTTCAATCCGAGCGATTTCTTCCTTTTCCCATGCCATTTCTCTCTGTCTCTTATGCAGTTTTTTTGCACGCCGGTAAGTCAAAATCAGCATCGGAATAAAGATTAAAAGTAAAATAACACAGATTATAATACAGAATTCTTTATGATTTAAAATATACTCATCTGCCTTTTTTACTAATTCTCCCGCTTTGTCTACTGTCCTGTTCAGCATTTGAAAAATCGTTTGTTTCTCAGCTTTTTTTTCGTTCTCAGTCTGCTGAGTCTGCGGCATCACAGCCACTGTCTGAGCTTCCGTCTCAGGTACTTCATGAAAACTTAAATCAACAGTTCCAACTGGCCAGTTGTTATAGCGGTATGTCAATGTCCCTGTATCATCCTCCTTTTTCGTCACTTCCGGTTTCAAACTTGACAGTTCTATTCCCTTCGGCACAATCACCGTTGATGTCTCATCCATCTGAATCGCTTTTGTTTTCAGTCCTTCCAAAAGATCTGTCTGCGTGCCTGTAGTTGCCTTAGCGACTGCAGAAAATGTCTGGTCTGTACTCTGATTCTGAAATGTTTTCTTTTCAAAATTGTTGAATCCATAGTCAAGCAAAAGCGCTGATTCCTGAAATGTCTTGTAAGAGCCATTTAGGTATAAAATGACGCTGATTAAAACAGTCCCATCTCTGTCTGCATACGTCACCAGCGTGTTTAATGCCTGATCTGTAAAACCTGTTTTTCCTCCCACACATCCTTCATATTTAAACTCTTCATCGTACAGCATCTTTTGATGATTTACAAAATACCGTGTTTCATCCACTACGTTTGTAGGCGGAAAACTGCACTCCACTGTCTTTGCAATCGTGCGGAAAGATGGATATTTATATACTTCTTTTGCAATCAATGCCATATCGTATGCACATACATAATGATTATCATCATGAAGACCGTGAGCATTCATAAAATGCGTATTGATACAGCCAAGTTCAGCTGCTTTTTCGTTCATCATCTCCACAAAATGATCGATACTTCCTCCGATATGCTCCGCAACACCGTTTGAAATATCGTTTGCTGACGCCAGCATAATTCCGAATAAAGACTGACGCAGACTTAATTTTTCATCTGGACGTATTCCTAGATGACTGCTTCCTGGTTCAATGCTGTATACGGCTTCCTGTGAAAATGTCACGGTATCGTTTAAGTTTCCATTTTCCAACGCCACTAAAACAGTCATCAGTTTTGTGATACTTGCCGGATACTCTTTTGCCTTTATATTTTTTGCATACAACACCGTCCCTGTCTCTGCTTCCATGACAATCGCAGCTTCCGCTTCAATTTTAGGACCTTGAGGCCAGTTTTTTGTATTGTTTGACTCAATCGGCAATGTGTATGCCTCGATTGTTTCAGGCTCCATCTCATTATCCATCATTTCCTCGGCATACAATATTCTTGTATTTAACATTAGTAAACTGAGTACCAGAAAAAATATAGATATTCTTCTTCGACTCCTTTTTCTTTTCATTTTTCTCCCTCCTACATTATATGTTAAAAAAATTCTCACCACTGTTTTTATTATATTCTATCCATATCCTATTGTAAAGCAGGGTTTCCCTCGTACAGATTTTGTCTGTTTGTCAGATTTTTATATCGAAATATCGGGATCGTTCTATTTTTATTTTTTAGCTAAAAATACTGCTGGATCGATCACTCATCCAGCAGCATCAGATTTGTTGTAAATGTATTTTCTGTACTTGATATCCGATATTGACCATTGTATTTTTCGGTAATGCTTTTTATAATTTTAATCCCCAGTCCATGGAGTTCTGGATTGCTTTTATGCGTACGAAATTCTGGGTTTGTCTCTTGTACATTATTTTTACATGTATTTGAAATCTCAATCATCAGATATGCTTTCACTTTATGGATGTCAAGGAAGATTCTGGCATCCGGCAAAGTAGCGCACGCCTCAATCGCATTGTCGCACAAATTGACAATCAGAGAGTTCAAGTCACCGATTGCAATTTTTCCATGATTGGGAAATACAATGTCCGTCTCAAATTGAATACCATACTTCTCAGCAACCGTTGCTTTCTGATTTAAAATAATATTCAAACTCTCATCATCGACAAAACGCCTTAAATGAATCCCTTCATATTGATATTCGTGAAGAGAAAGCAAATACTGATGAAGTTCTTCATATTTTTTTGCATCGAGCAGTGTATCCATACAAAATAAATGAGCCTTATAATCATGTCTGAATTTTCTTAAAGATTCCACCATATCCAGTTGTTGGATCAAATATTGATTTTGTATCTTAGCCTGCGAAATCTGAGCGCTGATAATTCGATTGTTCTCTCCTGTCATGCAAAGATATTTTACAAGCAAAAGCAAAAAGATCGGCAATGTGACGAGAAATATTAATGTAATCAGCTTTACAGAATATCCTTCTAGTTTACGAGGAATCTTAAAAATCACAAGCAGTAAATTTCCAAAAACAGACATCGTTAAAATCAAAAACCAGCAAGGCGTAGGTAATTCGATGTTTAACTTTTTCGGCCATAAAAGCAGTTTCTTTATGATGAAAAACATCAGCGCTTTCAATCCTATTCGCTGAATAAAAAATCGAAAAACATAAAAAAACCGATTTGTGGCAATCAAACTTTTCATATATTCTGTATATGGAAACTGAATTACCAGATTCTCAAACGATAAAATTAAACTTGTAAAAATAGAACAAATGATAATCTTAATAAGCAGTCTCTCATTAAAAAACAGCATACTGTATGCAAGAGGAAGAAGCAAGATTGCCGCATAATAAATATAGAAATTATTATCTGAAAAAAAATCTGCCAAAAATAAAACTCCAGCAATTAAAATAGTCATGACGACCGTTTGACTGCGTGGAACTACACTCCCTTTTTTAGGGTGAAAAAACCCATTGATCAGATATACAAAAAGATACCCATCTATAAACTGACCGATTGTATTGAGTAGGATTCCTTCCGGCATTGAAAAAATACGATAGTTCTGCATAAATTTTTCCTCATTGAAATCTTCCTGCGCCCTTTTTCTTCTGCATGGACATTTTTATTATAAAAAAACGTTTTCTTTCATCGAAAAAAACTAAAAATTTTTCTTTGTCCGCGCATATTCAAGGAACAGACGCTGTACTTCTTTTTTTCTATGTCTGCTTAAAGGCAATTTTTGACCGTCATCCAGAATAATGTGATTTGTATCGATACGGTAGATATATTGAAAATTTACAAGATATCCTCTGTGAATCCGAATAAAACGGTACGGTTCTAATGTATTTTCCAGATCGCTGATCGCGCAGCGGATCATCTGATGGCTGTCGATGCTGACTATATCCTGATATTTTTCTTTCGCCTCCACATATGTGATACGATTTATATTTAAAAGAATCGGATGTCCTAATTCATCATAAAAAGTGATTTCCGTATCTGCTGGTTTCTTTAAATGCTTCATCACCGTTTCCATTGCTTTTTTGATATCTTTTGAAAAACAAGATTTCCGAACAAATGCAAGGGGCTGAACACGAAAAGTATCATAGACTAACTCTTCTTTTGCCGATACAAACACAATCAGAGACTCTGGATTTTTTGCTTTTATCTTTTCAGCAAGTGTAATTCCGTCCTGTTCTGGAATGTCAATATCTAAAAAATAGACATCATAACATTCTGAGCGGTATAATCGTGCAAGAAGTTCCGCTGAAGATGAAAAGGTATCTGGTTTTACCTCCAGATTATTGGTTAAAAAAAATCTTCTAATCATAGCTGCTAACTGTGGAAGCAGTAAAATCTCATCATCACAGATCGCAACTTTTATCTCCTCCATACGTCCCCCTCCTAATATAGAGTCCTTTTATCTTGAAGTATATCATTATGGGAGCATATATGCAAATCACATTCCTATATTTGACACTCCCCATAGCTAAAGCTAGGGGTTTTACGACGCATTCGATAAGTTTTTACAATCAAAAGAGAAGCGTTCTTCTTCTCAGAGATTTTTCATCCCTGTTTCAAGAACGCTTCTCTCATTTTTATCCCCGTACAATCCGTATCAATCAAAAATTATTTTTCTGCGTACAGGAGGGCTGTACTGCTATATTTTATTTTGACTGTTGTAAATTACTTTTAAACTGCTGAAATTTATTCTGCATTTAAGATCTCTGTGTAAGCTGTTGTATCATGATCTACACAACCGCTTTCCACATTGAATTTCATTAAGGTATGAGAGCCAGCCTCATAAGCATCCCATGGCAATTCCTCTGTGCTTGGAGTTCCTGTATATGCCAGAGCAACAAATGCGTTAGAAATCGCATCCTGTACCTTGTAAGCATCTGGATCTTCTCCATAAGCAATATTGACCATCGGCTCATCCAGATTGTGGAAAATAAACGCAAGGTCTTCGCAGTGGAAAGCAGTGATTCCGCCATTTACAGGCGATTCATAATCAAACTCATAGAGATAAACAGTATTTCCAAGTTCTGTCAGAGCTGCTGCAATGTCCCATTTACCGCTCATTGTATTGTTATAGAAATACATCTCACGATCTTCCATTTCTGGATACAGCTTGTTAAATTCAACCAGAAGTTCATCTGCCTTATCGCCAAAACGCTCTTCCAATTTTTCCTTTGTTTCTGCTTCATCCCACTCATGATGACGGAAATCGCCAAATTTATAGGAAGAAACAGTGCTCTCAGAAAATACGCCAGAAACAATCACCGGAATATCGGTTGTGACAAACTCATCCATCACAACAACGCCGTCAGCTGTCGGACCCCATCTTACATTGATATCTTCTGCTTTTAACTCTTCCTGTGCTTTTGTAGTAGCTTCCAGTAAAGTACGATAGTCGATTGTCTGAATCTCATCAATCGTTTCTGCTGTCAGACCCAGAATCTCTACAGTCTTCTCGCCCAAAAGCTTCGCATTTGTGTTATCAGAGATGGTAACACCGCCACCAGAAATCATACCTGCCGCATCAAACAATCCCTCTGCCGCTGGCTGACGCATCAAAGTAGCAACCTTGCTTCCACCGCCAGACTGACCAAAAATCGTTACGTTTTCTGGATCTCCGCCAAACTGAGCAATATTATCATGAATCCACTGCAAAGAAGCAGCTAAATCTGCCGCGCCGGCATTACCGCTTCCTTCATATTTTCCACCAAAGGAAGACAGGTCAAGATAGCCGATTGCATTCAGACGATGGTTCACTGTGACAACAACGACATCTCCATATTCAGACAGAGCCTGTCCATCATAAGCAGTAGATTCTATCGAAGATCCATTTGTATGTCCGCCGCCATGGAAAAATACAATAACTGGTTTCTTTGCTTCCGTATCAAGAGTCTGTGTCCAAATATTCAGATTCTGGCAGTGATCACTCTGTGTCCAATAGCGATGAGGCCATACAAACTCATCTGCCCCAACTGCCGTCTGGTCTGGGATATAAGAGATTGTTCCATAGCTCTGTGCAAACTGATATCCCTCCCAAGGTTCTACTTTCTGAGGCTGTTCAAAACGATCTGCATAGGCATAATCCACACCCCAGAAACAGTATGTATCGTCGCGTGTAAAACCGATCAGCTTTCCGCCTTCTACTTCAACGACTGGCTGAGTTTTTGCTGCCGCCGGATTTTCAGCAATCAGTCCGCTGGCAAACGCTGGCATAGAAGGAATCATCATCAAAGCTGTTGCTGCGCATAACAGTTTTTTTATACTTCTTTTCATACTTCTACCTCCATAAGATCACGAATTTTCAAAATCACGGATATCTTTAAATGAAAATCCAGATCCCTCCTTTTCTGTATTTTCATCTATTATCCGCTTTATTTTTTGATAATTTTATTATATCATCATTATTTCCATTCATCATTTTAAAATTCTTGATCTTGCCATGCTTTTTTTTGCCGTTTCCTCTGCATTTTATTGACTTGATTCTCTTTTTTTGTCTTATCAAGACCAATCGCCGAGAACTCATTTCTTTTTCCCAAAATAATTTTAAAAATTGTCTTCCAAAACTTCTTCAAACTTCTTATTTTTTGCCAGATATTCCGCCAGTTTCGTATTTCTGCTCGTTGTTTTTTCGTTTCTGATCGCATAATAGACGGCTTTCTTTTCCCCGATCAAAACTAAAATTTTCTTTGCCCTTGTCACTCCCGTATAAAGTAGATTTCTTTGCAGCATAATAAAATGACTCATCGTAAATGGCATCACAACAATCGGATATTCACTTCCCTGCGACTTATGAATCGTGACTGCATAGGCAAGCGTCAATTCATCTAACTCACTGATATCATACGTCACATCCCTGCCATCATAACAGACCGCCAATTCCTGTTCTTCCATGTCTACCTTAGAAATCGTTCCAATATCTCCATTAAATACTTCTTTATCATAATTGTTGCGAATCTGCATCACTTTGTCTCCAAGACGATACTGCGTTCCGCCTCTTCTCAAAAACAGACTGCATGGATTCATCGCCTCTTGCAAAAGCTGATTCAAATTTGCAGCGCCACATATTCCTCTCTGCATCGGTGTCAGCACTTGTATATCCCGAAAGGCATCTGCGTGATAATAATTCGGAAGATTTTTTGTGCAGTATCTCACAAGGGTGTCCACTACTTCCTCATTCGTCTCTTTCTGTGCGAAGAAAAAATCAGCATCTTTTCCGCCTCTTGTATCAATCGCTTCTCCTCGATTAATCCTATGCGCATTCATAATAATTCTGCTTCCCTGTGCCTGCCGAAAAATTCTAGTCAGTCGAATCACTGGAATGATCCCAGAGGCAATCAGATCTTTTAACACATTTCCAGCTCCTACACTCGGAAGCTGATCCGTGTCTCCTACTAAAATCAAAGACATTTTCTGCGGTATCGCTTTTAACAGATTATACATCAGAATAACATCCACCATGGAACACTCATCCAAAATCAAGACATCGCCGTCTAGCGGATGTTCCTCATTTCTCTGATATCCGTCTGGCATCTTATACTCTAACAGACGATGAATCGTTTTTGCCTCCATACCAGTCGTCTCTGACATTCTTTTTGCTGCTCTTCCTGTCGGCGCTGCCAGCAAAATATGGTATCCCATCCTTTTAAGCGCACAGATCATCCCCATTGTTGTTGTCGTTTTTCCTGTTCCCGGTCCGCCCGTTAAAATCATTACCTTAGAAATCACGGCCGTACGAATGGCCTCTGTCTGGATCTCATCATAAAAAATCTCTGAATTTTGAATCACTGTCTGTACGATTTTTTCTGTATTTGCCTCTGTCTTCTTTTTTTCTTCCATCAACCGAAGCAGTCGCTTTGCGCATCCTGTCTCTGAATAATAAAAAGGCGGCAAATAGATTGCCTCCTCATATCGGATTACATCTCCTGTCCGCATCATTTCATCCAGTGTGATTTCTAATTCTGGAATATCAATCTCCAACAGCTCTTTTGCTTTCTGAATCAACTGTTCTCTCACAGCAAAACAATGACCATCCTCCGAAAGCTTATTTAGCGCATATAAAATTCCGCTTCGCAAGCGGATAAAACGATCCTTTTCAAATCCTAATTTTTCAGCAATCTGATCGGCTGTCTTAAATCCAATTCCCCAGATATCATCTGCCAGACGATATGGATTCTCCTGAACAATCTGAATACTTTTATTTCCATACGTCTTAAAGATCTTTGTGGCGTGTGATGTGCTGACTTCATGACTCTGCAAAAACAACATAATATTTTTGATCTCTTTTTGTTCCTGCCAACTATGTTTGATCCGTTCTACACGAACTTTTCCAATCCCCTCTACTTCTATGAGAGCATCTGGATTTTCTTCAATAATATCTAAGGTATCCTTTCCAAATTTTGCCACAATTCGCTTTGCAAACTTTGGACCAACTCCCTTGATTAAACCAGAGCCTAAATATTTTTCAATCCCATAGACGGTAGCTGGAAGTGTCTCCTCAAATTTTTCTACGGAAAACTGCCTTCCATATCTGGAATCCATCTTCCACATTCCTTCCAGAGACAAAACAGACCCAACATGGGTATCTGGCATCGTTCCAACAACCGTCACAAGATCTTTGTAATTTTTTGCAGCGCACTTTAATACCGTATATCCATTTTCTGCATTTTGATATGTAATTCTCTCTACCACACAGCGCAGATAATCCATCTTTTCGCCTCCCTTCGTTGGGTTCTGTCCTTTTTAAATTTCAAAAATTGTTTTGAACAAATCTATTTTATCTTAAAATCCATCTCTTTATCAGAGATTTAAAAAATTTAATGATCCAACTGGATTTTCTGTTCCCTTTTCAAGCAATGCAATCAAACCGCGTATCGTATCGCCAATTTCCTCATGGGTAGAAGGTACTAATGTATTATCCAGCTTAACAGAAAGCACAATTAATACAATTTCAGCTAAAGCCGCCGGATATGCAAAACGAATATCTCCATTATCAATACCCTGCTGAATAATTTGAGTCAACACTGGTTTTAACTCTCCGATCAGATATTTTAAATACTGATGATGAAGAAAAGTCTCTGCCTGAGCTTTTTCCGGTTTTTGCACAGAGTTTTGATTTTGGAACGCCTCTCTTGAATTACGGCAGGCTTGAAAAATCATAGCCATTCTGGTAAAAGGAGAAATTTCTGTCTGAGACGCTAAATGTTTTGCTGTCTCTAATGGTTTTTCATAATTTCTTTCTACTAAAGCTTCCAAAATTGCATCTTTTGAAGGAAAATAATAATAAATGCTTCCTTTTCCTATTCCGGCTGTCTGCGCAATTTCGCTCACTGAGATTGTCTGTATATTTTTCTTATCTAATAATTCCTGAAAAGCATCCAGTATTTTATTATATTTTTCTAAAGATGGCATATCAATATTCACTTCCTTTTCTAAATTAAACCATTTCTGTATAAAGCCACAACTATTCTCTCTTTATTATTTTTCTTTTATAAAAAATATTTATTAGTATATCACAGAATAATATAGACTCCAATTAGAAAGTATCACCAGAAAATTCTCGATTTTTTGATAGAAAATTATGAAAAAATATAGTTGACCATCGGTCGAAATCATGTTACATTCTTTTTGAACAAAATCGACTGACGGTCGAATAGCAAATAAATGACAAATGGAGGTCTTTTTATGACATACGCAGAATTTTTTGCAGAGATTAAATCAAAATTCATGGAAGCAGATGTAAGTCATATTACAGAACATCTGGCTTATCAGTTTAACATTGTTGGCGAAGCACAGGGCATTTTCTATGTGGAAGTGAAAGAAGGAAAACTTTATGTAGAGCCTTATGAATATTTTGACCGCGATGCGATGTTTACTGCAAAAGCAGAAACCTTTATGAAAATTGCAAATAACAAGTTAGACCCAGTGTTAGCTTTTACCATGCAGAAAATGAAGGTAGAAGGAAACTTTGATAAAGCCTTGAAGCTGAAAGAATTAATCGACAGCAGAAAATAACAGGAGTTTTTATATATGGAAAAATGGATTGGAGGAACAGCTCTTCTATTTGGAATCCTAGCTGTTTCTGAATTGATCGGTACGGCATATTTTTATCGCCGAACCATGAAACGTTCCAATGCAAAGGTGGAACGAACTACAAAAATGGCTGGAACAGACTGGAATCAATATATGCCCTTTATTCAAAAGAGAAAAGAGTCTATGATGGCACAGCCTCATGAAGATGTCTATCAAAAAACAAACGATGGTCTGACACTTCACGCAACGTACTTTCCAAAAAAAGATCAAAAAAAAGTAGTGATTTGTTTCCATGGTTACACCAGCGAAGGACTAAAAGATTATATTGGTGTTTCTGACTATTACATAAGAAACGGTTATGGGATGCTGCTTGCAGATGCCCGCGCCCACGGAAAAAGCGAAGGAGATTATATCGGTTTCGGATGTCTCGACCGTCACGATGCAATGGGTTGGATTCAATGGGTGATCGAACAATGTGGCCCTGATGTTCAAATTCTTCTTCATGGAACATCCATGGGAGGAGCTACTGTTTTGATGACAAGCAGCCTTGATCTTCCGGTACAGGTAAAAGGTATTATATCTGACTGCGCCTTTACGTCTCCAAAAGAAGTTTTCACCCATGTTCTCCACTCCATGTACCATCTTCCTGCTTTTCCAATGATTCAGTTATCTGATCTTATTAATAGAAAAAAAGCTGGATACGGACTTGATGAATGCAACGCCAGTCGAGAAGTACAAAATGCAAAAGTTCCAATTCTCTTTATTCACGGTGATGCAGATACTTTTGTTCCTAATAGTATGTGTGAAGAAATCTACGAAAACTGTACATCACCAAAAACCAAGTTAATTATAAAAGGAGCTGCTCACGCTGAAAGTTATTATAAAGATACAGCATCTTATGAGCAGGCTTTAGATACATTTATAGGAGGTATCATAAAATGATGAGAAAAAGACATGGATATCCTGTTTATCCTTTAACCGTAGCTCAGAAATTTCATCTGTATTATCAGAATTTTTGTCCTAAAAAAGAGGTATTAAATATCGGAACCAGCCTTACTATCGGCGTGGAATTAGATTTTTCCCTTCTTAAAGAATGTATCTACAAAGCATACGAGCGTTGTGAATCCATGCGTCTTCGCTTTGCTCATGACAAAGAAGGCACATATTATCAGTACGTTGTAGCAAAAGAAGAAAGAGATATTGAATTTGTAGATTTTTCTCATGGAACAATGGAAGAAGCAGAAAAAACGATGCGCGAATGGACAGCCATTCCTTTTAAGAGAGATGACTCTCCGATGAACCGCATTGTCATGATCCAGATGCCGGATGGATATAATGGAATCTATTTTCTGGCAGATCATATGACAATGGATGCACAGTCTTTAATCTGCTTTATGAAAGACATCATTGAACTTTACTGCAGTACAAAATATGAAGGCGTGGAATATCCAAAAGATATGGCTTCTTATATTGAACAGCTTGAAAAAGATCTGGCTTATGAGGCAGGAAGCAAAGCAAAACAGCGTGATGAAGAATTTTTCCGAAATCTGATTGCACAGTCAGAACCTATTTTTAACGGAATCGATGGTACAAGACTTTTAGAAGAAGAACGGAAACGTTCTGGAAACAAAAATCAGCGCGCTGTCATAAATGTTTCTGACTCTGTTGATTCTGAACTGGATATCTTCCACCTCGAAGAAGAACCAACGAAACGATTGATGAATTTCTGTGAAAAATACCACGTTTCTCTGGCTTGTCTTTTACTGATGGGACTGCGTACATATTTCCAGAAAGAAAATGGAAATGATGACGTTTCCATCAATACAGCAATCGCCAGACGCGCTACTTTGAAGGAGAAAAAATCAGGCGGAACAAGAATCCATTCTTTCCCTTGCCGTACAATTATTTCTCAGGATAAAACATTCTTAGAAGGCATATACCAGATCCGTGACCATCAAAATGAACTGTTCCGTCACGCAAACTATGATCCAGTATCCTATTTTGCTGAGAGAACAAAACAGTATGCTCATGCACCTGGACAGACATATGAACCAATGTCTTTGACTTATCAGCCTATGACGTTAAAAGAAAAAGGTCTGGAACAGCTTGGAGATATCAAATATAAAACAAAATGGTATCCAAACGGAGCTACCACTCAGGCAATGTATCTGACTGTTATGCACCGTCCAGAAGACAATGGATTAGATTTTAACTTTGAACATCAGGTTAAAGCCGTTTCCAGAGAAAAATTAGAATATTTATATTATTATCTCTGCAAAATCATGTTTAAAGGAACAGAAAATCCAAATCTTCCAATCGGAGATATCATTAAACTGGTATAAAAAAGTTAATAAT
Organism: uncultured Robinsoniella sp.; assembly: GCA_965150505.1. GTDB lineage: Bacteria > Bacillota > Clostridia > Lachnospirales > Lachnospiraceae > JAGZHZ01. Next base: position 14,895 of record CBCTVZ010000008.1, on the reverse strand, counting down.
AAAAAAATTATATCTTATATAAAAATCAGCAACTTTTTACGGTTCATAAAAATTCAGTCTTATATAAAAAAGGAGTACGGATATGTTTGAAAAATTGGTAGAAATCATTTGTAATTATGTAGAGGTAGCGCCTGAAAACGTAACACCTGAATCTAAATTTATGGAAGATTTAGGATTTACCTCTTTTGACTTCATGAGTATGCTCGGAGAACTCGAAGACGAATTTGATATTGAAATTGATCAGCAGGAAGCAGCAGAGATCCGCACAGTTGGCGAAGCTGCAGCATATATGCAGAAATTAGCTGAATAATCAGAGAAAGAGGTGAAAAAATGGTATCTACAATTCGTGAAATCTTGGTACAGGCAGCCTCCGAATTTGGAGAAGGAGATGCGATTCGATATAAAGCAAGCAAAAAAGAAATTGTTTCTAAGTCTTATGCACAGTTAAAAAAAGACAGTGAAAACTTTTCTAAAATTCTTGAACATTTGGGAGAATTAAAAAGCCATATCGCCATCACAGGAATGACTTCCTATCCATGGATGGTATCTTATCTTGGCACAGTAAACAGTGGAAGTGTGGCTGTTCCTCTGGATGTCTCTCTTCCAGCAGAAGAAATGTGCGAGTTGATTGACCGCGCAGATGTAACGGTTCTTGTTTTAGATGAAATCCGCAAGGATGTCGCTGCGATTGTAAAAGAACGCTGTCCAAAGCTGAAGTATCTTATTTCTATTCAGCAGGAAGTGTCTGATGAACATGCTCTGTCTTTTTGGCAGACCATGAACGAATGTAAAGGAACATTTGACTTTACTCCAGACCCTGATGCTTTATGTACCATTATGTTCACTTCAGGAACTACAGGAAAAAGCAAAGGCGTTATGCTGACTCACAGAAATCTTGCTGAGAATGCTACTTGCCTTGATATGAAAATTCCAAAACGCACGGTCATTTTATCTGTCTTGCCAATTCATCACGCTTATTGTCTGACGATGGATTTCATAAAAGGAATCTCTCTTGGAAGTATTATCTGCATCAATGATTCTCTTCTGCGAGTGGCAAAAAATATTAAACTGTTTGAGCCAAATATGATTCTTATGGTTCCTTTGATGATTGAGACGATGGCAAAAAAACTGGAAGATGCCGCAGAGCTTCCTCCTGAAATCGTTAAAAAAGAAGTTTTTGGCAACCAGTTCCATACAATCTGCAGTGGAGGCGCTTATTTGAATCCAGCATACATTGATCTGTTTAACCGCTATGGCATCACCATTTTACAGGGATATGGAATGACAGAATGTGCGCCTGTAATCAGCACAACAGTCAGCTGGAATATCCGCAAAGATTCTGTCGGTCAGCTTGTTCCAAACTGCGAAGCAAAAACTGTGGATGAAGAACTGTGGGTACGCGGCAGCAGCGTCATGATGGGATATTATAAGATGCCAGAAGAAACAGCTCAAACTCTTACAGAAGACGGATGGCTGCGCACAGGCGACCTTGGTTATGCAGATCAGGATGGTTTTGTATATCTCACAGGAAGAAAGAAAAACCTGATTATCACAAAGAACGGAGAAAATGTATCTCCTGAAGAACTGGAAAATAAGATTGGAGAACACCGTCTGATTCAGGAAATTTTAGTGCGTGAAAATGAAGGTGTCATTGAGGCAGAAATCTTCCCTGACTATGAATATGCGAAGAAAAAAGAAATCACAGAGATCTCTGCTGTACTTCAGGAAGCGATTGATGAATATAATAAAACAGCTCCTGCTTACAAGAGAGTTTATAAATTAAAAGTGCGCGAAACAGAGTTTGAAAAAACTCCATCAAAGAAAATTAAAAGATATTAATGATAATATTTTTGCCGGCAGAAAACTGCCGGCAATTTTTTTTACATACGAACTTTTATGCTAATTCCAATGCTTCCCCAATTCCTTCGCTGAATGTTGGATGCGGATACATATTCTTTTTCATATCTTCCACGGTCAGCTCATTTGCAATGGCTGTTCCGAAAATGGAAATCATATCGGTAGCTCTTGCGCACATCATCTGCGCTCCTAAAACCTTTCGCGTCTCTTCATGATATACTATTTTTACAAATCCTCTCTCCTGACTGGAAAGAAGAGATTTTCCATTGGCAGACATCGGATATTTTACAGATTTCACCGGTATGTCTTTCTTTTTTGCTTCATCTGCCGTCAGTCCAATGGAAGCCATCTCTGGATTTGTATAGACGCATGAAGGCACAAGATCAAGACGAACGTGTTCTTCTTTTCCTGCCATATGTGCGACAGCATGGAGTCCTTCCGCAGAAGCCACATGAGCCAACTGGATTCCTCCTATGACATCTCCTGCCGCATAAATATTTGGAATGGAAGTCTGAAAATGTTCATTCACAACAATTCTTCCTCTTTCCGTCTGAATCTCCATATGTTCTTCAAATAATCCCTCTGTACAAGGTTTTCTTCCTACAGCAATCAAAATGCCTTCTGCCTCAACGGTCTGCTCTTTCTCTTTTTCTTTGTATACACAGGCAAAACCATTTTCTGTTTTTTCAATTCTCTGCACCATCGCTCCCGTATGGATATCGACTCCGCGTTTTTTCATCAGCATTTTTATACTCTGACCAAATTCTTTGTCCATCGTAGCTAAAAGTTTATCGAGCGCTTCTAAGACCGTAACTTTTGTTCCCAACGCCTGATACAGCGATGCAAACTCCATGCCGATCACTCCGCCTCCAATGATAATCAAACTTTCAAATGGCTGTTCTCCACGATTTAAAAGCCCATCACTGTTCAGAACGCCCGAAAGATCCGCCCCTGGAATTGGAAGGCAGACAGGTTCAGAACCGGCAGAAATTAAAATTTTATCTGCTGTATAAACGACTTTTCCATCTTCTCCATCCACTGTCACTTCATGCTCTCCAGTGATCTTCGCTTTCCCTTTTATCTGTGTAATCTTTGCTTTTTTAAATGCTCCTTCGATTCCTTTTCTCAGTTCTTCTGTCACCTGAATCTTACGATTTTTCAATGCTTCCATCGAAATTGTTGTCTCTCCTGCTGAGATTCCAAATTCTTCCGCACGTTTTATTTCTCCATAAAGTTCTGCTGAATGAAGCAATGTTTTTGTCGGTATACATCCTCTGTTCAGACACGTTCCTCCAACAAACTCTTTCTCTGCCACTGCCGTCTTAAGTCCATATGCAGCCGCCCGAAGCGCCGGTACATAGCCGCCTGGGCCTGCTCCAATTACAAATAAATCATATTGATAATCCATTTTTTTATTCCTTTCTACATCATATAATTCCATTTACCGTTCTTTATCATTTTTTATCATTCTTTATAATTCTTCTAAAATAAGCTGTTTTAAATCTTCTGTAATTTCCTGTCCCAATACAGAAGAACATTCTTCAATCCGCTGTATGACAGCCTCTCTTTCGTAGGGACATCCCAAAAGTTTCTGTCCTGCCTCAGATAATTCTGTATTGAGCGCATCGGAATATAAGACAGCTTGCTGAATCTTTCCCTGATTCACAAAAAGTTCCAGTTCTGCATTTCCCCAGGAATATCGTCTTGAAAAACAATGTGTAAACGAAATTTTTCTGCCGTATTTCCAATCAAAAGAATCATATTTTTCTTTTAGATCTCTTACTTTTTTTTCTTCTTTTTCATCTAATTTTCTTTTTTGAGGCGTCACGCCATACACCTCTTCAAAGGCTTTTTCCATTGCCTCTTTCATCCGCTCCACAGTAATTTCCGAACATAGATCTTTTAAATTTCCCACTCTGGAACGAACCGAATCGACCCCTTTTGATTTTAATTTTTCTTTTGATACTGTCAGATAACGAGCCATTTGTTCTTTATCCGCATCAATCAAAATTGTCCCGTGATGATAGGCAAAATCTCCGCTCTCATAGTACGCATTTCCTGAAAATTTTCTATCTTTTGCCAGCAGATCATTCCGCCCTGACTTTTCCACCGGAACGCCAAACGATTCCACTGCTTTTTTAATTACAAGAAGCTGTCTTTCCAAATCATAATCTTCTTTTCGGACTAAAAATGTAAAATTTAAGTTTCCAAGATCGTGATAGACAGCTCCCCCGCCTGATAAACGTCTCACCAGATGACCACCTTCTTCTTTTAACCGGCTTACATCGCATTCTTTCCAGCAATTTTGATTCCGTCCAACAACGACTGTCCGTTCATTTTGCCATAAATAAAGCAGACATTCTCCCGACTCTGTATGAAAAAGCAGGTACTCCTCCAAAGCCAGATTCATCTCCGGACAAGTACCTGAAGCATAAAAAATTCCTGTCTTTGTGATCATCTTGTTCCTCCCATAGAAATACCGCACCGGATTTTTCCGGCTCCGGTGCGGCATAAAAATTTTTTCAACGTCTTTTATTTCTTTTTTTATTTCTTTTAAAATTCATATCTCAAGACAGGTTTTCTGGCTGCCTGAACTTCATCTGGCCGTCCAATCGGTGTCTTTTTCGGTGAATTTTGTACGTCCTGCGGATCTTTTACTGCTCGTTCATAAATCTCTCTAAATACGGCAATCGCTTCATCCAATGTCTCTTTTGATTCTGTCTCTGTAGGCTCAATCATCAATGCCTCATGGACAATCAGAGGGAAATACATGGTAGGCGGATGAATGCCATAATCTAACAGAGATTTTGCGATATCCATAGCAGACACCCCTTTGTCATGTTTCATTTTTTCCAGTGACATGACAAACTCGTGCATACAGATTCCAGGATAAGGCATATCATATACATCTTCCAGTTTTTTCATCATATAATTTGCATTCAAAACAGCATTTAAAGATGCTTCTGGGATTCCTTTTTTGCCAAGCACCAAAATATAAGTCAGAGCTTTGACAACTACAAGGAAGTTTCCATAAAATTCTTTTACACTGCCGATGGAATGTTCTGCTTTTTCCATGCAAAGTACGCCATCTTTTTCAACGACACGGATTCCTGGCAAAAATTCTTTCAGAAGCGCTTTGCATCCTACAGGACCGCTTCCTGGTCCTCCTCCTCCATGAGGAGTGGAGAATGTTTTATGTAAATTCAAATGAATCACATCAAATCCCATATCCCCAGGTCTTACCTGTCCCATGACAGCATTCAGGTTTGCTCCGTCATAGTAGCAAAGACCGCCAGCCTCATGAACAATTTTTGTGATCTCTAAAATATTTTTATCAAATAATCCCAATGTATTTGGGTTTGTCAGCATAAGTCCTGCCGTATCTTCTCCCACTGCTTCACGCAGTTTTTCAAGATCTACGCATCCGTCAGGTGCGGATGGAATATTGACAATCGTAAAGCCTGCCATAACTGCGCTGGCCGGATTTGTTCCATGAGCGGAATCTGGAACAATAATCTTTTTTCTGTTTGTCTCACCACGTTTTTCAAAATACGCTTTGATCAAAAGCAGACCGGTATACTCGCCATGTGCTCCTGCTGCCGGCTGGAAGGTCATGCCATCCATACCAGTAATTTCACATAATTCTTCTTCCGCTGTCTTCAATACTTCCAGACATCCCTGAACGGTCTCCTGTGGCTGAAGTGGATGAACTTTGGCAAATCCAGAAAGGGAAGCTGCGCTTTCATTTACCTTTGGATTATATTTCATCGTACAAGAACCCAGCGGATAAAAACCATCATTCACACCATGTGTCTGCTTTGCCAGTTCTGTATAGTGACGGCTTAATTCATTTTCAGAAACTTGAGGTAAATGAAGCGCCTTTTCTCTCAATGGCATTTCCGCAGTATAAGCCGGAACATCGCATGATGGAAGAATAGAAAGATTTCTTCCCTCTTTACTTCTTTCAAAAATCAGTTTCATGCTCCGCACACCTCCTTTAATACCTCAACCAACTCATCCATCTGAGCTTTTGTATTCTTTTCCGTTACACACCAAAGCATCTCTTTTTCTCCAACTGGAAGACCAGAAAGAATTCCTTTTTCCATCAAAGCTTTTTCTATTTTATCTGCCTCTACAGGTGTCTTTGTAACAAATTCATGGAAAAATGGCGCTTGATATTTTAATTCAAATCCAATTTTTTCAAGTTCTACCTGTAAGTAATGGCTCTTAGAAATGCAAAGCTGTGCGACTTCTCTCATTCCTTTTTCTCCCATTGCAGAGAGATATACCGCTGCTGTCATAGCGCATAATGCCTGATTGGAACAGATATTACTGCTTGCTTTTTCTCTGCGGATATGCTGTTCTCTTGCCTGAAGAGTTAAAACGAAAGCTCGTCTTCCATCGTGATCTGTCGTCTCACCTACAATACGTCCCGGCAGTTTTCTCATCATCTCTTTTGTAGCTGCCATAAATCCCAGATATGGTCCTCCAAATGAAAGTTCCATTCCAAGAGGCTGTCCTTCGCCTACTGCGACATCAGCGCCATATTCTGCCGGTGTCCGAAGAAGTCCTAAAGAAATCGGATTGCAGCCTAAAATATATTTTGCACCTGCCTCGTGTACTTTTTCACCGAGAGCAGTGTAATCTTCTATAATGCCATAAAAGTTTGGAGCTTCTGCGTAGAAACAAGCTGTTCCTGCATCCAGAAGAGCCATCAATTTTTCCATATCAGTCTTTCCATCTTTTTCCGGCACTAAAACACATTCCATATTATTTCCAAAACAATAGGTCTTTACAACCTGAATTGTCTCCGGATTTGCACAGGAAGAAATCAAAACTTTATTTCTCTTTCTATCTCTGCACATCGCAGTTGCTTCTGCTGCGGCTTCTGCTCCATCATATACAGACGCATTGGAGACATCCATTCCTGTCAGCTCACAAATCATGGTCTGATATTCAAAAATAGACTGTAAAACACCTTGGCTGATCTCTGCCTGATACGGTGTATATGCCGTCACAAATTCTTCTTTGGAAGTAACGCTTTTTACAATCGCTGGAATATAATGATTATAAGCGCCAGCGCCGCGGAAAATGCTGCGAAATACCTTATTTTTTTCTGCCATACTCTGAATCTTTTCCAGAGCTTCCATCTCAGACAGTCCCTCAGGGAGTTTCAGCTCACCAGCACGAACATTTTCAGGAATCTGTGTGAAAAGATCTTCAAAATTGGATAATCCAATTTCATGCAGCATGGCTTCCTGTTCTTTTTTTGTAGATGTTACATAAGAACCCATGATTTTCCCCCTTCTTAGATTTCTTCTGAATTTGCATGCTCCTCATATTCTTCTGCTGTCAGATACTCTTCATGATCAGAAATTTCGCCTACCTTGATAAACCATGCCTCATATGGCGCTTCATTGATTTTCTCTGGGCTGTCTAAAAGTTCTTCATTAATTTCCAAAACAACACCTGTTACTGGTGAGTAAACATCGGATACTGCCTTTACGGATTCTACGTCTGCAAATGGCTCGCCAACTTCTACCTGATCTCCAACTTCTGGCAGATTCACAAATACAAGATCTCCCAGTGCATCCTGTGCAAAATCTGTAATACCGATATATGCTGTATCGCCCTCTTCTTTTACCCACTCATGAGATTTTGAATATTTTAATTCTTCTGGATGTTTCATTTTATTTTCCTCCTGCTATTCCTATTTTCCTGTTATTCCCAGTCCTATTTTTTCTTCTTTTCATAAGACTATGCTTTTTTAACTTTTGCTTCCCCAAAAGTAATATTTTATTTTTCTATTTATCTTTTTATTTATCTTTCTATCTATTTTTCTGTCTACTTTTTATAAAATGGTAATTTTACAACTTCAGCATCTACTCTTCTTCCTCGTACCTCTGCCTGAAGTTTTGTTCCAATTTCTCCATATTCTTTTTCAACAAGCGCCATCGCTGCCGGATATCCAAGATGTGGGCAATGTGTGCCTGATGTGGAAATTCCGACTTTTTTATCCCCTGAATAAATATCCATGTGTTCACGGATAATTCCTCTTCCTGTTACTTTCAGACCAACTCTTTTTTTCGTGATTGCTTTTTCTTCCAATGCTTTCTTTCCAATAAAATCTTCTTTCTGCATTTTCACGAAAATGCCAAGTCCTGTCTCTCTTGGACTGATCTCGTCATTCATCTCATGACCGTACAGAGGCATACCTGCTTCAAGACGGAGAGTATCTCTTGCCCCTAATCCACAAGGAATCAGATTTTCTTCTTTTCCTGTCTCCATCAAAAGCTTCCAGAATTTCGGTGCGTCTGCCGCCGCCATATAAAATTCAAATCCGTCTTCTCCTGTATAACCTGTTCTTGAGATGATACAGTCCATTCCTCCTACCTGTTTATGGTAATAACAACTGTAATAATTTTTTGGAATATCGTTTTCATCTACCAGTTTTCTGAGAATTTTTTCTGATTTTGGACCTTGCAGTGCAATCTGAGCGATTTCTTCTGACAGATCTGTAAAAACAGCATCTCCAAATTCATGTTCTTTCATCCACGCAAAATCTTTATCTTTATTCGCTGCATTGACAACAATAAAATAATGATCGTCTCGAATTTTGTATACAATTAAATCGTCCACTACGCCGCCATTTTCATTGCACATAGGACTATAACGCGCCTGTCCGTCATACATCGTTGTGTAATCATTTGTCAGTAAATGATTTAAGTTTGCAAGTGCATCCTTACCTGTACATGTAATCTCGCCCATATGAGAAACATCAAAAAGCCCTGCGTCATTTCTTACTGCATTGTGTTCTGCAATCACGCCCTGATACTGTACCGGAAGCAGATATCCTGCAAATGGAACAATTTTTCCTCCGTACTCTACATGTGTATCATACAGTGGTGTTTTTTTCTCCATTTTAAAATCCTCCTTTTTTCAAACAAATTTTTCCGCTTATTTCTATTCCTAAAAAACTTTCGCAATAAAAAGAGACAGGAAAAAGAAATACCAAAGCTGGTACTTTCTATCCTGTCTCTGTCCATTTACCTGAAAGATTTTATGGTTTCTAAAACCATCCTCGTTGGTGCTGTTCGCTCTCCAGAGTTTCGTCCAGATACGGTTCTTTTGCCTGAGAGTTTAGCTATATAGCTTTCACCTTCGGCGGCGGTCAACATCCCACTCTCTCCCGAATCCTTCATCCGAATTTGATATTTAGTTCATTTGCGCATCTTTGTACGCTTTTTTATAGTTTAAATATACCATATTATTTTTGAATTGTCTATATTTTTTTGATAAAATCGTCTAATTTTATTTGATTTTTTTCAAATTCTTTGTTAATTTTTTAATTATCAATCATTTTACAACAATTTTTTATAAAATCTCAGCAAAAAATTTTTTCTTTTAAAAACACATAATCTTAAAGAGTTACTTACCACTATGTTTTTTCTATTTCTTTACATGGCAGTGAACTTTATTTAGAGAAGTGTTTATTCTTTCTTTATCATATTTTTTCTTTGCCTTCTGTTACAGTTTATTCTTTTTTTATCATAGCATGATATAATAAAAAAAATCTTAATCTCTCTCTGTTTCAATATAAATACAAATGTTACAAAATCTACATAACATCTTTTATAAATAAAAAAAATATGATACGAAAGGAGATGTTTTGAAATGAATACACCTTTTGGAAAATTTCTGGAAAAAAACTTTTTCAAAAAATTCTTTTCCATCTTTATTTTATTTAGTGCAGCGGTCGGCGCGATCATGAATACACATGCTCTAAAAATGTTGTTGCATAGTAATTGGCTTCCTTATGTGATTGGTATTTTATATCTTGTCATGGGAATTTCTGCTTTAATGCAAAATCAAATCATGGAAAAATGGCACAATAAAAAATTAGAAACGATCATGGGAATTTATAGCTGCTTTTTTATCTATGATTGTCTCGTTCTGCTCCTCTGGCTGCTTGTATCCTGCCTGTTTCCAATCTCCAAATCCATTCAGACTGTTGGAATCCTCGTTCTGGATCTTCTGGCAGTCATCCTTGTCGCAGCAGGATATCTGCACACAAAACAAATCAAATATACTTCCTATTCCATACCGCTTGGAATAAAAGAACCGTCCTATCGGATCGCCATGATGAGCGATATTCATCTTGGTGTTTATGTAGATGAAAAACATATCCAAAGAATCGTGGATAAAATAAATCAGCTAAAAGCAGATCTCGTTGTCATCTGTGGAGATCTCATTGATGTCAACAATCACATTTTAGACGATGAAGAAGCGCTAAAAAAAATCAGTTCTATTTTTAAAAAAATAGAGGTAAAAGACGGTGTATTTGCTGTATTAGGAAATCATGATCCCAATATAAGCAACAAAAAATTCAGCGATTTCTTACAGGCTTCCAATATCCAACTTCTTCACAATCAAGTAGTTGAATTTTCTAATTTCAATTTAATAGGAAGAACCGATGCAAGCAATAATGAGCGCGCCTCCATTGAAAGTTTATGGAATCAGCGCAATCCATCTCTGCCTACAATCGTTCTGGATCACAATCCAAGCGGTATCCGAGAAGCTTGTCCTCTTCAGGTTGATCTCGTTCTCAGTGGTCATACCCATAAAGGTCAGTTTTTTCCAGTAACATATTTTACCAAATTAGCAAATGGCAAACATTATTTTTATGGTCTGGAACAGTTTGGAAAAACATCTGCGGTTATCTCTTCCGGAGCAGGTTTTTTTCAGCTTCCTGTCCGAATTGGAACGAGCAATGAGATTGTAGATCTTCATCTTTCTTGAAAACCAATTAAAAATTAAAAACAATCAGAAAAAATTTTTTCAATGAAACAGAAAGCATATCCATGATGGTTAAGGAATCGATATCATCATATCTATGCTTTCTTTTTATTTCTTTACGCTTTATTCTTTTTTTAATTTTTTATTCTACTACTCGGTCAATCGGAACTAAATGTTTTTTCCCATATCGATCCGTATATCGTTCTGATTCAACATGGTAAACATCCCTCAACATTTCCGCTGTAAAAACTTTCTCCGGTATATCATCCTGATAAATATGACCGGAATCTACAACAATTACATGGTCGGAATATTTTGCTGTAATATCCAGATGATGCAGAGTCACCACTGTAGTAAACTGTTTTTCTTTTGTAATATCTTTCAGAAAATCCATGAGATAAAATTGTCGATTTAAATCTAAAGCGCTTGTAGGTTCATCCATAAGAATAATCTGAGGACTTTTTATTAATGTCTGTCCTATAAATACCAACTGTTGCTGTCCCCCTGACAACTCTGAAATTCTCCTGTGAGCAAAAGGTGTCAGAGAAAGCAATCTCATCACTTCTTCTACTTTTTCCATATCAGAATCTGTAATTTTAAATTTCAAATCATTTAAAAGTCCCAGTAAAATAATTTCATAAACATTCAGTTCTGCCTCACAGACTGTATTCTGATTTAAATAACTAACTGTTCTTGAAATTTCGTCAGCTGATAAGGTATTTCGATTTTTTCCACAAAATAAAATATCTCCGCTTCCTTTATTTAAACCCGCAATACATTTTAAAATTGTGCTTTTTCCCATACCATTTGCACCGATAATAGCTGTAATCTCACCAGGTCTGGCACAAAAACTGATCTTATCCAAAATTTGATTTTTGCCATAACAAAATGAAAGATTTTTTACCTCTAGCATATCATTTCACCTCTTTCTGAGAATCAATGCAAAAAATACAGGTACTCCTATCAATGAAGTCAAAATGCCAATCGGAAAAACAGCTCCTGGAACTACTATTTTAGAAACAACGGAAGCAATAGATAAAATAGCCGCACCACCTAAAGCAGACATTGGAATAAAAAATCTTTGATCTTCCCCTAATAAAATTCGTGCAATATGAGGTCCTACAATTCCCACAAATCCAATACTTCCAACAAAAGCTACTGCAGTAGCTGTAAGCAATGAAATTACAATAAACATCTCCATACGCAATCTCTCTACGTTAATCCCCATACTTTTTGCCCGCTCATCGCCAATACTCATAGCCGTCATTTTCCAGGATTTTGTGAAAACAAAAATAAATGCAAATAAAAATACAACTGTAATCATTGTTACATGAAACCATTTTGCCTTCATAAGACTTCCAAATGTCCAAAATACGATATTAGACAGCTCTTCTGGCGAAGCCATATACTGAAGAAAAGACTGTCCTGCCTCAAAGAAAAATACCATACCAATTCCTGCAAGCACCATAATTCCAGAGGTAAAACGTTTTATTTTACTTACTATATAAATTCCAAGACATGCGATAAGAGAAAAAACAAAAGCACATATAGGAACTAAAAAATTCCCTAAAATAGCAAGTGTACCCAGTCCTGTCGTTAATGCAACCGATGCTCCAAATCCTGCTCCAGCAGAAAGTCCTAATGTATATGGACTGGCAAGTGGATTATTTAATATCGTCTGCATGACAGCCCCAGATAATCCAAGAGAAGCTCCTACCACAATTCCCATTACAGCTACTGGAAGGCGCATCTGCCATATAATTACCCTAGAAATTTTATCCATACTGCTCGGCTGAAACAGTGTTTTAAAAATTTCCGGCACCGTCATTTCAGAAGCTCCCATCATCACTTCCATTAGAAAACTGATAGTGCAAATACAAATTCCTAAAAAAATAAGAAGAAGTTTTTTTCTAGTATTCGCTTTATATTGAAAGATTTCTTTCTTTTTACATTCTGCCGTCATATGGATTAATACCTCATAAACCAGTTACCGCCAAAGGAAAATGGTAAAAATTTTTCAAAAAATTCTTTCAAAGTAGCCGTTGGATCAAGATCTGCAAATTCTTCTGGCCAAATATCCTGTGCAAGCGCCTCTATTGTAGCGCAGTCGAAAATATCTCGTGATAATACCTGCTGAACAATATAAACTTCATTGTTTTTATATGCACTTAATTCTGTCCATCCATCTCTGATTGCAAAATAATCGTCAACCAGTTTTCTTGTTTCTTCTTCTGTGCTGTCATATCCCATACGAATAGATCCAGGAGTTTGTGGAGCATACAATCCTGCAAAAATAATTTTATCCGGATCTAATTTTAAAAGAAACTCTGGCTGAAGATCACCCCTATGTTCTACAACTCCTTCTCCACTTGGAATGCCTCCTGCAAGATAGACTAATTTTCCCCACATATAATCACTTGCAAAACTATCCGGCAATCCTTCTGGTCCTTTGTATCCTACTTCCATATGAACAACAGGTCTTTCATTTGTTTTTAACAGTTCTTCTACTTTCTCATAAACAGGAGTAACATGGGAATTATAAAAATCAATTAATTCCTGCGCTTTTTCTTCTTTTCCAAACATCTGACCCATAATTTCCATCGACTGTATATGTTTTTCTAATACCTCTGCGTGAAAATCAATATATATAATTGGAATGTCTACTGCCTCAAACTTATCCTGATATCCCCCATCAATCATTGTTTTCTTTAATCCTATCGGAATTAAAACTGCATCGGCATCGCTTGAAACAGCCGCTTCCATATTAAATGTATTGTCACCAAAAGATCCAAAATCCGGAAGTTCTGCTAATTCTGGCACATCTTTTACAAACACTTCCCACATATCTGCATTTGTCTCTTGAAATCCAGCATCTAAGTTTGCCATATGATCTGTAAAATCTTCTCCAAAAAGAGCTGCCATTGTAAAAAATGGTCCTCCTGCTGCTGTCCATTGAACAATCACTTTATCTACCGGTTCTTCAAATACATGTTCCTGAGCATCCAGATCAGTAAACGTAATTTTCTCTGTTTCTTCTGCATAAGTCGAAATTCCTCCAGAAGTCACCATCATAGCGCCTAATAATCCTGTGACCAGTAAACGTTTCCCTAATACTTTTTTCATCTTTTTCTCCTTTTAAACAAAATACTTTAAAATTATTTTATTCCCATTACACAAATCCAATTTTTATTTTTGTCTTTATAAATGATTGTCTTAGAAAATCCTGCCTCCCTCAAGAATTGCTCCAGTTGCTTTTCATTATATAAGCTCATGCCGTCAATCATTTTCACCCACTGTTGGTCAATTTTTTTTGTACCATCCGTATCATTTACGATCATAAAACAACCATTTTGTTTTAAGATTCTAAAAACTTCTTTAAAACTCTTTAATGGTCCTGGCCAAAAATAAACGGTTTCAAATGCAGTAGCCAGATCTATTGTCCCATCTGACAATGGTATTGCCGACACATCTCCTTGTATAACCTTGCATCGACCTTCCTGCACTTCTTTTTTATTCACCTGATACGTTTTTTTTACAGAAACAGCAGAATAATCTATTGCAGTTATGATTGCTTTTGGATATTTTTTCAGAAGTTCTGCAACATTTCTTCCACCTCCACATCCCAACTCTGCAATATCATTCGGATTCAAGTCTTTCAAATGAGAAATTCCCCAATCTGCTACCTCCGCATGTCCCGTATTCATATTATTGACCATACATTTCCCCATTAACCCAATAGGTTTTCTGGTATTATTATAATATTTTTCTTTAAGTCCCATAATTTTATCTATTTTTTTCTTTTAATAAAATATTTAAGATTTTTCCTGAAAATTTTCATTGTATTCACTATATCATATCATTTATACCCCCACAAGCCTCCATAGGGGATATAATTTTTTCTAAATATTCTGTTGATATAAATGAAAAATAAAAAAGCCGAACCCCTTGATTTTACAAGGTATTTCGGCATTATTTGCTGGCTCCCCCAGTAGGAATCGAACCTACAACTGACCCTTAGGAGGGGTCTGTTATATCCATTTAACTATAGAGGAATTTTTATATATTTTATTTTCGTGAACTACTCGGCTACAAGTAACCGAACTTCTTGCTTCAACCACCACTGCTTAGCTAATACGAAACGGTATTACCTAGTCTTACACAGTGTCCACAAGCGTTAGGTTCGGCTAGTTCCTAGCCTACCATAAATGTTTTGAAATTTACGCTACGGATTTCAGTATGCGA
>CBCTVZ010000007.1:0-39238 GCA_965150505.1 uncultured Robinsoniella sp. | reverse complement strand
TTCATTTTGAACGAAAAGTCCTCTTTTTTCATAGAGACTGTTATTTCACAGCCCCGAAAAAGGGTGCGGCGTTGAAAAAACGCAAAAAATATCATAAAGAAAAGGAGAAGACTATTATGAAGATGAAGAAAGTATTGGCAGCAGCATTATCAACAGCAATGGTTGCAGGGATTTTTGCAGTTCCAGCAAGCGCAGAGGGCGGAAAAGTTTATTATTTGAATTTTAAACCAGAACAGGCTGAACAGTGGGAAGATTTGGCAGAGGCATATACAGACGAGACAGGTGTGGAAGTATCTGTTGTCACAGCAGCAGCAGGAACATATGAATCCACTCTGAAATCAGAGATGGCAAAGACAGAAGTTCCAACTCTGTTTCAGGTAAATGGTCCAGTTGGTCTTGCTACATGGAAAGATTACTGCTATGACTTAAAAGACACAGAAGTGTACAAAAACTTAAAGAGCGATGAATTTGCGCTGATCAACGAAGACGGTTCTGTACCAGGCGTTGCTTACGTTATTGAGACATATGGAATTATCTACAATAAAGCGATCATGAACGATTACTTTGCAACAGAAGGCGCAGTCGTAACTTCTATGGACGAAATCAATAATTTTGATACATTCAAAGCAGTTGTAGAAGACATTCAGGCGAAAAAAGATGAACTGGGAATCCTCGGCGCATTCACATCAGCCGGCATGGATTCTTCCTCTGACTGGAGATTTAAGACACATTTAGCAAACCTGCCAATTTACTATGAATATCAGGCAGATGGCATTGGAAGCACAGATGCAATCAAAGGAACGTATCTTGACAATTATAAAAATATCTGGGATCTGTATATCAACAATGCAACATGTGAACCAACTCTGCTTTCAGGAAAAACAGGTGAAGATGCAGCTTCTGAGTTTGCACTTGGAGAAGCAGTATTCTATCAGAATGGTACATGGGCATACGGCGATATTCAGGGATATGAAGTTGCAGACGAAGACCTTGGTATGATGCCGATTTACATTGGAGTAGAAGGCGAAGAAGAACAGGGATTATGTACAGGTTCTGAAAACTACTGGTGTGTAAACAGCAAAGCTTCTGAGGAAGATATTCAGGCAACGATTGATTTCCTGACATGGGTAATCACAAGCGATACAGGAAAGAATGCGCTGACAAAAGAAATGGGATTTGTGACACCATTCGCTACAATCGGGGATGAATATACACCAGACAACCCACTCGTAGAAGCAGCAAATGAAGATATCGCAGCTGGTCATAAAACAGTAGCATGGAACTTCCCAACAATGCCTTCAGAGAACTGGAAAAATGCAGTAGGAAGCGCTCTTCTGGAATATGCGCAGGGAACAGGCGAATGGGACAGCGTTGTATCCGCATTTGTTGATGGTTGGGCTACAGAATATGCAGCAGCACATGCAAACTAATCGATAAGATAGATTTTTTTAATCAGATTTAAAATGGATAAAAAAGGGTGAGCGATGCTTTGCTCGCCCTTTTTGAAAGAAAGAGGAAAAAAATATGGAGAAAGCGATTAAAAAATATTGGCCGGTATTTCTTCTTCCGACTATATTAGCATTTACCATTGGATTTATTGTACCTTTTATTATGGGAATTTACTTATCATTTTGTAAATTCACAACGGTAACGGATGCAAAATTTATAGGGCTTTCCAACTATGCAAAAATTTTTGGCGATCCTACCGATCCTTTTGCACATTCATTGTGGTATACCGCATTATTTACGATTGTTTCCGTTTTGTTAATCAATGTGCTTGCCTTTGCAGTGGCAATGCTTTTGACAAAAAAAATTAGAGGTACGAATATATTCCGTACGGTATTTTTTATGCCAAACTTGATTGGCGGTATTATCTTAGGATATATCTGGCAGCTTTTATTAAATGGTATTTTACTTTATTTTCAAAAAACATTGACGTATTCTTCCGTATATGGATTTTGGGGACTTGTAATCTTGATGCTGTGGCAGCAGATAGGATATATGATGATCATTTATATCTCAGGGATTCAAAACATACCTGGAGAGCTGATTGAGGCGGCAAAGATTGATGGGGCAAGTCCGCGTCAGATTTTATTTAAAGTGACGATTCCGATGGTGATGCCATCTATTACGATTTGTACCTTCCTGACACTGACAAATGGTTTTAAACTGTTTGATCAAAACCTTGCTTTGACAGGAGGAGAACCTTCTAAGATGTCAGAGTTGCTTGCGCTGAATATTTACCATACGTTCTACGGAAGAACGGGATATGAGGGCGTAGGTCAGGCAAAAGCTGTTTTATTCTTTATTTTAGTTGCAGTGATTGCGATTGGCCAAAACAGACTGACAAGAACAAAGGAGGTGCAGCAGTAATGAACACGAGAAAAACAAAACATGGAAAACTGCTGACGGTTATTTTTACGATCATCAGTTTGATTTATGTATTCCCGATTGCTTTGGTTGTCATCAACTCATTTAAGAAAAAGGCATATATCAGCCGTTCACCGTTCTCTATTCCAAAAGGAAAAATGTTTGTCGGATTGGAGAACTATATCAATGGTATTGAGAAGACGGGATTTTTTGAGGCGTTTGGATGGTCGTTGTTTATCACCGTATTTTCTGTCCTTGCCATTATTTTATGTACCTCCATGTGCGCGTGGTATATCAGCCGTGTGAAAAATAAACTTACAAGTACCGTTTATTATCTTTGTTTGTTTTCTATGATTGTGCCATTCCAGATGGTGATGTTTACACTCTCAAAGATTGCAAATATGCTTCATCTGAATAATCCGGTGGGAATTATTGTAGTTTATTTAGGATTTGGAGCAGGACTAGCTGTCTTTATGTTTGCCGGTTTTGTAAAATCGATTCCGATTGAAATTGAGGAAGCGGCGATGATTGACGGCTGCACTCCGATTCAGACTTATTTTAAAGTAGTGATGCCGATTATGAAACCTACTTATATTACAGTTGCAATTTTGCAGGCAATGTGGATCTGGAATGATTATCTTCTGCCATACCTTGTGCTGGATATCAGAAAATATAAGACGATCCCGATTGCGATTCAATATCTGAAAGGCGGATACGGTTCTGTCGATATGGGAGCAATGATGGGAGTTTTGGTACTTGGAATTATTCCTATTATTATTTTCTATCTGGCATGTCAGAAACATATCATTGAAGGTGTTGTCGCAGGCGCTGTAAAAGGATGATCTGAAAATAAAAAAGATGAGGCACATGGACATCAAATAACCCATCGCTTAGAGACAAGAATCCCCTAGATTTATCGATGGGGAGTGTGAAGAAGCAAGGACAAAAAATCTATTTGGAAAAAGAGGAAGAGCAGATGGAAAGAGTTACGATTAAGGATATAGCACGAATGTGTGGCGTAGGGGTAAGTACCGTATCGCGTGCGATGAATAATCACCCTGACATTAATCCAGAAACGAAACGCATGATTATGGAGACAATCCGTCTGCATAATTATATTCCTAATAATAGTGCCAGAAATCTGAAACGTACTGCATCAAAAGAGATTGCTGTTCTGGTAAAAGGGATCAGCAATCCTCTTTTTTTAAGAATGATCAAAGTATTTGAAGAAGAGATACAAAAAGAAAAATATTCTCTTGTTTTGCAGCATGTAGATGAATGGCAAGATGAAGTGGATGAGGCAATCAAGCTGGAAAAAGAGAAACGTCTGCGAGGAATTGTATTTTTAGGCGGTCAGTTTACACATTCGATTGACAAGTTAGATCAGATGTCAGTACCTTTTGTGCTGAGTACGATTGATCTGGCAAGCGAGGAAGGAAAGAAACGGTATGCCACAGTCTCCGTGGATGACAAAAAAGAAAGCGGAAAAGTAGTCGATTATCTGATCTCAAAAGGACATAAAAAGATAGCGATTATCACTTCGACAAAAGAAGATGAGAGTATTGGAAAATTACGGCTGGAAGGATATTACGAGTCCTTAGAAAAACATGGGATAAAAATAGATCCATCTCTTGTAAAATATATGCGGCCGGAACTTGGAAGCTATACAATGGAAAATGGATACGATTTGACAAAAGAACTGTTGGAAGAAAAAGCGGATTTTACTGCATTATATGTGATATCAGACCGTATGGCAATCGGAGCGTGTAAGGCAATTTTTGACAGCGGAAAGAACGTGCCAGAAGATTATTCTGTGGTGGGGTTTGACGGATTGGAAATGGCACAGTTTTATAATCCATCTATCACAACATTGCGGCAGCCGATGGAAGAAATGGCAAAGGCAACGATTCATATGCTTTTTGAGATGATTCGCAAAAAAAGCGGAAGACAGAGAATGCTTTTTGAAGGAGAACTGATGGAAGCACAGTCGGTTCGGGAGATTCATTGAGACAAAAAAGTTTAAAGGAAAAGATTTTTAGGATACTAAGTGGGAATCTTCGATAATTCAATTACCGAGTAATTCACATTTAAATGAAAGAATCTTTGTATAAAATTCCTTCATTTACAGATACTATTCCCAAAATTGGAAAGTATAGCAGATGGAGGAAATTTATATATGAGAGCGACAGGAATTGTTCGACGTATTGATGATCTGGGGAGAGTTGTGATTCCAAAAGAAATCAGAAGAACACTTCGGATTCGGGAAGGAGATCCTTTAGAAATTTTTACAGATCGTCAGGGAGAAGTGATTTTAAAGAAATATTCTCCGATTGGAGAACTTGGAACTTTTGCAAAAGAGTATGCAGAAGCTTTGGCGCAGGGAACGGGACATATGGTATGTATCTGTGACCATGATCAGATTATTGCGGCAGCAGGAGGAAGCAAAAAAGATTTTGTTGGAAAAAATATCAGTTCAGAATTGGAAATGTTGATTGATGAGCGAAAAAATATTTTATCAAACAAAAATGAAAATAATTATGTGCGATTGACAAAAGATGATATGGAGGAGAATGCAGGGCAGGTGATTTGGCCGATTATCAGCGCGGGGGATGCCATAGGCGCTGTGATTTTATTGGGAAAAGAAGGAAAACGAATGGGGGAGACAGAGAATCTTTTAGCAAAATGTGCATCTAGCTTTATGGGAAAACAGATGGAATCATAAAAAATACCGCCTGCACTTGAGAGGATTGCTCAAATGAAGGCGGTAAACGATTTTTTTGGTGTATGAGAGATTATTTCAAGGACTCTATACTTAATTCTTCCAGTAAGGATGCTTTGATATCATACAATTTCTGGGAGAGATCGACATAAACTTCATGAGGATTTGTGAAGCGTTTTGTTTCATCCCACAGTGTATCAAGCTCTTTTGCACAGTAGGAACGGATCTCCATAACAGAAGGGGATTCGTAGACACATTTTCCTTTTAAGAAAACAGGTACAAGCAGTTCTCTCAGTTCATAAGTACCAGCATGAATTTTTGTCTTTTTCCATGTCTCAAGAGGATCAAAGATAATCATATCTTTGGAAGAATCAAATGTTTCATCTACAAGGCAGATCAGATCTGCCTTTAATTTTTTTGTTTCTTTGTCATAGATACGGTAGATCGTTTTGTTTCCTGGATTTGTAATTTTTTCTGTGTTTTCGGAAAGTTTAATTTTAGGGATGAAATCTCCTGTCTTGCTGTCATATACAGCAGCAAGTTTATAAACACCGCCGAAAGCTGGGCAATCTTTTGAAGTAATCAGATTTGTGCCGACACCCCATGAGGTAATCGTAGCGCCTTGTGATTTTAAACTTTGAATCAAATATTCATCGAGATCGCTGGATGCAGAAATAATGGCATCTTTAAAACCAGCCTGATCGAGAAGGATACGCGCTTGTTTTGACATATAGGCAAGATCGCCGCTGTCAAGACGAATACCATAATTTTTCAGCTCGATTCCAGAGTCACGCATTTCCTGAAAAACACGGATTGCATTTGGAACGCCAGATTTTAAAGTGTCATACGTATCGACAAGTAAAATGCAGGCATTTGGATAAAGTTCTGCATATGTTTTAAAAGCAGTATATTCATCTGGAAAACTCATAATCCAACTGTGCGCATGAGTTCCTTTAATAGGAACATCGAAAAGCTGTCCAGCAAGAACGTTGGATGTACCGATGCATCCGCCGATCATTGCGGCACGCGCGCCGTATACACCGGCATCTGGTCCTTGAGCGCGGCGCAGACCAAATTCCATGATGCCATCGCCTTTTGCCGCATAGACAACACGAGAAGCTTTTGTGGCAATCAGACTCTGATGGTTGATGATGGTAAGAAGAGCCGTTTCAATCAACTGCGCTTCCATAATAGGCGCAATCACTTTAATAAGCGGTTCGTGAGGAAATACAACCGTTCCTTCTGGGATGGCGTAGATATCTCCGCTGAAATGGAAAGAGGCAAGATAATCTAAAAAGTCCTCATCGAAAGAATTTAGACTGCGAAGATAAGAGATATCTTCCGGAGAAAAAGTTAAATTTTTGATATAGTCGATGACCTGATCAAGACCGGCAGCGATGGCATATCCACCACCGCTTGGATTACGGCGATAAAAAGCATCAAAGATGACGATTTGATCGGATGGATTTTTAAAGTATCCCTGCATCATAGTCAATTCATAGAAATCTGTTAATAATGTCAGGTTCATTGTACTCATAAAAAGACTCCCTTCATGGTTCAACATTTGTAATAAGATAGTCAATTATATCATAATATAATAGGTGTATTATATCATAAATTGTGTCAAAAGTCAGGGATAATAAAAAAATAGAAAAAAAATAAAAAAATTTAAAAAAAGTACTTGATTTTTATAAAAACATGGTATATAATACATCTTGTCTTGAGGCAATGGGCTATCGCCAAACGGTAAGGCAACGGACTCTGACTCCGTCACTGTGAAGGTTCGAATCCTTCTAGCCCAGCTCTACAAGCTGTCTTTAACGAAATGAAACGTTTCGCTGAGAGACAGCTATTTTTTTATCCAATTTGTCGTATCTGACAGGTTTTGCCTATAGAAAGATCAGACAAATTCTAAAGAAGATAGAATGAGGGGGAAGTAGGATGAGCTATGAATGGAAATGCAGAGTGCGTTACAGTGAAACAGGCGTAGATGGAAAACTGACATTGCCGGCATTGGTTAATTATTTTCAGGACTGCAGTACGTTTCATTCAGAATCTCTTGGTTTGGGGTGGCAACATTTATCCTCCAGAAAAAAGGCGTGGATGCTTTCATCATGGCAGATTGAAGTAAATCGCTATCCTTCCGTGGGAGAACATATTACAGTGAAAACTTGGCCTCATATGTTTAAGGGATTTTTGGGAGGAAGAAATTTTCTGCTTTTGGATGAAAAAGAAGAGGTACTGGCGTATGCCAATACAAATTGGATCTTTGTAGATCTCAATACGGAGCATCCGACAAAAATTGATCAGGAAGAACTGGAAAAGTATCAATTAGAAAGTCCATATGAGATGGAATATGCTCCTAGAAAAATTCCTTTTCCGGAAGGAGGAGTAAAGATGCCGGAATTTCAAATCAACAGCAGGCATCTTGACACGAATCATCATGTAAATAATGAAGAATATATTGCAATGGCACAAGAATATTTGCCAGACAATTTCTGCATCTGTTCGATGAGAGCAGAATATAAAAAAGCGGCGCTTCTGCATGATATTGTGATTCCGATTGTAAAACAGGAGACAGGATGCTGTGAAGTAGCATTGTGCGATGAATCACAGAAACCGTACGCAGTGGTGGTGTTTCAAGGGATTTCCATGACAGATAGCTTAAAATCGTCGAAATGAGAAAATAGAGTGAGGATAATAGAAATATGCTGCAAATAGGAAAAAAACAGGAATTAACAGTGATAAAATGCGTCAACTTTGGCGTTTATCTCGCAGAAGGAGAGGGAGCTTTGGAAAAGGTACTGCTTCCTCAAAAAGAAGTTCCGGAAAATGCGGAATTAGGAACAAAGATAGAAGTTTTTCTTTATAAGGACTCGAAAGATCGTCTGATTGCAACAACACGCAAACCAATGCTTGAATTGGGAGAGATTGCGCAGTTGACCGTCAAAGAGGTCGGAAAAATTGGAGCGTTCTTAGATTGGGGACTGGAAAAAGATTTGCTGTTGCCATTTAAAGAGCAGACGAAGAGAGTGCATGAAAACGATCAAATTTTGGTAGCGTTATATGTGGATAAGAGCAGTCGTCTTTGCGCAACCATGAAAATATATCCGTATCTGAGCAAAGATTCTTCTTATAAAAAAGACGATCATGTGACGGGGATTGTATATGAAGTCAGCAAAACATTCGGAGCTTTTGTTGCGGTTGCTGGAAAGTATTCCGGTCTGATTCAGGCAAAGGAAGCAGGAGAGCGGTATCATGTAGGCGATTTTGTACAGCTTCGTGTAACAGGTGTCAAACCAGATGGAAAATTGGATTTAAGCGCCAGAGAGAAAGCGTATATTCAGATTGACGAAGATGCAGAAGTCGTGATGAAGGTAATCGAAGAATTTGAAGGAGTTCTTCCATTTAATGATAAAGTATCCCCAGAGATCATTCAAAGAGAAATGGGATTGAGCAAAAACGCATTTAAGCGTGCAGTAGGTCGTCTGCTGAAACAGGGACGAATTGAAATTACAGAAAACAGAATTAGAAAAATAAAATAAGAAGTTAAATTAAAAAAGAATACAAAACAGGCATAATAGAGAAAGACAGGGGGAAATTCAAAATGAAAAAGGCAATCAGCACAGATAAAGCTCCAGCAGCAATCGGTCCTTATTCACAGGCAATCGAGATCAATGGAATGATTTTTACATCAGGAGTGATTCCGGTAAATCCAGCGACAGGAGAAATTCCAGAGGGCGTGGAGGCGCAGGCAGATCAGGCGATTAAAAATTTAGTAAATCTTTTGACAGAAGCTGGAAGCAGCGCAGAAAAGGTAGTAAAGACAACGGTCTTTATCAAAGAAATGAATGATTTTGGAAAAATAAATGAGATTTATGCGAAATATTTTACAGGAACGTATCCGGCGCGCTCTTGTGTGGAAGTGGCAAGACTTCCAAAAGACGTTTTGATTGAGATTGAGGCAATCGCAGAGAAATAATAGGATTGGAAAAAATTCCATATAATAAGGGATTTTTTAAGAAAAACGTTCAAAAATATAGGTAGAAACTCACTATAGATAAGGGGAAAAAGTTCCTTGAATGGTAAAATCATCACAGCCATTTTCGGGAAAATAAAAAAAAGTATGTAAATATTCCGAAAATGCGAAAAGATAGTTGATTTTAATGAAAAATTAGGTTATAGTTAGGGCGTAACAGGAAGGGATTTTTGAAAGGAGAGATTTGTATGAAGGTACAAAACATCACAGACATTGATAAATTCTTCAAAGTAATTGACAGCTGTAAAGGAAAGGTAGAGTTACTTACAGGAGAAGGAGACAGATTAAATCTGAAATCAAAACTTTCTCAGTATGTTTCTATGGCAAATATCTTCTCCAATGGTGAAATTCCAGAGCTGGAAATTGTAGCGCATGAAAAAGAAGATATTGACAAACTGATTGATTTTATGATGAACAGCAATGTAAAATAAGATTCGCTGTTCTCGAAAAAAACAGAATTGATGCAGAGAGTAAAACTCTGCCTGACATAAGAAAAAAGACCATATCCGGCATGAAAGATTTTATGCCGGATATGGTCTTTTTTGATTTTATCATTCTTTTTTGTCCGTAGCTTTACTACCTATAACTGCAATATATATAGAAAAAAATTTCTAAAATCGCTTGTGGAGCAGTGAAATTATGGTTAAATTGACGAAAAAATCGCATTTCATGAAAAAAAATTGCACTTAATGACATAAAACTTGCAGGAAAAAATCGTAGATATTATAATTTAGACAGATTTAAAATCTAGATAAAAACAGAAACCAATGCGCATAGTTTCTCAAAAGTTGCAAATTTTATATTGTTTTAAGAAAGGGTGGTAATTTATGAAAAAAATGCCAATCGTACTTTCAGCAGCTATGGCACTCAATGCGATGGCAGTTCCGGCAATGGCAGAAGAAAGCTCTGAAATTATGAAAAGTTCTTCCGGTTTTTATTATGTAGAGGCAAATGGGGAACAGGTGCGTCTGAGCAATAAGACCGAAGAGGGAATTTTGGAAGTGGATGGTTTCTATTTCCGTGATCTAGATAAAGATGGCGAATTAGATGTATATGAAGACTGGCGTCAAGAACGTGAGATGCGTGTACAGGATCTTCTGTCTCAGATGACAGCAGAGGAAAAAGCAGGTACTTTGATCTTCTCTTGTGTTTTTGGCAGCAATGGTTCTACTGTCACTGATATGGGCGGAGAAGTAGAAGATCGTGCAAATGTATCTGCAAAAGGAATTCCTTATGTGGAAGATCCTGAAACTTGTTTATATTCTACAAACAAATTAGAGCAAGTAGGAGGTACTTATGTGCAGCCTATGGCTTATCAGATCAAAGAAGCAAATGTCAGCACATTTATTGCAGCGTTTACAGGAAATCCTAAGGATCAGCTGGATACCTTTAATGCGATTCAGGGGATTGCTGAGGAGAGCCGCCTTGGTATTCCAGCAGTATTTTCTGGAGACCGTTCTTATAATACATGGGGCGGTATGGTAGATATGCCGCACTATGCTTTGGGTGTAGCCCATGATGAAGAACTGCTGTATAATTTGGTATCTGAGTATTCCAAAGAATCAGCAGCATTGGGATATAACCAAGTATTTCATGGTTATGGAAATGAAATTGGAAGCTTTTATGGTGATAATCCAAACTATATTGCCAAGATGGCTGCTATAGAAACTAATGCCTATCAGGATAATGGATGGAGTGCACATTCCAAACATTTCATTGCTCGTGGCGGACGAAATGCTTATGTAGATGCAAAATCTCCGGCAGATCTGATCGACAGTTGGATGGTGGGCTGGAAAGCAGTCGTGGACGCAGGGACGGATTACATTATGACCAACAATAACATCGGTATTACGGACGGTGTACAGGGATATATGGATAAAGCCACCTATGATTTGCTGCGCGAGGATCTGGGTTATGATGGAGTGGTCTGTCTGGACTGGCCGTTGGATTTGAAGGCAATTATGGGATTTACAGGTGTGACTGCTGAAGGTGTAGATATTTCTACATTATCCGAAGTAGAACGCTATGCGTTGATCCTGAATGCAGGTGTTGATATGTTTAGCTGTACAGGAGTGTTGACAGGTACGGATTTTGAAGAGTATGCAGAAGAGATCATGTGCCGTGCATATCCAGATCTGATCGTTCAGGCCGTAAACGAAGGTCTTGTGACAGAGGATGATTTTAATGAGCATGTAGCACGTGTGCTGCGCAACAAATTTGATCTTGGTCTGTTTGAAGACCCTTATTCTGATTGGGAAGAGGCGCTGGCGCTGATCGGTTCAGAAGAGTATCAGGCAGAACAGTTCCCAGTAATGAGCAACGAGGATATCAATCGGGCACGCCGCAGCGAGATCACAGAGATGGAAGAAGAATTGATGGTGAAATCTACCATTCTTCTGAAAAACGAGAATAACATACTTCCTCTGAACGCAGGGGCAAAGGTGTATGTGGACGGTACTTCTGAAGTGATTAAAGAAAGTGATACAGGTGCGATCGGCGCGTTGACGACTATTGTGGAAACCATGGAGGAGGCCGATGTATGTGTATTCCATGTAACTGATTTTGATGACAATTATTACTATATGGTGGAAGACGCAAAAGTAGCAGGAAAGCCTATCGTATTAATTTTTGAAGGTACGGAAGGAAGAAATGATGTGATTGGCGCAGAGCCTGGACTTGAACAGGTGCAGAATGCGGATGCGGTATTGATGCAAACATACAGAAATACTCCGGATCATGGTTCTTCCGTAGGAACATTCTATCGTTACGTAGCTCCGGAAATCACTGCAGCAATGCTGTTTGGTGAAAAAGAACCGGCAGGAAGTACCCTGTATGAGACCGCTTATGATGCAGAAGATTATTATATGTCTTGGGGTGAACTTCAGAATGATATTGGAGCAAGTCAGGAGACACGTTTATATATGGCAATGCTGGCAAAGAAAAATCCAACGATTGAAATGCCGAACAATCTGGGTGATGTTCTTTGGACGACAGATTATGGTATGAGCTATGGAAAAGCTGCTGATATTCAACTGAGTTTACTGAGCGTACCACAGACGACGGCTGAGGTAGAGGTGGAGACCAGAAGAGGTCCGAGCATTGAAACAGTATCTGTAAATAAGGTGCAGCAGGCTGGAGTACCTTTTGAAGTTAATTTTGTAGCAGAGAACCTCGGAGCAGATGGACATGTGACTGTTCAGATTATGGATGGTGACAATGTGGTGGCAGAGAAATTTGTAGCACTGGATGAAGGACAGTTCCGTGTGATCACTGTGGAAGTGACTTTAGAAGCAGGTGAGCATGTGCTGACATTAGGTGACTGCAGTCAGACGGTAGTTGTCGAATAAGAACATTGAAAAAGGGCGCTGCAAAAAGCAAGAGATAGCGATTTTGCAGCGCTCTTTTGCTTTTCTTCCAGAAAAATCTGGAAAATACAAAATACAGGAAATAGAACAGGATGAAAGAGAGGTAAAAAAGATGAAAAAAAGCGTGGCAGTATTTATGGGTCTAATGATGACGGGGGCATATTCTATGGTGGCTTTTGCAGAACAACCGAGCGCTGTGGCTTTTCAAACGCCAGAGACAGTTGTGATTGATGGAAAGTTAGATGAATGGAAGCTGGATTCTCCGATTGAAATCAAAGATGAAACACAGGTGATCCGTGATGCCTCTGCTTGGTTGGGGGAGACGGATGTAAGCTGTACTGTTTATTTAATGTGGGATGAAACAAATTTATATCTGGCGGCAGACACAAAGGAGGCATCTGCATTTGGCGCTGTGGGACAGCTGATCCACGATATGGAAGATAATTTTAAACTTTATATCTCCACAAATCCGGAGGCAGATCCTGAGCGGACGACGTATGAAACAAATGATTTCTTATTGTATCTGATGATGGATAATCAGAACTGGTATACGGCTTTTGATCGATCTATGATCGAGAGGGAGAATCTGGCTAGATTTACTTCTGCTGGGATGGAGGAGAGCATTGACGTATTGACTGATTATGAGAAGGCATATACAATTACAGAAGATGGATTTATTTTTGAGGCCAGCATTCCTTGGGCAAACTTTTCCAATGATTATATCGAACTTTATACACCGGAAGAGGGAGATACCATTAGCTTTAATTTTGTGATCACCGATAATGACTATCCGTTTCCGAATACACAATCCAGCGTACAGATGAGTTGGAGTGGTACGGAGGATGTGGATACCGATCCTAGCCAGTGGGGAAGAGTGAGCTTTGAAAAATAAGTTGTAAAGATCAGTGCATTGGGGGATTGAAAAGTGCAATATCAGAGAATTGCGATATGCGATGATGAAAAAGTTTCTTTAATTGAGGTAAAAAAATTTCTGGAAAAAAGTCTTCTGACCTATGGGATAGAATTTGAAATAAACATTTTTCAGTCCGCTAAACAGCTGAGAGCGCGAACAGAAATACAAGCATTTGATATCTATTTTTTAGATGTAGATATGCCGGAAGTAAATGGAATAGATCTGGCGCAGGAGATTCATGACAGAAACAAGAGAGCTTTAATCGTATTCGTCTCGGCTCAGGAAAGATATGTGTTTCAAAGCTTTCGGGCGCATCCGTTTTCTTTTGTCCGCAAAGCCTGTTTTGAAAAAGATATGCAGCAGGTAATAAAGGATTATGTAGCAACACTGCGGGAGCAGGACGAAGAAAAATATTGCCGAATTGTAGATGATGCGGGATATGA
The DNA here is from genome assembly GCA_965150505.1 of uncultured Robinsoniella sp. Classification (GTDB taxonomy): domain Bacteria; phylum Bacillota; class Clostridia; order Lachnospirales; family Lachnospiraceae; genus JAGZHZ01. The sequence continues at coordinate 25,389 of CBCTVZ010000007.1, read as the reverse complement.
GCATCGTTTTTTGCTAGATGAGATCTGTTATTTTGAAGCGAAAGAAAAATATGTAAGCGTAGTATTGACAAAAGGGGAAAAATTACTGCGGTGCTCCATGAAAAAACTGGAGAAAGAACTGGAAGCCTATGAGATGGTGCGATGCCATAAATCTTATATTGTGAATTTAAAAAAGATTTATGCGGTAAAGTATGATCATTTGATCATGCTGGATGGGACACAGCTGCCGATACGAAGAGGCACTGTGTCTGAATTAAAAAAGCGATTGTGCAGTGTGCTAGTACAGTGACTGCCGGAGCAGGAAAGGGATGAAGGTCTATGGAATATTCTTCATATTTGGGAGCACAGATGATCAATATCATCGGACAGTTTCTGGAAGCTCTTTTTTGTATGTATTTTGTACATGAATCTTTTGGAGGAAAGAAACAGAAATATAAATATTCGTGGATCGCAGCAGCATTGCTGATGACGATCTGTATGCAGGCAGGAGATCGCATTTCGGGAAATAGTCCGCAGGTTTGGCTTTTTTTGCTCATGATTTGTCCGTTTCTCTATGCAGTTTTTCTAGATCGCAGAAATTTATTTATAAAATTTGTGATCTGTGAAGTTCCGTATATAATACTGGTTTCCTTTGAATGGCTGGGAGTAGCTATAATACAGTTTGCCGATTCACAGATGGAATTGACATATACGACTTTTTTGGCGCTGTATATTTTCAGAAGAATTATTTTAAAGCTTGTACTGCTATTGGCGGTTAAATTCTTGCTGAATTATTCTATTTATGAGTATTATTTTGAATTGCATAGCTACTGGTATGTATTAGGAAGTCTCTGTCTGTTAGAATTTATTATTTTATATGGATTTAGGACGTATCGAGGAACAGTGGTATTTATGGCGGTCAATATTTTTTGCGGCATTGTGCCTATCATGTTTTACTATATGATTTATTTGATGGGAATAAACACAAAGCAGCTACAAGTGGAAGTCAGTCAGAAAAACTTTATTGATGCGCAGGAACAATACATGACACAGCTTGTAAATGCGCAGGATTCTATGAGGAAGTTCCGCCATGATTATAAAGCGCATATGTTCTGCATTGATCGTCTGCTTTTGGAAAAAAATTATGAAGAATTGCATGAGTATTTGAAACATATTCATGATATGGGAGAAAATTATGACCATTTTCAATTCTATACAGAGGATAATCGGTTAAATATCATAATTAATCAGATGAAGGACATGGCGGAAAGAGAAGAAATTCTATTTGATGCGCATGTTGCGCCAATCGAAATTACAGAGATTTCTATGTGCGATTTAAATATGTTGCTCTCCAATTTGTATCGCAATGCCTTGGAAGCGGCGAAGAAGACCAGTGAACGAAGAGTGGAATTGCTTATAGAAAAAAGCAGAGCATATCTTAAAATTGCCATGCAGAATAGTGTAATAGAAAATCCATTGATAGAAAATCCAGATTTTATAACAAGTAAACCAGAGAAAGAATTGCATGGTTTTGGAATGCAGATTATACGAAACGTGGTAGAAAAATATCAGGGGATGCTACAGATCGACGGCACAGACCGACAGGTAAAAATCAATATTTTACTGATGGATGAACTATAAATGGACATAGTCAGAGGGGGAGAGAAAATGCTTTCTCATCCTTTGGCACAAATATTATAAGAGTGTGTGGATTTGACATAAGAAAAAAGACCATATCCGGCATGAAAGCTTTTATGCCGGATATGGTCTATTTTGATTTTATCATTCTTTTTTGTCCTTAGCTTTACCTTATAGTGGAATTCTGATATAATAAAAGGCATAAAATTATACAGAAAAAGGAGAAGGAATTTTGGACTCGATAGATTATTATGAGCGATATGCAAATGTATATTATGAAAACACGGTAGATGTTGATATGAGTGAAATCAGGAATAAGTTTTTGGAGATGCTTCCTGAAAATGCAGATGTACTTGATCTTGGATGTGGTTCAGGAAGAGATGGAAAGGCTTTTGAGGAAGCTGGATGTTATGTGACTTTGATGGATGGATCATCTGAGATGTGCAAACTTGCAGAAATTACAACGGGTAAAGAAGTATTAAATATGAGATTTGATGAGATGGATTTTGAAGAAGTATTTGACGGGATTTGGGCGTGTGCTTCTTTGCTCCATGTTCCGGAAGAGGAGATGGATGCGATCATGAAAAAAGTATGCAGAGCTTTGAAACCAGAAGGAATCTTATACGCTTCTTTTAAATACGGTGAAGGGGAAGAATACAAAAATCATCGCTTTTTTCACAATTATACGCCAGAATCTCTGGAACAGATGGTGAGCAGACAAAAAGAGATGGAAATTTTAGAGATATGGATCAGTGATGATGTGAGAGACGGAAGAGACGAGAAGTGGGTCAACGTTCTTTTGAAAAAATAAGAAAAGAGGAAGATAGAATGGTGGAACAAGACAGCAGACAAAAAATAGTCAGAAATACAAACCGTCTGTTTTTGGGAAATTTATGTTTTGTGACAATCGTTTCTTTTTTGCTGGGACAAAAAGGGGTATCTCTTTCAATCGAGATGAATCTGATCATAACACAGTTGTTATTTTGGATTCCGATTGCCATATATTTGGTGATCACAAGAACAAATCCATTTCATCTGATTCCATTTCGCAGAATTTCGTTGTCTACCGTATTGATGGTGACTTTATTTGTACTGCTTTTAGTTCCGGTAGTATCATGGATCAATCTGCTGTCGATGCTGTTTGTAGAAAATAAAGTCAATGTGATCGATCAACAGATGACAGGAAATACATTTGCATTGAATCTGTTGGTGATAGCAGTTTTACCGGCGATTTCGGAAGAATGTATGGTAAGAGGCGTTTATTTTCAACAGTATAAAGCAGGCGGAATTTTAAAGGCCGCTGTGATGAGTGGAATCGTTTTTGGTTTCATGCACTTAAACTTTAATCAATTTTCCTATGCGCTGATATTAGGAGTTATTTTGGCTCTTTTAGTTGAGGCAACGGGAAGTATCTTTTCTTCGATCATTGCCCATTTTATTTTTAATGGACAAAGCGCGGCAATTTTATGGATGCAGAACCATATTTTAGATCCGACAGAAAAGATTGTTCTGCAAGAGGTGACGAGGGCAGATATAGTTGAAATGCTGATGGCGTATACCATGGTTGCATGTATCATGGGAGTCCTTGCATTTGGTGTATTTTTATGGATTGTACATCATTGTGGATCAGCAGAACATATGAGACAGATTTTTTCAAGAAAAAGATCAGAACATGAAAAAAAAGTGAGCATGATTACGCCGACTTTTATAATAGGAACGGCGTTTGCGATAGGCGTTATGATTTTGTTAGAAATGATTGGATAAAAATTTCCACATCCATGCGTCATGATTCTTTTGGGCGCGCTGTTTTGATTATAAGAGAGAATGGGTCTTCCAATTTAAAGAATTTTAAGGTAAAATAAAAAATAGGCATAGGGTTCAATACTTTCTATATGTTTTGGTGTGGTAACTTAATTATATAGGAATTGAACTTCTATGCCTATTTATTTTATTTAGCAAATTAAAAAATAAGAGAAAGGAGACTGAAAATGAATTTTACTCATTTACATACGCATACGGAGTATAGTCTTTTGGACGGATCAAATAAGATCAAAGAGTATGTTGCCCGTGTAAAAGAACTGGGAATGGACAGCGCGGCGATCACCGATCACGGTGTGATGTTTGGTGTAATTGACTTTTACAAAGAGGCAAAAGCTGCTGGGATTAATCCTATTTTGGGATGCGAAGTGTATGTAGCGCCAAATTCCAGATTTGACAGGGAAGCAGGAGGCGATGACAGATATTATCATCTTGTACTTCTTGCTGAAAATAATACAGGTTATCAAAATCTGATGAAAATTGTGTCGAAAGGATTTGTAGAAGGCTTTTATTATAAACCTCGTGTGGACAAGGAAGTTTTACGCAAGTATCACGAGGGGATTATCGCTTTAAGCGCTTGTCTTGCAGGGGAAGTACAAAAATATTTGACAAGAGGAATGTACGAGGATGCAAAAAAATCAGCGCTTGAATATGAAGAGATTTTTGGAAAAGGAAACTTTTTTCTGGAGATTCAGGATCATGGCATACCGGCGCAAAAGACCGTCAATCAGCAACAGTTAAGACTGAGCCAAGATACAGGGATTCCGCTTGTGGCAACAAACGATGTGCATTATACATATGCAGAGGATGCAGAGCCGCATGACATTTTATTATGCCTTCAGACCGGAAAAAAATTGGCGGATGAAAATAGAATGCGCTATGAGGGTGGTCAGTATTATGTGAAATCTTATGAGGAGATGGCGCAATTATTTCCATATGCGCTTGAAGCATTGGAAAATACAAACAAAATTGCGCAAAGATGCCATGTGGAGATTGAATTTGGTGTGACAAAGCTTCCAAAATATGATGTTCCAGATGGATATACCTCTTGGGAATATTTGAATAAATTGTGCAGAGAAGGTCTGGAGAGAAAATATAAAAATCCACAGCCTGAATTGATTGCAAGACTGGACTATGAGCTTGGTGTCATAAAAGAAATGGGATATATTGACTATTTCCTGATTGTATGGGATTTTATTCATTATGCAAGAGAAAAAGGCATTATGGTAGGACCGGGACGAGGATCGGCGGCAGGAAGCGTCGTTTCTTATACATTGGATATCACAAAACTAGATCCGATGAAGTATGATCTTTTGTTTGAACGATTTTTGAATCCAGAACGTGTCTCTATGCCAGATATTGATATCGATTTTTGTTTTGAAAGAAGACAGGAAGTAATTGATTATGTCGTAGAGAAATATGGAAAAGACAGAGTGGTACAGATTGTGACGTTTGGTACGTTGGCTGCGCGCGGTGTAATAAGAGACGTTGGGCGTGTGATGGACTTGCCGTATGCAATGGTAGATACGATTGCAAAAATGATTCCAAATGAATTGAATATCACGATTGACAAGGCGCTGCAAAAGAGTATAGAACTGCGAAAAGCGTATGAGGAAGATGCTCAGGTTAAAAAACTGATTGATATGGCAAAAAGATTGGAAGGATTGCCAAGACATACTTCCATGCACGCGGCTGGCGTTGTAATCAGTCAGAAAAATGTGGATGAGTATGTCCCGCTTTCAAGAGCGTCAGATGGATCGGTTACGACGCAGTTTACGATGACAACACTGGAGGAATTAGGGCTTTTAAAAATGGATTTTTTGGGCCTAAGAACGTTGACAGTTATTCAAAAAGCGGTGGAATTAGCAGAAAAAAGCTCTGGGAAAACGATTGATATTGATGATATTGATTACAATGACAGCGGAGTGCTTGCACTGATCGGAAGCGGAAAAACAGAAGGAATTTTTCAGCTTGAGAGCGGTGGAATGAAAGGATTTATGAAAGAGTTAAAACCGCAAAGTCTGGAGGATATCATAGCGGGAATTTCTCTTTACAGACCAGGGCCGATGGAGTTTATTCCACAATATATAAAGGGAAAAAATCATCCGGAAAGTATTAAATATGATTGCGAGAAATTACAGCCTATTTTAGAGGCAACATACGGATGTATTGTATACCAGGGTGCGACTCGTTCCTAATTTAAAAAGCGTTAGCTACAAAGATTAGGCACATAAAAGATGTTCTTTTATGGAGAACTGCAATTTCAAAGTATGGAATGAGGGGGTAACGTCCCGAAACATACTCTTTTATACTCCGACTAGCATCACAAAGCGAAAGTTTAGATGTTAGAAGCTCGGTGAAGTCGGCAGAAACAAACATAAACGAAAGAAATAATCAAGTAAGGTTGGTGCAAAAGAGGCTAGAGCCTGACAGCCATAAACGATTAAAGTATGAGGTATGGTTTGTGATATGCCGGAAGTCTATAAAGTTTCTATGGCGAGTATGTCAAAATGACTGACGAACTTGAGAATTTAAAGGGTTTAGAGAGGGCGGTATGGAAATAGACAGAATCGTTTCAACAGTGTTAGTGCGGTAAAGTAAGAAGCTTGGTTATGAAATACCGTAATATGCGAAATCTTCGGATGGCGGGTATATTCAAGCTAACAGACCTATATTGAGCGCCTAAGGAAACGATGTACAGATAGAAATTGTGGAACGGGGAAAGGTATAAGGTATCTGAGAAATAAGCAATTATTTTTTAGATATAAACTGTCGAAGAAAAATAAGCGGTTGAACTTATGCTGAAAAGTAGAGATCGAACCGGTGAAGTTTCTGTAATGGGAATGGAGGAATGGTCTCAAGTCGATGTAATTTTTTGTATGGCAATAGATAACGAAAGGATTATTGATTCAATTATTTAGATAGAACAGGAATTTTGTATAGAACAAAAGGCTCACTTTCAATCGTAAAAAGAAAGGAGAGATTTGTATGAAGAAACACAATATACGAATTCTAATTTTAGCAGTAACAATGATGATTCTAGTTGGTTGTAATGGGAAAAAGGATTATGATATTAAAATCGTAGTTCCAGCAGGAAACAAAGAAGAATTTGTTTATTCTCACGAAGAGATATCACCAACGGGCAAGAAGATTACCATTTCTTCTGGAGAAGGTCTAGGAGACACCGAGGTAATTTTAAAGCCTGTGGAATGGAAACAAGAAAATGTATATGAGCCAACATATCTTACCCCTGGTATGCCAGTTAAAATGGATGTAGAAAAGGGCGCATGGTTCAAAATAGGTGTTTCAATGCAAAATTCCACTGACAAAGATATCGTTGTATATGTCAACGTAGAAGATGTAGAAGTAAGAATCGAATAATTTTATCCATGATATGTAGGTTATCTAAATAAAATGAAAGTTACAGCGATGGAGCGCCGTGTGCGGTGAAAGTCGCACGCACGGTGCGGAGTGGGGGAAAAGCTGGAGATCGTATCAAAGGCTTACCTATCACTATAACAAGTTATGAGAATTGTTCGTGATCTTGCGGGGTATACGCTTGGAAGAAGCGATCTGGTACGCAGAGCAATGTCAAAGAAAAAAGCAGAAGTGATGGCAAAAGAACGTCAGAATTTTGTATATGGGAATCCGGAAGAAGGTGTTCCTGGCTGTATCAGCAATGGAATACCAGAAGAAACAGCAAACAAAATTTTTGATGAAATGACAGATTTTGCCAGATATGCCTTTAATAAGTCGCACGGTGCGCCAAGTTTCAGCATATAAAAGTCCTGAGATAGGAAACAAAAGCTGAGAAATTGTGCAAACAATTTTAACTAATAAGATGATTTGGAGGGTGAAAATCCCTTCTATTACAACTACTTAAAGTAATAAGAATGATACCCCGTTGTGCATAAATTGATAACACAATTTGTGTATAAAGCACGGTAAGGACAGAGCCTGATGCCTCAGCCGAACATAAAGAGGCTATATGGAGTGGTTCGCTTTAAAAATTTTGATATGGTTAGGAGAACGAATCCTTGTTTGAAGTGTCGTAATTGTTGCCCTACAGCAAGCAGTAGGATTTTAAGACTGATATAAATGGTCGTGATTTATTTATATCCAAGAGTACAAACTATGGCAATATGGTGATTAAAGTAGTCAGCCACATTGCAGTCTTCGGCATAGAGAGGAAACCTAAGTCAAAATAAAACAAGGGCTAATCTTATTGGAACTTGGGAGACTCCTTAATCAGAGAGTGTTATATCGATGAAGATTAAGGAGAGTCAGAGGAGTCATAGTAGTGATGACGAGTAGCCGATAGTTACTATTCACAGTAATGTGATTAGGAGGATAAAACTACTCTGAGCGAAGGACTCCAGTCGGAAAAGAAGTAAATTGTTTAATGACATTTCAACACGACCCCTTATCTTTTATAAAAGAAAAAGGTGGGAGTAAAATAGTTAAAACATCAGAGGTGGTTCACATTGAAGATGTATATGAAAAGTTATGTCATTGATAATGAAGAAAAATTAATACAAGTATTTGATACTATGTATGAAAATTCTAAGAACAAAGAAACAGAATTTTATGACTTCATAGAGTTAATGAAAAATGAACAAGTAATTATTGCTGCAATTCATAAAATAAAATCAAATAAAGGAAGTTATACAGTCGGAATTGATAATACTGATATAAATAAATATCTTCAAATGTCTGCTCCAGACCTTATAAAACTCATTCAGGATACGATAGACAACTATCATCCAAAACCTGTTAGAAGAGTATACATTTCAAAAAAGAATGGAGATAAAAGACCGTTGGGAATACCGACGATGATAGATAGAATGATTCAACTGTTAGCAAAAATGGTAATTGAACCGATTGTAGAAGCAAAATTTTTTTCACACAGTTATGGATTCAGACCTTATAGAAGCGCTGAAAATGCCATAGCAAGAGTTGTTCAAATTGTGAATAATACAGATTGTTATATAGCGATTGAGGGCGATATAGAAAGTTTTTTCGATAATGTAAACCATAATATCCTAATTAAAATGATGTATGGACTTGGAATTAAAGATCAAAGATATTTAACTCTTATTAAAAAGATGTTAAGAGCAGGGATTATGGAAGAATTGAAAACATATGAATCAGTATTGGGAACGCCACAGGGTGGAATTATTTCACCTATTTTAGCAAATATATATTTAAATTGTTTTGATGAATATGTAGTCAAACAATTTGAAGAACACCCATATATTGAAGCATATTCCTTGAAATCAAAATCAAGACCCAAAGTTGCCAAAGACAATGCAAGAAAGAATTTAAAAAGAGAACATTGTCCGAAATATTTGATAAGATATGCAGATGATTGGATAATACTCACAAATGATTATGATGAAGCAGTAAAAACATTAAACCAATGCAAGAAATTTTTCAAACACAGATTAAAATTAAATCTTTCAAAAGAAAAAACAGTTATTACAAATTTGAAAGAGCAGAGAGTAAAATTTCTAGGGTTTGAAATATTTATAGAAAAGATTTTCAGATAAAGAAGTATGTAAAGTAATTCCAAATCAGGAAGCTATCAGAAAAAAAGTAAGAATTATCTTAGACAAAATCATTGCTATCAGATATCAGGAAACTTTATTGAAAAAAGTAGTACTGATGGAAAAGATAAACAGTATGATTATAGGCTTAAGCAATTATTATAGAATTAGCATAGCCAAGAGAACATTTATGAACATAGATAATCAAATTTATTACACAATGTACAAAACTATGCGATATATAAATGGTACAGCAAAAGATACTCTGATAGAATTAGACAAATTGGGAAATCTGACAAATAGACATCAAGGATATAAAACAAAGACATTCTTTATAGAATATCAAGATGTAAAAGTAGGCATTACCAAAATGTTTATTACACCTATACAATACGCAAGACACTTTAATCCTAAGATGACTCCTTATACAATAGAAGGAAGAAAATTAAAGAGTGAAGAAAATATAAAGAAACAAAAAGGAAAATATAGACAAAGCATATATAATCCTTATGAATTATTTAAAATTGTAGGAAATAATGAAAAACATAATAGAATCTATAATTTTGAATATGTAATGAATCGAGAATATGCGTATAACAGGGATAAGGGAAAATGTATTGCCTGCAAGAAATTTGTAAATGTTGGAGAAGTCCATTGTCATCATAAAGATAATACTTTACCTTTAAATGAAATCAATAAATTAAAAAATCTTGCAACATTATGTGATTTTTGTCACAACTTGGTTCACTCACAAACAGAAACAAAAAATAAGAAAATCTTAGAATTAAGAAAGAAATTAACTCATTAAACAGTTGAAACTTTTGTATAGTGGTGACACTATATGAAAGAAAAGCAAACTTTTTCGATAGAAAGCCGTGTGCGGTGAAAGTCGCACGCACGGTTTGGGTCGGGGGAAAACTTAGAGATAATATCAAAGAGTTACCTATCGACATCCGCAGCATATGCAGTAGTCTCTTATCAGACGGCATGGCTGAAATATTATTATCCGGTGGAATATATGGCGGCATTGATGACATCTGTGATTGAAAATCCGGGAAAAGTGGCAGAATATATTTTAACTTGCCGCCAGATGGGAATTACGATTTTGCCTCCTGACATCAACAAAGGAGAACGGACTTTTTCAGTAGATGGAAAAGCGATTCGATATGGGCTTTCTGCTATAAAAAGTGTAGGAGGAAGCGTAATTGATAAGATTGTAGAAGAACGAAGAAACAATGGAGAATTTACTTCTTTGAAAGATTTTATCGACAGAGTTTCTGACAAAGAAGTAAACAAACGAGCAATAGAAAATTTAATTAAAGCAGGCGCGTTTGACAGTTTTGGAGCAAAAAGAAAGCAGCTTCTTATGATCTATGAGCGATTGATAGACAGCATAAATAAAGAAAAAAAGACAATGATTTCTGGTCAGCTCAGTCTGTTTGATTTTGTGGATGAAGAAGAGAAAAAAGAGTATGAGATTCAGCTTCCTGACGTAGAAGAATATGAGAAAGAAGATCTGCTTGCTTTTGAAAAAGAAGTATTGGGAATTTATGTAAGCGGACATCCTCTTGAAAAATATGAAGCGCAGTGGAAACGTCAGATTTCTGCTGTGACAGCGGATTTTATGATTGATGAGGAATCAGGATATTCAAAAGTAATGGATGGAAAACGAGAAATTTTAGGGGGAATGATTGCTTCTAAGACCATTAAATATACAAAAAATAATAAAACGATGGCATTTTTTACATTGGAAGATCTTGTGGGAAATGTAGAAGTCGTTGTCTTTCCAAGAGACTATGAAAAATATAGTCATTTGATCAAAGAAGATACAAAGGTATTTGTTCAAGGAAGAGTTTCTAGTGAGGAAGATCGGGCAAGTAAATTAATCTGTGAAAAAATATGGGCATTTGAACAGATACCGAAAGAATTGTGGATACAATTTCCAGATATGGATTCCTTTAGTAAGATGGAGACGAAACTGTATCGTTTTCTGAAAGATTCTGAAGGAAAAGATGGCGTTGTGATTTATGTAAGAAATCCAAAGGCAATTCGTAGATTGCCGGAAGGATGGTCTGTAAATGCAGATCAGACATTAATAGACAGATTAATACAAGCTTTTGGCGCTGAGAATATAAAAGTTGTAGAAAAGAGTATTGAAAATGTCGGGAAAATGAATTAGAATGTTAGGGAGTATAGAGTAAAGATATCGGTGTAGGGACCTATAAAAACAGGAGGTAATGATATGGCAAAGGAAATTAATACCATAGGAGTTCTGACAAGTGGCGGAGATGCTCCAGGAATGAACGCCGCAATTCGTGCAGTTGTCAGAAGAGCGATCAGCGAAGGAAAAAAAGTAAAAGGAATCTACAAAGGCTATAATGGTCTTTTGAATGAAGAAATCAGAGACTTAACAGCAAGAGACGTATCCGATACAATTTCAAAAGGTGGTACAGTTCTTTATACAGCGCGTTGTACTGAATTCCGTACAGAGGAAGGACAGAGACGTGGTGCAGAAGTCTGCAAAAAACATGGAATTGATGGATTGGTTGTTATTGGAGGCGACGGATCTTTTGCCGGAGCACAGAAACTTGCAAATTTAGGTATTAATACAGTTGGCGTACCTGGAACGATTGATTTGGATATCGCTTGTACAGAGTATACAATAGGATTTGATACAGCTGTCAACACAGCAATGGAAGCGATTGACAAAGTGCGTGATACATCTACATCTCATGAACGCTGCAGTATTATCGAGGTTATGGGAAGAAATGCAGGATATATCGCTTTATGGTGTGGTATTGCAAACGGTGCGGAAGATATCTTGCTTCCTGAAAAATATGATTATGATGAGCAGAAGCTGATCAGCAATATTATTGCAACAAGAAAACGCGGTAAAAAACATCATATCATTATCAATGCAGAGGGAATCGGACACTCTACAAGTATGGCACGCCGTCTGGAAGCTGCTACAGGTGTGGAGACAAGAGCGACAATTCTGGGACATATGCAAAGAGGAGGAAGCCCGACATGTAAGGATAGAGTATATGCTTCTATGATGGGCTCTTATGCAGTTGATCTGTTATGTGCAGGAAAGACAAACCGTGTTGTGGGATATCGTCATGGAGATTTCCAGGACTTTGATATCAATGAAGCTCTTGCTATGCAGAAGAGTATCCCAGAATACTGGTACAGAGTAAGCAAAGCATTGTCTGTTTAATCTGTAAAAAAACAGGATTTGTTTTTGGCGGCAGTTGAAAAGAATAAAAAATTCTGGAAATTGATAATATAAAAGACACGAAAGCAATTTCGTGTTATGAATAGAAAAAACGGATAGCTGCAATAAAATATATGTTGCAGATATCCGTTTTTTAACTGGTCAAAGTATTGCAGAGATGAAATTTGACGAAAAAACGACCAGAGACCAAGAAAGGAAAAAATATGATTACCAGTACATCAAATCAGCAGATAAAAAATATCATACGGTTAGAGAAAAAAGGAAAAGCCAGAAAAGAACAGGATGTGTTTCTGGTGGAGGGGCTTCGTATGTATCAGGAAGCGCCGAGAGAAAGAATTGTAAAGACGTATGTCTCAGAGAGTTTCTATAAAAAAGAAAAAGAAATGCTTTGTGATACAGATTTGGAGATTGTGGAAGACCGTGTTTTTCAGAGCGCATCCGATACGATGACACCGCAGGGCGTTTTAAGCATTGTAAAGCAGTATCATTATAAAATGGAAGATTTTTGGAAAAAAGAACACCCTTTTTTTCTTGTTCTGGAAAATCTTCAAGATCCTGGAAATATGGGGACTATTTTTAGAACCGCAGAAGGAGCGGGGGTGGATGGCATCTTTTTGAGCAAAGATTGCGTGGATCTTTATAATCCGAAGGTGATTCGCTCTACAATGGGCTCTATTTATCGAATGCCATTTCTGTATGTAGATTCCGTGACAGATATCGTGGAGGAATTGAAAAAGAAGAAGATTCGTGTGTTTGCAGCACATTTAAAAGGAAAAAATAGCTATGATGGAGAAGACTATCTGTCAGGAACGGCTTTTATGATTGGAAATGAAGGAAATGGACTGACAGATGAATTAGCATCAAAGGCGGACTGCTATGTAAAAATACCGATGCAGGGCAAAGTGGAATCCTTAAATGCAGCAATGGCAGCAGGAATTTTAATGTATGAAGTAAACAGACAGAGAAGAAATAGAAAGTAAAACAGACAGAAAGTTTAAGCGAAATAGAAAAATTGCAGAGACAGTGTGAGAGAATGGCGGAAAAAGAAAATGTTGACAAATACTTTTCATTGTTATAAAATACGTTTGTAATAAAGTTAATAATTATGTAACAAATGAAACAAGGATGTATTAAAAATGTGATAGAAATGCAATTCTTTTGGAAGGGCATTAGGAGGTATACAATGAAAAGAAAAATGAAGCCGCTTGTTTACAGTACGATTTCAGCTCTAGTAATTTCTATATGCTCAGGTACAGCTGCATTTGCGGGCGAATATAATTATACAGACACTTCTATGGCAGTTGCGGATGTTATTGGAAGCTTGAATATTCGTGAATATGCTTCAGAAGACAGTCAGATTGTAGGAACTCTCTTTGCAGGCAGCGGCGCAGAAGTAATTGGAACATACGGAGATTGGTCTTTGATTTGTTCTGGTGATGTGACAGGATATGTGAAGACACAGTTCTTAGCATTTGGTGAGAGTGCGAATGCACTTGCAAATGTATATGGTGTTCCAGGAAATCTGATGGAAGCAAATTATACAGGCGCTCCAGTTTATGCAAAGGCAGATATTTATTCTACTGTTCTTGGAACTGCGTGTGAAGGACAGCAGTTAGAAGTAATTTCAAATGATGGTGTTTTTGCAAAGATCAGTCTGTACGATGGATCAACAGGATATATGGCATTGGATGACTTAAGCTATGTGCCTATTTTGGATACAGCAGTGGCAAATGAAAATTATGTGCCACAGACGTATACAGATTACAGCGATGTTACATATGATGTTCAGGATGAATATTATGGTGAAACATACTATGATGATGTTTACATACCAGAGACTCCAGAATATGAGACAGAAGCGCCGATGTATGAGACAGATGCTCCAGTATACGAGACAGAAGCGCCAATGTATGAGACAGAGGCTCCGGAATACGAGACAGAAGCGCCGATGTATGAGACAGAGACTCCGGAATACGAGACAGAAGCGCCAGAATACGAGACAGAAACTCCAGAGACAGAGCCTTCTATAGAGGTAAGTTCAGATGACTTAAATCTTCTTGCGGCTATTATTTACTGTGAGGCAGGAAATCAGTCCCGTGAGGGAAAAGTCGCAGTTGGAGCGGTTGTAATGAATCGTGTGGCAAGCAGTCTGTTCCCAAATACGATTTATGATGTCATCTACCAGAGCGGACAGTTCACACCGGCTTACAGCGGAGCATTGGCAAATGCGCTGGCAAATGGTGTGCCGGATGATTGCGTAGAAGCAGCACAGGCAGCATTGAACGGAGAAAATCCAGTTGGAGGCGCATTATACTTCAATACAGGATCTGGTCAGGGAATACAGATCGGAGATCATCAGTTCTATTAAAATAAAATATATTCGTTTTTAATAAAAGGTATAGTCTAAATTTGGCTATACCTTTTTTGCGTACTTCAGGATGATATCAAAAATAGCGTATCAGCCGAAAGAAAGATAAATATAAAAAGATAAAAAAGTGAAAAAAATGAAAGGATTGTGTTCTCTTGATCGTATTATAATAAAAGAAAATATTTGAGCAGAGCAAGAAATAAAAAAAGAACAGGAAACGAAAAATAAAAAGAACAGAGAAAATGTTTCTGAAAATTTGAGTAAATAAAATTATTTGTATGAATGGATAGTATCTAAAATTCTTGTGTTCTCATGAGAAATAAAATAAGATAAGAAGAGTAAGATAAATAAAAAAGGATAGGAGGGAAAACGATGGAAGCGGAATCTGTTTTCTGGTTAGGTCTTATGATTGTTCTGATCCTGATTGAACTTGCCACAATGGGATTGACAACGATTTGGTTTGCAGGCGGTTCTTTGGCAGCGTTCATTGCTTCGATGGCAGGAGCGGATTTATGGATGCAGATTATATTATTTTTTGGCGTATCCATTTTACTATTGATTTTCACAAGACCATTTGCTGTCCATTATATTAACAAAAATCCAGCTCGGACGAATGCAGACAGTTTGATTGGGAAGACTGGTATTGTGACAGAAGAAATCTCGAATCTGGATGGAAAAGGTCAGGTACAGATTCAGGGACAGATTTGGACAGCACGTTCAGCGAAAGAAGAAGTCATGATTCAATCAGGAGAAAAAGTAGTGGTTGAAGAAATCAGAGGCGTAAAATTGATTGTGAGAAAAGAGTAAGTGAAAGAGAAAAGGAGGAAAGAGTATGAGGAAATTTTTTAGTATGTTAAGCGTACCAGAATTTGCTTTGATTATCGTTGCGGTGGTAGTTCTTTTAATAATTTTAACATCATGTATCAAGATTGTACCACAGGCACATGCAATGATTATTGAACGTCTGGGAGGTTATCGTGGCACTTGGGGAGTAGGACTCCACTGGAAATGGCCTTTCTTAGATCGCATTGCAAAAAGAATCAATTTAAAAGAACAGGTGGTTGATTTTGAACCACAGCCTGTTATCACAAAAGATAATGTTACGATGCGGATTGATACGGTTGTATTTTTCCAGATTACAGACCCAAAGGCATTTGCTTATGGTGTGGAAAATCCAATCATGGCGATTGAAAATCTGACAGCAACAACATTGAGAAATATCATCGGTGATTTGGAACTGGATGAGACATTAACGTCAAGAGAGACGATTAATACAAAAATGAGAGCATCTTTGGATATTGCTACAGATCCATGGGGCATTAAAGTAAATCGTGTGGAGCTGAAAAATATTATTCCTCCTGCTGCCATTCAAGATGCGATGGAAAAACAGATGAAGGCAGAACGTGAACGAAGAGAAGCGATTCTGAAAGCAGAAGGTGAAAAGAAATCTACAATTCTGGTCGCAGAAGGAAAGAAAGAGTCGGCGATTTTGGATGCTGAGGCAGAGAAACAGGCTGCCATCTTAAGAGCAGAGGCTGAGAAAGAAAAGATGATCCGTGAGGCAGAAGGTCAGGCAGAAGCGATCTTAAAAGTGCAGCAGGCAAGAGCGGATGGTATTCGATTCTTAAAAGAGGCAGGAGCAGATCAGGCCGTACTTGCATTGAAGAGTCTTGAAACACTGGGTCAGGTAGCAGATGGAAAAGCGACAAAGATTATTATTCCTTCTGAAATTCAGAACATTGCAGGTCTTGTGAAATCTGTAGTGGAAGTGGCAAAGGATGAATAGATATCCAATTTGATGTATAAAATATCAAAAGAAACAGTACCGGAACAGAAAGTATTGTAATATTGTAATTTAAAGGAAGGGCAAAGACTGAAAAAGTAAATACAGTCTTTGCCCTCTGATATTTTTATAAAATTCTTTACATAAAAATTCTTGAAGAAATCACAGAACAGTGGTATGATGTAAGCCATATAAAGCGACAAAGACAATTTGACTCGGAGAAGATAGATGGAGGTAGAAAGATGAATTTAAAAGGACGTAGCTTTTTGACATTGAAAGATTTTACAAGTGAAGAGATTGAATATTTATTGGACTTAGCGGCTGAACTGAAAGCAAAAAAGAAACAGGGGATTTTAGGAAACAGCCTGAAAGGAAAAAATGTTGCTTTGATTTTTGAAAAGCCATCAACAAGAACGAGAAGCGCTTTTACGATAGGATGTATCGATGAAGGCGGTCATGCAGAATATATGGGGCGTGAAGATATTCAGCTTGGTTATAAAGAGAGTGTGGAAGATACGGCAAGAGTTTTAGGAAGAATGTTTGATGGGATTGAGTTCCGTGGATTTTCACATGAAAATGTAGAAAAACTGGCAAAATATTCCGGTGTTCCTGTGTGGAACGGGCTTACGGATGAATACCATCCGACTCAGATTCTGGCAGATATGCTGACGATGAAAGAACATTTCGGATATTTAAAAGGACTGAACTTTGTCTACTTAGGAGACGGAAGAAATAATATGGCAAACAGTCTGATGATTGGATGCGCTAAGATGGGAGTTAACTTTACGATTGTTGCTCCAAAAAGTCTCTGGCCAAAAGAAGATTTGATTGATTTGTGCAAAGGATATACGGAAGAATCCGGCAGTACTATCACTTTGACCGAATCAACCGATGGAGTGAAAGATGCGGATGTCATTTATACAGACGTATGGTGCTCTATGGGAGAAGAAGACAAAGCGGCAGAGCGTATTGCTCTTTTAAGTCCATATCAAGTAAACAGTGAATTGATGAAAAAAACAGGAAAAGATACAACGATTTTCTTACATTGTCTGCCAGCTGTAAAAGGCAAAGAGGTGACAGAGGAAGTGTTTGAGTCAAAAAATTCACTTGTCTTTGATGAGGCAGAAAATAGAATGCACACAATCAAGGCAGTTATGGTTGCAACGCTTGGCAATTAAAAAGCGAGATTTGCCAAGAGCAAATGAAAGGATTTTTATTTATGAAGAAAAAACAAGAAAGAGAGTCAGAATACAGTTTGATCGGCTGTGTGGCAGGAATGGTCATTGTACTGTTTTTTGCTCTGGGATTGTTTGACTCAGTGAATGCTTCTTATTTTTTCTGGATTGCTGTGGGAAGCGGCACAATTTTAAACGGGGCACTGGCAGGTGTCTCGTTTTCACGCGGACGTAAGACAGCAGGAAGTGCTTTGATGCTTTGCGCAGCAGGATGTCTTTGCCTTTTTCTTTATCAGGTCATTTATATGATGGAGGGAATCAAGTGAAGGAAAAAATTTTAAACGCTCTTCTGGGAAAAGAAGATTATATATCAGGTCAGGAATTATGTAAAAAATTTGGCGTGTCCAGAACAGCAATATGGAAAGTAATGAATCAGCTAAAAGAAGAAGGGTATGAAATAGAAGCGGTATCCCATAAAGGGTACCGCATTGTCAGCTATCCCGATAAAATTACAGAAGAAGAAGTGGCAAGCCGGATGAAAACATCTTGGGCTGGAAAAAAGGTTGTATTTTTGGAACAGGTGGATTCCACAAACACTTATGCAAAAAAAATTGCAGAAGGAGGAGCAGCGTCTGGAACACTTGTATTGACAGAAGATCAGTATGGAGGAAGAGGCAGAAGGGGACGCACTTGGATGAACCCGCCAAGGTCTTCGATTGCAATGACTTTGATTGTGCGTCCTGAACTTTCACCGAATCACGCTTCTATGATGACATTAGTGATGGGAATTGCAGTCGCAAGAGCGTGCAGACAGATGACAGGGATTGATGCAAAGATCAAGTGGCCGAATGATATCGTTGCGGATGGAAAAAAGATCTGTGGAATTTTGACGGAAATGAGCGCAGATCCGGATACGATTCACTATGTTGTGATTGGAGCTGGCATCAATGTGAATCTGGAAAATATTCCAGATGAATTAAAGACAGTGGCAACTTCTCTTCAGATTTTGACAGGAAAAAAATTTCACAGAGCAGAGCTTATCAGCAAATGTATGGAAGAATTTGAGAGATGTTATGAGATGTTTTTAAAAACAGAAGATATGACGTTTTTGCTGGAAGAGTATAATGAGATTTTGATTAACAAAGAGAAAACAGTCTGCGTTTTAGAGCCGAAAGGACAGTATATGGGTACGGCGCTTGGGATTGATAAAAATGGCGAATTGCTCGTAAAAAAAGAAGATGGAACAGTAGTCAATGTATATGCCGGAGAAGTGTCTGTGCGCGGCGTTTATGGATATGTATAAGATAAAAGGAGAAAAGAATGTATTCAGGAAAAATCGTACTTTGCGGTGCAAATTCATATGAGGAAAAATTTTATTTGAATGATAATTTTTCTGCTTTGCCAGAAAGCATAAAAGAAGAACTGAAAATCATGTGTGTATTATATGTAAATGAAATAGGTGGAATCTTAACGCTGGAATATGAGGAAGATGGAACATTGTGCTTCCGAACAGAGGCGGCAGAAAATGATTTTATGTATGATGATATCGGAAGCGTATTGAAGATCAAACAGCTTCAGAGAGAAAAAAAAGAATTGCTCGAAGCATTGGAGATGTATTATAAAGTCTTTTTTCTGGGAGAAAAAGCATGAGACTGAAAATTGGAAATGTGGAATTGCAAAATCAGGTAGTTCTTGCACCGATGGCTGGGGTGACAGATCTGCCGTTTCGTTTGTTATGCCATGAGCAGGGCGCAGGGCTTTTAAGTATGGAGATGGTAAGCGCGAAAGCGATTTCTTTTCACAATAAAAATACAGAAAGTCTGATGGAGATTGATGAGAGAGAACATCCGATTGCTTTGCAGTTGTTTGGCTCTGATCCTGATTTGATCAGTGAAGTGGCAAAAAGAATAGAGGAGCGTCCTTTTGATATCTTGGATATCAATATGGGATGCCCCGTTCCAAAAGTAGTCAACAATGGAGAGGGCAGCGCATTGATGAAAAATCCAAAATTGATCGGAGAAATTGTGGAAAAGACGGTAAAAGCAATTAAAAAACCGGTGACCATAAAAATCCGAAAAGGATTTAATGAGTCTTTGATCAATGCTGTGGAGGTCGCAAAGATTGCAGAGCAGAGCGGAGCGGCGGCTATTGCAGTACATGGAAGGACGAGAGAACAATATTATTCCGGAAAAGCAGACTGGGATATCATTCGTCAGGTAAAAGAAGCCGTGAAGATACCGGTAATTGGAAATGGCGATGTGACATCGCCTGAGATGGCAAAAGCGATGCTGGAGCAAACGGGCTGCGATGGTGTGATGATTGGAAGAGGCGCAAAGGGAAATCCGTGGATTTTTAGACAGATTGTCCATTATCTGGAGACGGGAGAAAAATTGGAAAAACCAGATATTGAGGAAGTAAAGCAGATGATGATGCGCCATGCTAGAATGCAGATGGAATATAAAGGTGGATTTACAGGAATCCGAGAGATGAGAAAACACGTTGCTTGGTATACGACAGGGTATCCGCATTCAGCCAGACTGAGAAATCTCGTAAATCAGGCGGAGAGTATAGAAGAATTAGAAGAATTGATAAAAAGTATTTGATGATACTTCTGAAAACAAAGAAGTTGACAAAAATAGAGGTGTATTTTTCCATAGAAAAGTATCAATTTTAAAATAAAAATATGGAAGAAATCAGGATACCGTACACTTCTTGACAAGTGACAGATGTTGTTCTATAATCAGTGAATATTGCCAATATAAAGAAAAAGCCTGATACACAGCAAAATTTTGCTGTGTATCAAGTTATGATAAACAGATAGAAAAGATCATAAGAATTTAAGAATCTATATGATGGAAAATCAGGAAGGGTGTAAAAGATTATGGAAGAAAAGAAAAATTTATTAACTTATGCTGGTTTAAAGGCTTTGGAAGAAGAACTGCATGATCTGAAAGTAGTAAAAAGAAAAGAAGTTGCAGGAAAAATTAAAGAAGCTAGAGAACAGGGAGACTTATCTGAAAATGCTGAGTATGATGCAGCAAAAGATGAGCAAAGAGATATCGAAGCTCGAATTGAAGAGATCGAGAAAATCCTGAAAAATGCAGAAGTTGTTGTAGAAGATGAAGTAGATCTGGGAAAGATCAACGTAGGATGTACAGTAAGACTGTATGATGTAGAGTTTGATGAAGAGATGGAATATAAAATTGTCGGTTCTTCTGAGGCAAACAGCCTTCAGGGAAAAATCTCAAATGAATCTCCGGTAGGAAAAGCATTGATGGGAAAAAAGGTCGGCGATTTAGTAGAAGTAGAGACACAGGCAGGTATGATTCAGTATCGTGTGCTGGGAATCCAGAAATCCATCTAATATATCAGTAAGTCAAATGGATGAGATACAAGGCAGATATTTAAAAGGTGAAGGAGAATAGAAAGTGGCTGAAAAGAATAAGGTACAAGAACAGGATATGAACCAGTTATTAAAGATTCGTCGTGAAAAGCTGGCGGAACTGCAGGCAAACGGAAAAGATCCGTTTCAGATTACGAAATTTGATGTGACTCATCACAGTACAGAAATCAAAGAAGGATTTGAACAGTTAGAAGGAAAAACAGTCACGATTGCAGGACGTATGATGTCAAAACGTGTGATGGGAAAAGCATCTTTCTGTAATGTTGCTGATTTAAAAGGTAATATTCAGTCTTACGTTGCAAGAGACAGCATCGGAGAAGAATCCTACAAAGAATTTAAAAAATTAGATATCGGAGATATCATCGGTCTGACAGGCGAAGTATTTAAGACAAAAACAGGGGAGATTTCCATTCATGCGTCAAATGTGACACTGCTCTCAAAGAGCCTTCAGATTCTGCCTGAAAAATTCCATGGACTGACTAATACAGATCTTCGTTATCGTCAGAGATATGTGGATTTAATCATGAATCCAGAAGTAAAAGATACGTTTATCAAACGTTCTCAGATTATCAGCAGTATCCGTAAATACTTAAGCCAAGAAGGATTTATGGAAGTAGAAACTCCTATGTTAGTTTCTAATGCAGGCGGTGCGGCAGCTCGTCCATTCCAGACACATTTTAATGCTTTGAATGAAGATCTGAAGTTACGTATCTCTTTGGAACTTTACTTAAAGAGACTGATCGTAGGCGGTATGGAGAGAGTATACGAAATCGGCCGTGTATTCCGTAACGAAGGACTTGATACAAGACACAATCCAGAGTTTACTCTGATGGAACTGTATCAGGCATATACCGATTACAAGGGAATGATGGATCTGACAGAAAATCTGTATCGTTTTGTAGCGCAGGACGTTTTAGGAACAACAAAGATTGTTTACAATGGAATTGAAATGGATCTTGGAAAGCCATTTGAAAGAATCACAATGGTAGATGCTGTAAAGAAATATTCTGGAGTAGATTTCAACGAGATTCATACACTGGAAGAAGCAAGAGAAGCTGCAAGAGAACATCATGTGGAATTTGAAGAGCGTCATAAAAAAGGCGATATCTTAAATCTGTTCTTTGAAGAATTTGCAGAGGAACATCTGATTCAGCCTACTTTTGTAATGGATCACCCAGTAGAAATTTCTCCGCTGACAAAGAAAAAACCAGAAAATCCAGAGTACACAGAGCGTTTTGAGTTCTTTATGAATGGATGGGAAATGGCAAACGCATACTCTGAGTTAAATGACCCGATTGATCAGAGAGAGAGATTCCGCGCTCAGGAAGAACTGTTTGCACAGGGAGACGAGGAAGCAAACCATACAGATGAAGATTTCTTAAATGCGTTGGAAATCGGTATGCCTCCTACAGGTGGAATTGGATTTGGTATTGACAGAATGGTAATGCTTCTGACAGATTCTGCAGCAATCAGAGATGTACTTTTATTCCCAACAATGAAGTCACAGGGCGCTTCTAAAAATGAAGCAAACAATGCGGCTCAGACTGTTGTGGCAGCGCCAAAAACAGAAGAAAAGCCAGAAGAAAAAATTGACTTTTCTAATGTGAAAATTGAGCCTCTGTTTGAAGAAGCTGTTGATTTTGAGACATTCAGCAAATCTGATTTCAGAGCTGTGAAAGTAAAAGACTGCGTTGCTGTTCCAAAGAGCAAAAAACTGTTACAGTTTACTCTGGATGACGGAACAGGAGAAGACCGCACAATCTTAAGCGGAATCCATGAATATTATGAGCCAGAAGAATTAATCGGCAAGACTTGCATTGCAATCGTGAATCTGCCGCCAAGAAAGATGATGGGAATTGATTCTTGCGGTATGCTGATTTCAGCAGTCCATGAAGAAGATGGCCATGAAGGATTGAATCTTTTAATGGTGGATAACAGAATCCCAGCAGGCGCAAAATTGTACTAAGATTAAGAAATACGAGCTATCGTTTAAATAGAAAAAATAGATTACTACACCATTTTTTTAAAATCTGGGACAGAGATTCTGCAAAAAAATGGTGGAAAAGTAAATAAAATGACAATGAAAAAAACAGTTGAGTGTATCTGAAATTTAGTACACTCAACTGTTTTTTTCTTTTGTAAAGAGTACTCAGAGAAAAAATAAAGAAAAAATGTAGCTTTTTGTCAAGCAGAATGATTGTCTGTCACAATTTCCTTGACGGATTATACAAAAACTATATGGAAATTATGTATAAATGACGATATACAATTTCTGAAAAATAGGATAAACTGACAACGCAAATGAGTTTTAGAAGAGTAACAGCTTGTTAGACTGTTACAAATAGCAATTAATTTGCACTACAGCAAAAGAAGGGCAAACAGGGGTAACAAAAAGTAATCTTATGTAATAAGGAGGAAGTAAGAAAATGAAGAAAAACATGAAAAAATGGATCGGTGCAGTTGCCGCTACCACAATGGCAGTAACAACCGTATCAGGCAGTGTGTTTCCAGTGGTAATCAACGCAGAGGAAACAGCAGCTGAAGCTGAGAATTATGCAGTTCTTTCCACAGATCATATGGACGCATATGTGGCAAAAGATTTCCCAAGCGTTGTGAGATATGAAATGAAAGGGGAACTGGAAGGAAAAACTTTTTATGGACAGACACAGCCTATTCATACGATTCGAATCAACGGAGTGGATGTAGAACTGAAATCAGAGGACGTCAAAGCTACATTTGAAAACAACCGAGCAGAGTATGTGATGACTGTGAAAGGTGAAAAGATTGATGCCGTGATCACTGCAGAATTGGTAGCAGATGCGAACACCATGGCATTTAATATTACAAAGATTGAAAATAATCTGGAAGACAGCGTGGACGGCGATCCAATTCAGACAGTAGAGATTCCAAACCACAATCTGATATCGGTAAATACCAGTCAGAACGATGCAAATTTAAAAGGCGCTTTGATGTCTTCCAATACAACGGTCAGCGGCGACGAGTATGTAGAGCTGGAGGAAAGCACAGACCTGAACAAGTCTTATCTGTATGCGTTTGTTTCCAATGATGAAATGAGCGCGGGTCTCTGGAGCAACTCTGAGAATGACGGATGCGATATTTATGCGAAAGAAGTTCATGGAGGATCTCATAACTATCGTGTGACAGCAACAGCTGCAAGCACAGATGAGGGAACTTCCGTAGGTCTTTCCAGCAGCCAGTGGTACTACCACAGAATCGTAACAGATTCTCACGGCAGAAATTACATGGTAGAAGAGACTGAAATGCCTCAGACTAAAATCATCATCACTGGTGATAGAAACGAGGATGCACAGATTGACTGGCAGGATGGCGCTATTGCATTCCGTGAAATTATGAATAACCCGTACAAGAGCGAAGAAGTGCCGGAACTTGTTGCATATCGTATTGCCATGAACTTTGGCGGACATGCGCAGAACCCGTTCCTGACAACGCTTGACAATGTAAAACGTGTTGCTATGCACACAGATGGACTGGGACAGTCCGTATTGCTGAAAGGCTATGCAAATGAAGGACATGACTCCGCACATCCAGATTATGCCGACATCGGACAGAGAATCGGCGGTGCAGAAGAAATGAACATCCTGATGGAAAAAGGCGCTGAGTATGGCGCAAGATTTGGTATCCATGTAAATGCAGGTGAAATGTATCCGGAAGCAAAAGCATTCAAGGATGACAATGTTCGCCGTCTGGAAGACGGAACGCTGCGCTATGGATGGAACTGGATCGATCAGGGTATCGGTCTGGACAGTATCTATGATCTGGCAACCGGAGAAAGAGAGGCAAGATTTGACGCTCTGGAAGAACTGGTGGGACAGAATCTGGACTTTGTCTATGTAGATATCTGGGGCAACCGTACTGGTGGAACGGATGATTCCTGGCAGACTCGTAAGTTATCAAAAGAGATCAACGACAATGGATGGCGTATGGCCAATGAGTGGGGATCTGCAAACGAATATGATTCCACATTCCAGCATTGGGCTACTGACCTTACATATGGCGGTTTTGAAAAGAAAGGACAGAACAGTGAAGTAATTCGTTTCCTGCGTAACCATCAGAAAGATTCTTGGGTTGGCGACTATCCAGCATATGGCGGAGCAGCTGTGATGCCGTTGCTTGGCGGTTACAACATGAAGGATTTTGAAGGATGGCAGGGAAGAAACGACTACGACACCTACATCACAAACTTATATACACATGATCTGGTAACGAAGTTTATCCAGCATTATGAAATCGTGAAATGGGTAGACGGAGAACCAGTTACAGTAGGAGATGCAGTGGACTGGACACCAGAAATGGAAATCACTCTGAAAGATGAAGACGGCGATACACTTGTACTCAAAAGAGAATCCAACGATCCAGAATCCGAAGGTTACAGAAATAGAACGATGATACTCAATGGCAAGGT